>JBAXXD010000012.1:0-60643 GCA_037128135.1 Verrucomicrobiia bacterium
GCCCGGCATTGAGCGACTTGTCCAGCGGCCATTCCATGTTGGACTGCCCGGAACAGACCCAGACCTCGCCGACAAGCACGTCCTCGAACTTGACGGGATTCGAGCCCTTGCCGCCAGTGACCATCAAGGTGTATGGCCCGCCCGCAGCCATCGCAGGAAACACTGCGGCCCACTTGCCGGAGCTGTCGGCCACTGCGGCAACCTTCTGGCCCGCGAACTCGACATGCACGGCTTTGCCTGGCGTCGCAGTCCCCGAAATGCTTATCGGGCGTTCCCTCTGCAATACCATGTGAGAACTGAACACGCTCTGAACGGTGAACTCCTGCGCCATATCTTCAGCGCAAAGGCTTCCAGGCGCGAGCGACATCACTGCAAACGAAACAATCATTTTCTTCATTTCACACCTTTCCTTACCGTGAATAGCGCGCTGGAATGCGGTGGTAAAGTGACCGTCAGCATGCCGTCCCGCTTGATGGCCGGTGCCCCCGTCCAGAAGTCCGTGATATCGTCCTCGGCCACCTCAAGGCCGACGACCTTCTTCGTTTCAAACCAGTTGAAGAAAGCGACATGCCTCTTCACTCCGGACGTGCGCATGCGGGAACCCGCTGGATAACTCACTTGGACGCATTCCGGCAGAGGTTCACCGCGGAACGCCTGCTCGTCGGCGTAATGGACCCGATGGCCGCGGTCCATGTTGGCGAACAGCTTCCGGAGGATAGCGAACTGTTTGTCGGTGAGATCCTCCATCTTGCCGCCCAGCTCGAAGAGCCCCTGCGTGATGAACACCCAATTGAAGCGGAAGAACTGTTCTGTTTCCGTAATCTTGTCTCCGAACCCGACGCTGTCCATGTTCAGCAACAAAGTTTTCCGCCCCTCCTGCAGAATTTGCGGCAGGGTGGCTTCGGCGTTGTAGGCGATCTCCGGCCATGTGCAGGTGTTGATGTCCCAACTGCAGCGGTAGCTGTCGGCGTGTCGGCCTTGGATCGGGTTGCCCATGCCGGCTGCCAGACAGGTCATGAATATGCCGTCGTCCCCAACACGTTTACGGATCTCCCGGAAGATGAACTCGCGCCACTCCAGCCCCGAACCTTGGGTAAAGCGCGCGTCGTCTTTCAGATACCAATGGCTGGAGAAGTCGAACTTGATGCCCTTGTAGCCCCAGTCCACATACAGGGTGTCGAGGACTTTGAGGAAGAACGCCCGGGCCTCGGGGTTGCCCAAGTCCAGGTAGCCGCCGCCGAAGACCGCGTCGGTGGAACCGTCGGCGTCCCGCAGCAGCCACTCGGGGTGCTCACGCGCCAGCACCGAGTCGCGCTTGACGGTCGGGCAGGACCAGACGCAGGGCACGAGGCCGAGCTTCCGCAGTTCGTCCGCCACAAATTTCATGCCGTGAGGGAAGCGCGCGGAATTATAGTTTCTGGCCGGATCCGGGTAGAAGGAGTCGAGGCCGTTGCCGTTGGCCTGGAAGCCATCGTCGATCATGAAATAGCGGCATTCCGGGACTTTATCCCGAAGGATGCGGGCGCGCTCCAGAATGTTTGCTTCGGTGATGTCGCCGAAGACCCCGAAGTTCCAAGTGCAGTAGATCGCCTCATGCAGGAGCGGCGAGACCGAACCGTAGGGGCGAAATTCGTGGCCCAGTGCCTCGATGTAACCCGTAAATGCGTCCTGGGGATGCGTGTCCTCCAAAATCTGGTAGAAGACTTTCGAGACCTCGATGCTCGCCCCGGCCGCGAGCTCGAACCCGTTGGAGGCCGGATAGGACATAATCCCACGGCAGATGCCATGGACGGGCGAGGTGAGCCGACGGCCCGGGATTGTCACCGCCAGTTCCCATGAGCGCGCGAATTGCGTCTGCTTTAAGTCTCCCTCAACGGCAGTGACCCGGTAGTTCTTGTCGCAGACCCCGAATGCCGGGACGTCGTTGGCCTCGCCCTGGTTGAAGCGAAGGGGCTCGATCGGCAGTTTCCGGACATATGGGTAGTCCAGCCGGAGCGACTTCGGCATGTGTTCGTTGCGGAGGTTTCCGCTGTGAAACCAGCGCAAGTTGTTGGCCTCGTTATAATGGTTGAACTGTCCACATTTTTGATGAAATCCTCCCGAGCCTTCCTTGCTGACCAGCAACAATGATTCGTCCGATAGCAAGCCGTCGGAGACGGACTTCAAACACAGGGGAAATTTCCCGGTGTTCGTGATCGTCCGGGACACCGTGAGCGATTGCCGTTCCGGGTCATGCGCGAAACTGAGTGTCTCGGCATGGTCTGGGAACTGGGCCGCGGCCTTGAGGCAGCCCTCGGACTCCTCGGTTTTCCATGGCACGGAAGTGGAAAGCGCGCCGTTGAACTCGAACAGGAATTTCACCCATCCGAAACCGTTGCTGTTTGTGAGCGAGAACGCTCCGTCATGAAAAAGAAATTTTGAATTCATAGAGTTGGTATTGGGGGCCGTCGGTTCAGTTGCTGTTCAGACAGTGGCAGACTCAAGAAACATCAGGATTTTCATAAAAGGTATGAAAGAATTACACAGGGTTTGGCATAACTGGCGCAGGCTCGGCATGGGATCTCGCCATTCGCAGAAAGAAGCCGCAGGCTTTGCCGCCATTCAGCGCCATCAGGATCGTGACCGGCGATCTTCCGGCCTGCAGTTTTACAGGAATTCGATATTCATCGCGAAATGCAGGATTTGATCCTCCGAGGTCGCAGTGGATTTCCCTTTCTCCAATCCACATGCGAATCGGGCCATCATACCCAAGGCGAACTTCGACATCCATCGCTTCATCCCCATCGACAGAGCCGAAGAATGCGGCGTGCCCGGTTTTCTCCTTCCACTCGGATGACAGATTAATGAAGTCCAGTGGGAACGTCCGCTCGATGGTCTGGGATTCGCTCTCAATCGGGCGGGACAATTCGGCAATGCTTTCGCCGGGCAGCACGGGCGAGATTTTCCATCGCAAAAAATAATCGCTGGTCACATCGGCAACTGGATACTTTCCTGCGAAGGGAAGCGGCGTGTAATAGGGCACGGCGCTCAAAAGTTTCGGTTCCGCGTCGGTGAGGTCATAGACTTCGTTGGGCGCGACGGTGAGCTGACGGACGGTCCCGCCGGCTCCGATAGAGATATGCCTCGTTTCCGTATCGATCCCGATGACCTCCAGGACGCGACCATCCAGGTCGGTGTGAACCCGAACCCCTGCCGTGCAGGTGAATTGCACTTCCCCGTTAATGCTCCCGGCGAAGGCGTGACCGTCATTGCGCAGTTCAAAGATCCTGTCGCCGAATTGCTGCTGATATTCCACCGGCCCGCTGTCGGCAAGGCCCGACCAATAAACTTGATCGCGTTCCAAGTATACGCCGAAGAACCTCGAGACATATTCCATGAACCCGAGAACGGTGGGCCCGTAGCCATCGCGGCCTTTATTTTCCTTGGCGGCATTTTCCGGATCGAACGGATCGAACTGCTGGGGCATTGCGCCCGCCGCCTTGAGCACCTTCAAATAAATCCGCCCGAGCAGCGTGAGCTCCGCGTAATGGCCATAGTTCTCCAAGGCACCAAGCGCCCTCTGCCAGGTCAATCCCTGGGACGGACCGCTCCAGTTGTTATCGGGAGCATTCCAAAACATGGGATCGTTTGCGGCAATCGACGGGAGCGGCACAGGAGTAAAAAACTCCTCCGAATTCAGCAGATGCCGGCGGACAAATTCGTCGGCCATCTCCTGATCAAAAACCCCGTGCCACATGCATCGCAGGTTGTTGTGAATGAGGGTTTCCATCCACTGGTTATTGCGATCCTTATCGTAGGCCGCGCCTTTCTCCGGGCGCCAGAGGTTTTGCTTGAGCGCGCGACGAACCTCCTCAGCCCGTCGGCGCCAGTAGCCGGCTTTGCCATCGCCCAGGACGTCGGAGATCCGCGCACGCGTCATCCGGTTGTCGTATGAGTAGGCCATCATGTCCATCGAACGCATGGGGACCCGGGTCATTTTGGTGAGCTCACGCTTCGAGCTCCATTGGTAATAGCTTTCGCGATCGCTTGCGTCGGATTGCTTCGGGGTATTTTCGCCCACGGGCGGGTAGTCGTGCGGCCAGCGGTTAGGCGAACCGTCGAAGCGATGGCAGCTATCCTCGCCCGTATCCCAGATGCACCAGGATTGGAGAACCCCCTCCCCGTCCGGATCGCGGGTCCTCCAAAGATAAGCATCGAAGGCTTCGAGGCACTCGCCCAGCATCTGCAAGTATCCCTCAGGCTTGCCAGCCAAATAATACATTTTGAAGGCAGGCTGAGGGAAGGCGTTGCCTTGCATCTGACCGAAATCAGCCAGAAGCCCAAGAGATTCCCATTCGTCCGAGCAATACTTGTAAACCGGATTACCTGTTTTCCATTCGGCGGATATCCCTGGATCGGCAAGAGAAATCACGCGGCCCGGCAAACGTCCGTCGGCCCGCTGACAGAGCATGAAGAAGAGCTGGTTGTTCAGCGCCACGCGCGGGTTTCGCTTGGCATACATTTCGCCGCCCATCGGCTGGGTCTCAGTGTAAACGCTGGAATAGCCACCCCCTTCGATAAGCGCAGGCATGTCCGGGGAGAATTGTCTGATATTCTCCGCGGCCAGGAACTCGGCCTTGGCCATCAGTTGCTCGAGAACCTTGTCGGCGGAATGAAAGACAACGTGACATTTTGGCAGGTCAATGCCGGCCAGATTTTTACAGAGGTCGAGTTTGTGCATAATATTTCTTAGGGCTTTTTTCCTATTTCTTTCCGGATGTCGATGAGGACAAGGTTCAAGAGGGCATTGTAGGCCATTGCAAAGATGGGGGTGTTCGGCAAACCGGTGAGCGGGTCAACATTCTCCAGCATCACTTTTCCTTTGCCACAACACAACGCCCGGAGAACTACCGCATCCGCTCCCTGCAAGTCGCCTGCTGCCCGGAGCCCGTCTCCGATATAGGACGATTCACGTGGCCAAAACCCCCCGCACCAGTAGCCGTCTGGCCGGAAGCCCTCCGCGTTTTTCGCGAGGGTGGGGATGTGCCGCAGGGCAAATTCGTCGGGGTTATTCAGATGCGCGATCACGCGACCGGCACGATCGGGCTGTTTAAGAAATTTCAGCAGATAGAACGCATCCTGGTTCATCGCGCGAGTCTGCCGTTCGGCCCGGACATCCCAGTCATAATAGAATCCGTCGGAATCGTTCCAATGCCGGTCTTCCAGGACTCGCACGAGATGCGCAAACTTTTTCCGGGCTTCTTCGGCGACCTCCGGTTCGTCGCGTCGCACGGCCAGGATCTCGAGCGCACGCAGGGCATGGAGGAAGAAGGCCTGCTCGTAAAGGTTTACGGCCGGCCGGGAATTTTCCCGATAGAATTCTTTCAGCTTCGCCTCTGGAAAGTTGACGACCGCCTCGACCCAGGCCTCGATCGGAGCCGCGCTAAAGAAGCAGCCAATTTTGTCATCGGCTCCGCCCTCCCAGAGATTGCACCACTCGACCAGGCCATCAGCATTCACATCGCGGTGTTGGAATACCACCTGCATATAGCGTTTGAGCTTGTCCCAAACCGTGCCTCCGCTGCCGGCGGGTTCGTCCAATATTGAGGCATCGCCCGTGACCTCGACATATTCAGCCACGGTCCTGAGGATCAAAGGAACTCCATGGGAAAGACGTCCGCTGTCGCCTGCCGCGCCGAGGCAGCCTTGTCCAGTGGCGTGGAGATACCAGGAGAGGTCGCCCTCCGCCGAAATGGCTGTGCGGATATATTCTACAATGCACTGGCGAGCCAGGCCGTGCCGGCTGGTATGAGACAGGGCGCGCAGGGCATCTGGCCCGTCGTTGCTCCAGACGCCGTACCAGTTCGACTTGTCGGGGGACATGTAGGCCTTCAGGTCATTGAACGGCAGCTCGTAGACGTTGGCCAGCAGGCCCTGCCAATGCCAGTATTGCCGCTGACGAATCTCCTCGCGCGAATGCACGATCGTCTCTCCGGCAAATTCCCAAACATAATCTTCCGTGATTTCCGCCACCGGGCACGAAACCAGGTATTCCTCCCAGGCATTCCGGCTTTCCGCTTCCACCGCCGACGATTGAGTAAAGATCGTTTCTGTTTCGGAAATGGCGGCAGCGGCATCGGGGTGAAATGCCACCGCCAGAATTGAAGGTTCGGTTGCAGTGGCGCGAAGGGAAAAGGCCCCTTCGGCAGTTAGCTCGATTTCGCCCGAAAAGCGGAAGGCAACCGTGTAACCGCCATCCGTCCAAACGACGCGGCCGGGAGCGGAATCCACGTGAAACCCTTTCTCGACCACCGGATTTTTCCCCAAGTTACGGGCGGTTTTGACCGTAATCGCCGCGCCTGAGTGGGATTTCAGAGTCAGCAGGGCGCCGTACCGCTCCAGAGGGAGCACGATTGAGCACTGGGCGCTTGTGAACGTAGCCGTCATGCCGTCCGGCCGATAAGTCACGGATTGGATTTCCCCAGTGCCTTCGAGCTCGACCCCGAACAGAGTGCGAATCGCCTCGGCTGCGGCATGGTAGGCGGTCCCACTTTCTTGCTCAGTGGCATTCATCGGTGCCGTCTTGAATGTAAACGTTCCTGGCGATTTCTCCTCCAGCGCAAACCAGCGCAAATTGCCCAGCCAATGCTTGGGACCGATGAACGAAGGGCGGGTATCTCTTAAAAGATCGTAGAGCGAAGACATATGATTTCTATGGTTACGGATTCTGGCGAGCTGGCTTTCCATCCCGGCCTGTGGACTCGGGCGTCCGAGCGACATCCGAGCGACTTGGCAGAGCCGTAGATA
Organism: Verrucomicrobiia bacterium; assembly: GCA_037128135.1. GTDB lineage: Bacteria > Verrucomicrobiota > Verrucomicrobiia > Chthoniobacterales > Terrimicrobiaceae > QYQL01. The sequence goes on from JBAXXD010000012.1 coordinate 6,787, forward strand.
TTTGAGAGGAATCGAATTCGTAGCACCCGCTCTGGACCTCGTAAACTGCCGCGCCGGGTTCTTGGCGCAGGAATTTGACTCCCATAGCCTTCTCGGCTGGCTGGCCGCCTTCGGTGATGACCGAGTCCTCTGCGGCGGGAATAACTGACCCTTTCCGCGTGTTTTCCAGGCGGATGCGCTCGCGACCCGCAAAGTTCTGTCCGAAATCAACGAGGTAGGAGCCGGAGGGGCGTTTGACGATCGAAACCGGCTTGAATTCAGCCATGCGCCGGATCGCTGCCCCGCTGTGCCAAACAAGCTTCGCGCCGACCGAGTCACATTTTTCGGCATAGACATTCTTGTAGGGCAGGAGCTTGGAGGCCCAGTCCCGATCCTCGTCCTCGCGCCACGCTTCGTAGGTCTCGCCCATGTAAATGTCGCTCATGCGCACAGGAGTATCGTTGCTTTCGCCGCCATTCTCGTCCTTGACCTGGACTTTCCAGTCATACCGGGTGAACGGCTTAAACGCTTTCCCTTTGTAGCTGATTTGAATGGTTTCGCCGGATGCGACAAACCCGATGTCCCATACCTCATCGCCGGTTTCGGAAACGACGCAGATTCTGCACGCGATCTGCCGGGCCGAACCGCCGGTCAATTCATAGGAAAATCGCGGAGCGCGATCATCCATCCCGAGAGGATTCTTTTGATATTCGATGCGAAGGTTTGAAATCGTCAGCATATTATTGATGGTTCTTGAGCTTGGTTGAGATCGCCGTCCAACGCTATTCGAGGGATTGAATGGAATAGGGGACTTCAATGCGTCCGAGAGGCTTCCCCTTATCCAGGAAGTCGCCGATCGCGCGCGCAGCAGCCAGGCCGATCTCGTAGGTCGGATGGCAGTGAACGCCCGCGACGTTCACTTTCGGATACGCAGCCCAGAATTCGGCAAGATAGTCACCGACATCATCAACCAACAAAACGATATCCCCTCCCCGCTCGTGCCGGTCGAGGATCTCGAAAACTCTGCGCATGTTCTCCAAGCCACCGTGCACGATCGCAGAATCGATTTTCCCCGCATCTAAAAGCCCGGGCAGCTCGACCGCAACCGCATTCGCGCTCAAGGTCCACTCGGGTTTGAAGCGGAGTCCGGCCCTCGCAAAAGCTTTTTTGAAAGAAGGAAAATCCTGGCCCGGGGTGGGACTTTGCGAGGCATTCCAGCGCGCGACATTTTTGCAGCCGGAACGCGCCAGGAATTCCGCTTGAGCGCGCAACGCCCCCCGCGTGTCAGCGGTCACATAACAGGGGAGCGATTCGGCACCTTCGCTCCAGTCGCCCAGAAGCGGGAGCACGGCGATCCCGGACGCCTTCATCGCTTCGGCGATCTTCGGATACAGCTTGCGTTCCGGAACGAAGACGATGCAGGCATCGAGGCGCAGCTTCTTGAAAACCCCCGGAGCCTTTTGAAAATCGCGGAGCTCGATGATGCGCAGGCATTCTCTGCGCCTGGCTAAGACATCGAAAATCCCCATCATCATCAGGGGCGCATGGACGAAAGAGACATCCTCCTGGTTCGAGAGAACAATCCCCACATTGGCGCTTTTCTTCACCGGGCGGCAAAGACGGTTTCCCTTCCTCGGAACCGATTCGACAAGCCCCTCCAGCACCAACTGCTTGATCGCGCTCCGGACGGTGATGATGCTCACGCCCAGCTCGGCGCAAAGCGAGCGCTCGCCCGGCAGCCACTCCTCGCCCGCAGCCGAAAGCCGTGCGACGCAGGCCAGAAGCCGCCGATTCGCCCGCTGCCTCGCCGATTCATTCTTTGGAGAACCCATCTGATCATATGAATGGCATGAGCAGATTGCGAAGTCAACTGGATTTGGAGAAAAATTTGTCACACCAAAACCTTCAGGATAAATCCCTGAAGGTTGCATGGCCACGGGAATCTTCTGGTTAGATGACACGGGAGGCGGAGTTGATCCGCCTTTCAAGGTCCGCCAGCACATCGAGAATTTCGTTCCACGGCGGCGGTTCCTGGAAAAACATGTCGCGCATTTCGGCGTAGTCGCTGGCAAGAACTTCGGCGCGCTCCTTTTGTGGCATAATCCGAAAAGTCCCTGGAACGGCCGCTTCGGTGTGAGCCCATATTGCCGAAAAAACACCTGCTTGTGCGCGACGACGCGGGCGCACAGGTCGTCCCGTTGCAGGGCACTGTTTCCGCTCTCGGTTTTGGCCAAAGCGTCAACGTCTACATAGTGCCGGAAAACCGTTCGGGGATCGCTTTTTCCAACGTTTGGTGTGCTTCTGCGTGCAGGATTGAGGCCTTCTCCCAAAACGTTCTCTCGATGGAGAGCACCGGGACATCGATTCCTGCATCGATCAGTTTATCAGGAAACGCCTCTGCGACATAGGAGGTCACACACCCATCGCTGACCGGCCATCGGTCAGAACGTGCCCCACCCTCGATTTTTCTTTGGTTTTATTTCTGTTCTTGGGTTCCCAGGGCGTGGAGCGCAGGGCCGGAACCCGAAGCATCCATGCCATAGACGAGGCTGCCGGCGGTTGCAGGCCTCGCGTCGGAGACATTCACGAACCAGGCCCCCTTTTTGTTGATCTTGTCGGCCGGGATGATCACTTGGAATTTCTTTTCACCGTCGGGCTGTGCAAGGATCGGCTCCCAGGCGCTTTTCTGCCAGCTCTCGCCTCCGGCGGTGACAAACGCTGTGGCCGTCACAATCGGCAAGGAGGACTGCACGAAAAACGAGATTTTCTTCGCTCCGTCGGGCAGGTTTTCACAGCTCTCGATCGTGACTTGCGGGAAGGGTTCGCCTTCGCCTTTGAGCCAATAGGAAAAGTAGAGCAGTGCGATGTTATCACCCCCGGGAACGCCTTTCAGGCTGTGGTTTCCTGGAGCGAACACTTGGTTGCGGGCTCCCGGGATGGCACAGAGGGTGGCATTTACGGCCGGCGGCCAAAAAAAGCGATCGCTGGCGGCGGCACCGATAAAATACGGGGCCTGGATACCTGAGGCCCGGCGGCCAGCATCGAAGTGATGCAGCCAGGCTTCGCGCTGGTCATCAGGAAGATCCTTGAGAACCGGGCTCCACTCGCTTCCGCGATCATAAAAACCGCAGCCGAATATGGAATAGGCCGCGCGCACCCGCTTGCCGAGCAAGCCAGTGATCATGGTCGTGGAGTAGCCGCCCATCGAGATGCCGGACACTCCGATGCGATCCTTCTTTACGCCAGGTTGTGCGGCGAGCAAATCAAATGCCTGGAGCGCAGCCACCACGGCATCAAACGTTTCATCCGCCGTAGGATCCGGCTTCCCCCTTTTGCCCAGCTTGGCAAAGCGGGCGGCCCAGGGACCAACAGAATTGGGACAGTTCTTCGGGTCGGCAATTCCCGGGAGGTCGGGAGAAATCGCCACATACCCGGCCTTGGCAAAGTGGATTGCCGTCTTGGCGTCCGCGCATCCGTAGCCGCCATGCAGTAAAAGGACGCCAGGAAACGGCCCATCGCCGGGAGGCCGCGCGATAATCGCATAGACATCCTGCGTTTCTCCGCCCACCGTCATCGATCGGAAGACCACCTTGTGCACCTGCACGTCGTCCACCGTCTCTGTCCCTAGGTCTTTCACGATTTTTGGGGCGATTCCCTTCAGGTAAGGGGAGAAAATATTGCCATCGAGCGGCGAGCGTTCGCCCTCCGGGCTCAGCTTTTCGCCCGGCGTCGAGATGTATTCCAGGGCTGCCAGGGCAGCGGGGGAGAGCGTTGAAGCCGCGTTCCCATCGTTCGACTTCAGCTCGACCGATTTGATGTCCAAGGTTCCTTTGCGGTTCTGTTGGCGGATGCTGATGGCGACCTTTTCTGTCCCGGCCGGAAGGGTAAGAGGAAAGGACTTGCTCACCCATGACGCTGCCTTTTCGAGGGTTTTGCAATCATCGCCAAGCTGCTTGTCCTTGCCATCTTTGTAGGCGAAATAAATCCAGGACCCATTGTCCCTGGCCGAGACTTCATCGCTGGACTGGTATTCGATTTTCAGGTCGTAGGAGCATCCTGGTTCGAGATTGACCAAGTTACCCAGAGACGAGCCCCCCCGGTCCACCTCCAGATGCAGCCTCACAAAAGGTTTCCCGTCCGGGCCCTTGAGGAAATCGGCCTTGGAAGAGCCCCAGCCCTCCGTATTGGCTGGCGTCGGCGGAGGTGCGCAGACAGCCGTTGCGGCTGCAAGGCCCAGAACGAAACATGATAGGAGTTTCAGAGGATTTCGGTTAGTTAGTTTCATAGATTTTAGTTTTTCCAAATCAAGTCCGCTGAAGCACGGAGGGCAATTTCTCGTGCTCACCAGCGATAATATCGGTAAGGGTTGTCCCCGTAGGGGAAGTCGGCGATGTAGTCCGGGTGATAGAGCGGAGCGGGCGCCGTTGCAAGCGGGATCTTGGGGGAAATCCGAAGATCGCTGGCCCTGCCGACCAGGCCTCCGCCGCCAAAGCGGTCAAAAACGCGCACGGCGATGGTGTGTCGGCCAGCCTTCACCAAGCGTCCGGGCACGGTGTAAAGGCGGGGAACAGTCCAGAACTTCGGAGTGGATTTATCGGTTAAACCGACCGCGACCCCATCAAAATAGGCATTGTCGAAATCGTCCACGATGCCCAGAGCGAGAGTCAGATCTTTGCCAACCCATGCTGCGGGGATATCGACAGTCTTCCGGTAAAGGGCTTCCCCATCGGCTTTGGCCCAAGCCCCGCCATAGGATCTCCATTGCCGGGAGACCGGAAATTTCTGCATGCCCGTCTCGTCGGCATCGGGCGCGACATGCGCGAGCGCCGCCGCGCTGGGGCCATTGTCCGCCGGTGCCTCGCTCTCTTCTTTTTGCGGCAGAGGTCCGGTCAGCAGCACCTTCCATTCACCGCTCAAAGAGATCTCATCGGGAGGCGCGAGCGGGAGGATCAGCCGGCTGTCGCCGACGCAGAGCCCGCCCAAGTTCGAAGCGAGCTGGCTGAGCACCCGCGTCCAGCGCCAGCGGGTGTATCGGTTGTAGCTCAGGCGATCGGCGTCGAGAGACGCGCTGTCGAGCTGGCAAAAAACAGCCACCCCTTTGCCACGGCGGACTTCGGCCAGCAGGCCATTCGCGCCGATGACGTCGGCCCCGCTGTCAACGACCCAAGCCGGGCCGTCGGCACGCCGGCGCAGCTCGCCCGGCCAGATGCCGCGGCAACTTGACCACGCAGGCACATCGAGCGAGCCGGGATGATGGTCCACGAGAGCGAGACGGACTCCCAGCGGAGCATCAGCGGAGGAGCGAGGAAGAATCAGGGCTCGTCCCCCACGGCGCAGAAAAGCGCCCAGGTCGGCGTCGGAAATGACGGCGTCGGAACCGATGACGGCCGTGCCATTTTTTGGCAAAGCTGCGGCGCGTTTCCATGCGATACCGGAGGCATCCAGGAGCGCGGCACCTGCATCCCCGCCCAGATAGGTGGTGGTGGCGCGAGCTTCGGGCGCGGCGGCAGAGGCGGCAGCGAGGACGGAACGCGCCACGCGTTCGGCGGCCGGATCAGCCGCCGCGTGATCTTCCAGATCGAGCGTGCAGATGGTCAGGGTGCCGCCGCCGACGGAGACTTCGGCCAGCGGAGTGTAGGCCCCATCAAATTCGCAGGCCAGGATCGGACGCCACCCGGCACGGTGGGGGATCTCGATGGGCGCGCTGCTCACGACATGGCGCGCGCCCCAGCGCCAGCCGTATTCCGGGACTTTGATATTATCGTTCGGCGCGTCAATCGGATCCACGAGGCGGCTCCCGCCAGCCCAGTCACGGAAGGCCCCGGCATCCAAGCCGGCCAAGGCCGGATGATCGGCGATGACCGGAAAGGCGCGCCGCGACAATTGTTCGGCGACCCGCAGGCCAAAGCGGTCGTGCAGCCAGGCAGGATCTTGGGCCATCATGAGCGCGCGGCCACCGCCATTAAGCTGGCCGACAAGGATGGTCGGGTCTGCTCCGCCTTTGGCAAAGGCGTTGCGGCCGATCACGACCAGGCATTTTGTCGGCTTACCGTCCCAAGCGGTGGAGGCAACACCCAATTCGCGCAGCAGGGCGGCGGTATCGCCCACCGGATCCAGCAAGGCGATTTTTGGCGCAGGGGGAGCGTTGGACGCCTTCGCCTCGAAAGCCGTGAAGTCAAAGCGATCGGAGTGCTCGGCCCCGCCGATGGTGCAGGTGAGCGTGATCGCGCCGGGAACGCGGTCGCTGGCGAGCACGGCGGGAATCGGCACATTGAGCGGCACGAAGACCGTGCTCGCCGGAGAGACGATTCCGTGTTCGGTGCCTTCCGCGATAAGCTTTCCTGCGACTTCCGCCCGCCACGTCACCGACCATTTGGCCGGGCTGCGGCCGTCGTTGATGACTGGTACTTGTTTGGCCAGGGTGGTTCCGGCGCGGACGTGATGCGTCTTGTCCACGAAGTCGGGCGCCCCGGCGAACCATGCCAGGGTTTCCTGGTTGGCGGCGACAAGAGCTTTGCCCGCCACGGTAAGCGGCATGCCCTCGGGACGCAGGTATCGGGTGACTCTGCGTGGGGCATCCGCCTTCCAAACGCCACGTTGGCCCGGCTTGAAAGGAGGCAAGGAATCGGGGGCAGGCTCGGCTCCTCCTTCGCTTGTTGTGTCTTTCAGCCAGCCGTAGCCCCGGCACCAAGGAATCATGCCGCCGGGGATTCCCCAGGTGCGCCAAGTGCGCCAGGTATTTTTTTCGAAGAGTGCCTCCATCTGGTCGAATCCGTCGTGTATCTTCGAAACCTCGATCCCGTGCCAGGTGTTCCAAAGCATCTGCTTGTCAAAGGTGGATGCCAGGGTCGCGCGGTAGGCCGGACTTTCCAAGCGGTAGGCGTCCGCTCCCTGGTAGATAGCACAAAACTCGGTGTAGAGCGGCTCGCTCGCTTCCGCAGGGCCGCAGCCGTTGCGCCCGCGCTGGAACGAGGCACCAAACGGCGTCCCGAACTCCACCATCAACACCGGCATATCGCCGTCCTTCGCCCACTTTGACAGCCATTCTTCCCGCTCCTGCAACGGGGTGATGCAGAGATAATTATTCGCGGTATAGACGTCCCCCACAGGCCCTCCGGCATGCATCAGAACCGGGCGTGTGGGATCCACAGCCTTGATGCGGCGCACGGCGTCGAGGCCATCCTCGGCCGATCCCCGCCAGCCATCGTGATTCGGCCAGCCGCGGGTCCGGCTGCCAATCGCGAGAGGATTTTGATCCTGGCCGTGCCCGAAGCGGTTGGCCCCCGTCACCCACATGACGGCCGAAGGGTGGTTGCGCAGCCGCTTGAGCATCGACGCCATGCGCGCGGCCCAGCCGTCCGCGACGCCAGGTTTTCCCCAAGAGTTCACGAGCGGTGCTTGATCGAGAGCAGGCACGACGAGCAGAAAACCCCGCCGGTCGGCTTCCTGGCACCAGAGATCGTCGAACTCCCAAGTCCCGCGCTCGTCACGGTTCCACGGCCAGAGTTCGGCGGTGTTATAGCCAACCGAGCTCAGGCCATCGAGCACATCCCCGATGAGAACGCGCACGGCGGCGGCATCGCCCTCGGGAATCAACCCCGGCCGCAGGCGGATTTCCGAGCCATTGAGAAGGAAGCGCTTTCCATCGATGCGAAATTCGCGGAACCCGAAGGTTTCGCGAATGGCGTCGTGAATACCGGACCCTTTGAGCTCGAGCTCCATCGTGTAGAGATGGGGCTGTTTAATATCCCAAAGCACGGGGTCGTTCCATTTCCAAGAAACGGTGACGCTGCCGTCACCGGCCACCAGCGTGACTTTGTCGCTGAATCGGCGCGTCTCGACCCCGGTGGCCTCCTCGCGCACGACAGCCGTGAGAGTGACTTCGCCAGGGGCGCTCAGCCCGGCATAGTCCGCCACGACCGTCAGCGTGTCGCCTTTCGGTGGCGGTGCGGGTTCGGCAGCCCCAGGGATCTCGACGGTGGTGCGAATGGCGCAGCCGGTGAGATGGGCTCCGGGCGGGCGGCTGGACAGCAGCACGTCGCCAACAAGCCCGTGGGTTTGCAGGGCAACCTTCTCCTTGGTGACCTGCCCTTCTCCCATCCCCATGAAGCGGGTGACTTCGTTTTTGTCTGCAACCGCGACCACCTTGACCAAAAGGTCATAGGTTTCGCCGGGTTTCACCGCAGCCGTCAGATCGACTTCGCCTCCCGGCCAGGAGACCTTGCCGACTTCACTGCCATTGATGAAGACTGCTGCATCGGTGCAGACCCGCTGCAAGTCGAGCAGGATCGCCCGGCCTTCCCACGATGCCGGGATCGTGAGCTTGCGCTGATACCATGCCGCCGGGGTTTCGCCATTGAAGCCCTGCCAGCAAGGCCCGATGCCACGGACGGCGGACGGCAGAGAGCCGCAGGGGCGCCAAGTCCCCGGAACGCGAAGCCATCCCCACCCCGATTTCAAAGGAGTGGACGCCGCCGTGCCAATGGCTGGCATGAACCGCCACAGCCCATTGAGGCAGACCACATCGCGTTGCGGACTCTGTTTTTCCAAAGGCTCCGCCCCCCATTCGGGGGTTTGGCCTACCGGCGGGGGGGCATCAATCCCTTGGCCTCGCAGGGCGGCGAGTTCGACGTTCAGATCGGCGATGCGCAGTTCGCCCGTGGCGTTGAAAATGGCGGGCGAGATATTGATCGAGGTCGTGCCGGGTGGCAGGTCGATCAGTTTATCGACGGAAATCCAGCCATCGGTCGGCTTCGGCCAGTCGCCTGCCACCATGTGGGTCACCTTGCCGGCGGCATCTTTGACGGTCAGGGCGATCCTCGCATTGTTCCAGCCCAAAGGACCCTGAGTGATCGACGGCACCGAGACACGGTAGCGGAAGCGCAAGACCCCCCAGTCTGGCTCGCAGCGTAGGTCCTGCGACGCGCTCGCGCTTTGCGGTGAAGTGCTGCGCAGCACGAGAGCCGGGCGATCTCCCTCTGTTTCAACCGTGGCCCCTGGCGAGAGTTTCCATCCAGGCAGCCCGTCCATGAGGGTGAACCCGTTGAAGGTACCGTTGGTGATCGCCAGCCCGGCTGCGGAACAGACGGTGGCCAGGCCCAAAACGAAACAGGTCAGGGTTTTCATAAGAAAATGTGTTTTCTATGTATTGTTCAAGTTGGGGGCAGTATACATATTCTTGCATTTTTTCTGGCATGCGGGTGGTGAGAGCGCCGGAGTTTTTGGCCGCAGATTTCCGGATTTATTTTTTCCGGCGGGCATGTGGTGGGGTTGGTCGAGATCGGCAACGGGCGGGGGCGAACATCTATTTCCCTGACGGCTCGATCCGCGAGATGGACGACGTCGTCGCTCCCGGCTGAGCGGGCGGTTCCCGCCGGGGCTGAGGAAACTGGGCTCAGGACATTTTTTTGGCGGGCTTGCGCGATGTGGCGGGTGGCAACTTCGGGCCGCCGCGTTTGAGGGATTCGATCTCGCCGGGCGTGAGGTGGCGGAACGAACCCGTGGGGATGCGGGCGTCGGTGATGCTGCCGATCTTTGTGCGCTTGAGGCGTTCGACCTCGTAGCCGAGCGAGTAGAACATGAGCCGGATCTGGCGTTTGATGCCCTGGCGGAGGACGGCTTTCACGCGGTCGGGGGCGAGGAGGCGGAGGCGCTCGAAGCGCGCGCGGCCCCCCTCGATAAAAATCCCCTTCAGAAGTTTGGGCGTGTGCGCCGGATCGAAAGCCTTGTCGAGGGTGACCTCGTATTCTTTTTCGATCTCGTGCGACGGGTGGGTGAGCCGCTGCGCCAGGGCGCCGTCGTTCGTGAGGAGCAGGAGTCCCTCGCTGTCCTTGTCGAGCCGGCCGACGTGGGAGAGCGTCGCGAGCTCCGGGGGCAGGATGTCGTAGATCGTGCGGCGGCCGCGCTCATCCGAACGCGTGACAAGATATCCGCGCGGCTTGTTCAGGAGAAGATAGGCCGGGCGGGCCGGACGGATCGGGCGCCCATGCACCCGCACGTCATCATCGGGCCCGACCTGCGTGGCGAGCTTCTCGACGCGGCTTCCGTTGAGCACCACGGATCCCGATGCGATCAGAGCATCGCAGGCACGGCGCGATCCGAGGCCCGCGGCGGCAAGAAAGCGATTCAGCCGCATGGGCCGGCGGATCAGGCCTCCGGCTTCGTCTTAGGAAGTCCGATCACGCGCTGGCCGTCTTTGAACTGGCCGCGCTTCTTCAGAAGGTCCACCCGCTCGAACCGCTTCAACACGCTGCGCTTTGCTTGGATCGCGCCTTTTCCTTTTAAACTGGGATGCAGACTCATAAAATTTATTGGACGTGGAGACTCGCCCGGGTTGCGCGGAATGGCAACTGTTTTCCTGAAAAATTTGCGGTGCGTTTATTGCCGGCCGGCTGGTTTCCTCATGCGGCGGGGTGCCGCTTCTGCCGCATCGCCGGGCAGCACGGGCTTCCGGTTGGCCGGAATGCTGATCGGAAAACCAAAAAATCTGTTGGAAATTTCCGCGCATCCGTGATGCGCTCTGATCATGCCTTCTGCACGAAACCTGCTGCGCGCCGGATTTTTTCTGTCGGTTCTTTTTCTTTGCGCCTGCGCGTCCGGGGCAAAGAAGCCCGCGCCCACGGGGGATGCGGCCCGGTTTGCGAAGCTGGAAGTGGCGGGGGTGAAGCTGGGCGATGGCAAGGGCGTCCTGCGGAAGTTTCCCGCGTCGAAGCCCGGCCCAGCCACTTCGACCGGCCGCGAGGTTTTCGAAATTTACAAGCCGAACGCGCAGATCAGCCTCCTGGTGCTAACGTTCCAGGACGGGAGAGTGCGCAAGATGGAGCTGCGATATTTCAACGGCCCGACCGAGCGCACGCTGACGACAGCCGGCGGATGGGACGGGCTGCGGAACTACCTTGTGCAGCGGTTCGGCCCGCCGGTCCGCACGGGCGCGGGCGTCCCCCAGCTCACTGATCTGAAGGGTCTCAACGCGGTCTATGCCAGGTTCAACGGCGAGTGGATCTTCCCGAAAGTTCAGCGCCGGATCCACTACATCGCGATGGCCGATGCGGGCGGAGGAGTCGGCGCGATCACCTTCGCCGACACCAGCCCGGCCAACCCCGCGGGTGCCCCGCCCGCCGGATCCGCCCCCGGATCAAATCCCGGATTTTAAGAATTTCCTCTTGCGTGTCGGCGGAAAATCCTTTCATCCTCTGCCCGACAGATTTGACCGGCCCATTGAACATGCAGATATTTTCCCGCAAAAGCTGATTCATGCAGCGCATGAATCCGACTTTCTTTGTGCCGTTCGATCTGGCGTTTTCGCCTGTCGCGAAAACGCTGTCACCACACCAACCCCGGAGGTTCTATTAACTTAAAGGATATTCGCATCAATGAACGGATCCGCGCCCGAGAGGTGCGCGTCATCCTCGCTGCCAACAACGAGCAACTCGGCGTCATGCGCCTGGACGAGGCCATTCGCCGCGCGCGAAGCATGGGACTGGATCTCGTCGAGATCGCCCCGAACGCCCAGCCGCCGGTCTGCCGGATCGTGGATTTCGGGAAGTTCCGCTACGACCTCTCGAAGCAGGTTAAGGACAACAAGCAGGCGGTGACGAAGGTGAAGGAGGTCAAGTTCCGCGTGAACATCGACGAGCACGACTACCTCACGAAAGTCCGCCACGCCGAGGATTTTCTCGACAAGGGCAACAAGGTCAAAGTCCACCTGCAATTCCGCGGCCGCGAGATGGCCCACCAGGATCTCGGGATGAAGGTCGTCCAGCGCGTGCGCGAGGATCTGGCCGGGATGGCCCATGTGGACATGGAGCCGAAGCTCGTCGGGCGCGCGGTGGGCATGACGTTGAGCCCGCTCCCGGCCGGCAAGCGCCAACGGAAATTCACCAAGCACGGCGAGATCATCGAGCCCGAGCGCCCGGACGAGGAAGATGGCGAAGAATAGCCGGCGCCTGTTTCTCTTCGACATTGACGGGACGCTCATCACCACGGGCGGGGCGGGCGAGGCCGCCCTGATCCACGCGATGAAAATACGGTTCGGCGTGGCGGAGGACTTCGGGGGAATGGTTCTCGCCGGATCCACCGATGCCGTGATCGCACGCGACCTCTTGGAAAAGCACGGGCTGGCCGCCACGGCGGGAAATATCGCCGCCCTTCTCGACTGCTATCTTCAGCACCTCGCGGCCTGCATGCCGTCGCACTCCGGGCGCGTGCTGCCGGGCATGATCCCCGTTCTCGATGCACTCCGGGCCCGGCCGGATGCCGTCCTCGCCCTCCTGACCGGCAACCTCGCCCGCGGCGCGGAAATCAAGCTCCGCCACTACGGGGTCTGGGATTATTTCGAATTCGGCGCGTTCGCAGACGATCACCACGATCGGAACGAACTCGGAAAATTTGCCGGCGCGCGCGCGGTCGAAAAACATGGCGTGCCGTTCCCGCCGGACCGGATCTTCGTGATCGGCGACACTCCGAAGGATATCGGATGCGGACGCGCGATCGGGGCGAAAACCGTCGCGATCGCGACCGGCATCCACTCCCGCCAGGAACTCGCCTCCCACGCGCCGGATTTCCTCTTTGACGATTTCTCGGATACGGACGCCGTTCTGGAGGTCCTGCTGTCCTGAACCTCGGAAACCCGCCGGAAAAATCCGGCGAGGGATTCCGTTGACATTCTGTTGGAAAATATTAACCTGCCATCGAAATGATCTCTCCCAAAAGCGAGACAACTGATCTCGTCAAGAACTCGGTTCTCTACAAAGAATTCCTTGCGGAGAGGGAAGAAATCCTGCGTCACAAGTGGATTGAAAGCGAAAAATCCGGCCAGGACATCGGGTTCGAGCGGGCGCTTCTGGATTGGATTATGAAATACCGTTCCGCATGGCGTTTCGACCGCGCGAAACAATCCAAGCCCGGTTCGGCCGACTGATTTTTCCAGACCTTTCCCGTGCTCCCGCGAGGCGCGAACCATGCCAAAACAAAACGAACGCACCGAGATGGACGCGGATGCTATGCAGAAGGCGATCCGCCGGATGGCCCATGAAATCGTCGAGCGGCAGGGCGATCTGGAGGCGTTGGTGCTGGCGGGGATTCCGACCCGCGGGGTCGAGGTCGCCCGGCGCCTGGCCGACCACATCGAAAAAGCCTCGGGGCGGCGCCCGTTTCTCGGCACCCTCGACATTTCGATGCACCGCGACGACCTGGCGACGCGCGGGCGCGTGACCCAACCGGCCCCCACGCGCCTTCCCGTGGACTTGGACGGCCGCCCGGTGGTCATCGTGGACGACGTGTTTTTCACCGGGCGGAGCTGCCGCGCGGCACTCGATGCGCTGGCCTCGTTCGGGCGGCCGTCCAGCATCCAGCTCGCCGTGCTGGTGGACCGCGGACACCGCGAGCTGCCGATCCAGGCCGACTACGTGGGGAAAAACCTTCCGACCGCACGGGATGAAAAAATCCGAGTGCGCTTTGAAAACCTCGACGGCACCGCGGACTCGGTGCGGGTGGTGACATCGCGATGAAGACCTGGACCCGCAAAGACCTGATCGGGCTCGACGAGCTCAGCGCGCAGGAAATCGAATTCCTCCTCGACACGGCCACCGCGTTCCAGGGCGTCGCGGAACGCAGCCTCAAAAAAGTCCCCGCCCTCCGCGGGAAGACGCTCGTCAATTTATTTGTCGAGCCGAGCACCCGCACGCGGACGTCGTTCGAGATCGCGGCGATGCGGCTCAGCGCGGACGTCGTGAACATCACGGCCGCGGCATCGAGCCTGCAAAAGGGCGAGACCCTGAAGGACACGGCGCTCAACCTCCAGGCGCTGCACGCGGACATTATCGTGCTCCGGCACAGCTCGGCGGGCTCCCCCCGGTTCCTTGCCGACCGGCTCAAAGCCTCCGTGATCAACGCGGGGGACGGTTCGCACGAGCACCCGACCCAGGGGCTGCTGGATATTTTCACGATGCGGCAGAAGCACGGGCGGATCGAGGGCCTGAATGTCGCGATCGTCGGGGACATCCTCTTCAGCCGCGTCGCCCGCTCGAATATCCACGGGCTCGTCAAACTCGGCGCCCGCGTGACCCTCGTCGGTCCGACCACGCTCGTTCCCGCGGGCTTTGAAAAACTCGGCGTGCGGGTCGTCCACCGGCTCGACGACGTGCTCGCGGAGGCCGATGTGATCAACCTCCTGCGCATCCAGCACGAGCGCCAGCGGAAGGAATATTTCCCCGGGCTCGGCGAATACATCTCGCTCTTCGGGCTCACGACGGCGCGCGCGGAGCGCCTCAAACCCGGGTGCCTGATCATGCACCCGGGGCCGATCAACCGCGGGGTCGAGATCGACAGCGCCGTCGCCGACGGCGCGCGCAGCGTCATCCTCGAACAGGTCTCGAACGGCATCGCCGTCCGCATGGCCGCCCTCTACCTCTGCGCCGGCGGCGCTGGACTCCCGACATGAAAAATCTCCTCGTCAAAAACGGCCGGATCATTGACCCAGCGAACAGCCGCGACGAAACGGGCGACCTCTTCATCGAGGGCGGCCGGATCTCCGACGGCCCCGCGAAGGGGGATTTCGAGACGCTCGACGCGGTCGGGCTCGTCGTCGCGCCGGGGCTCATCGACATCCACGTCCACCTGCGCGAGCCCGGTCAGTCGCACAAGGAGACGATCGCCACCGGCACGCGCGCGGCCGCAGCCGGCGGGTTCACGAGCATCGTCGCCATGCCGAACACCACGCCCGCCGCCGACAGCGCTGCCACGATCGCATGGATCCGCGAGCGCGCGGCCCGGGACGCCTGCGTCAATGTTTTTTGCACCGGCGCGATCACGAAGGGATTGAATGGCGAGGAGCTCGCGCCGTTCGGTGCGCTTGCGGCCGCAGGCATCGTGGCGCTCACAGACGACGGCCGCTGCGTCCAGAACCACGAGGTCATGCGCCGAGCGGTCGAATACGCCCGGATGTTCGGACTCACGGTCATGGATCATTGCCAGGACTACTCGCTGGTCGGCGACGGGGTCATGCACGAGGGCGAATGGAGCCTGCGCCTCGGGCTGCCCGGCTGGCCGCGCATGGGCGAGGAAATGATCGTCGCCCGCAACATCATGCTCGCCGACCTCTGCCGCTCGCCGATCCACTGCCAGCACATCAGCTCGGCCGGAAGCGTCCGCCTCCTCCGCGAGGCCCGCGCCCGCGGGATCCCGGTCTCGGGCGAAGCCTGCCCTCACCACATCGCGCTCACCGACGCCTCGCTCCACGGGTTCGACACGAATTTCAAAATGAACCCGCCGCTCCGCACAGACGACGATGTCGAGGCGATCATCGGGGGGATCGCCGACGGCACGCTCACTATCCTCTGCAGCGACCACGCGCCGCATGCCGCCTACGAAAAGGAAGTCGAGTTCGACCACGCCCCGTTCGGAATCACCGGCCTCGAAACTGAGTTTTCCGCGTTCTGCGACATCCTCGTCCACAAGCGGAAGGCGATCTCCCTCGCCCGCCTGATCGCGCTGTTCACTGCCGAGCCCGCGAAGCTGCTCGGCCTCGACCGTGGCACGCTCTCGCCCGGCACACCCGGCGATGTCACGTTGATCGACCCGGATCTCGAGTGGACATTTGACAAGGCCCGCTCGCTCTCGCTCTCCCACAACACGCCGTTCGACAAGCACACCTGGAAGGGCCGGGCCGTCGGAACCATCGTCGCCGGAAAGCCCGTCTGGCAGGCGGAGAAATGAGCGTGGTCGGGGCAGTGCTCGGCCGGGGGCTGCTCGTCCTCGCCCTCGCATACCTCGGGATTTGCTTCTACATTTTCCTGCGCCAGCGCAGCATGCTCTACCACCCGGAGCCTCTCCCCGAAGAACAGATGCTGGCATTGGCGCGGACGCGCGGGCTCTCGCGGTGGGCCGATTCCTCCGGCCGTCTCATCGGATGGGTGACCCCGGGCGGATCCTCCGCGCGGCCGGTGTTGATCCTGCAAGGCAATGCCGGCAACGCCCTCGACCGGGATTCCCTCATCGCAAAGATCCGCGAGGCGGACGCAGGAGCGAAAATTTTCCTCGTGGACTATCCGGGATACGGCTCCGCGCCTGGCCGTCCGGATCAAGAAAGCCTCACAGCCGCCGCCGTCGCGGCTCTCGACTCCCTGCCGGGGCCGGCGCTCGTCGTGGGGGAATCGCTCGGAACCGGCATCGCCGCCCAGACGGCTGCCCGACGTCCGGAAAAAATCCGGGGGCTCGTTCTCATCACGCCTTTCGATTCGATGACCGCAGCCGCCGCGCACCATTACCCGTGGCTCCCGGTCGGCTTGCTTCTGTTCGACCGCTTCAACTCGATCAAAGCCCTCGATGTCTTTGCGCGTCCGGTCGCCTTTCTCATCGCAGAAAACGACACGACAACCCCGCCCGAAGGCGCCCGCAAGCTGTTCGAGAGCCTCACGGGACCGAAAAAAATCTGGTGGGTTCCCGGCACCGATCACAACAATGCCTTCTCAGATCTCCCCCCCGCCCAGTGGCGCGATCTTTGGGATTTTGTCTCGTCCGAATAAAACCGGATCCGCCGTTCGCCCTGGAGGGACGGGCTCCGTCCCGTCCGACTTTTCGATCGGCGGAAAACAAATCGGCGCTGACGGAGCAGCGCCCTCCAGCGCAAAGATCGCCCTCCTCTGTCGGCTTTCCTCTTGAATACCTTCCCGTTCTCCGCGAGGCTTCACCATATGCAGATCAAAATCGAACTCGAACAAGAGGCTGATGGCCACTGGATTGCCGAGGTGCCGGTTCTTTCGGGTTGTCTTTCCTACGGGGTGACGAAGGCGGATGCCGTCCGATCCGCCGAGGCACTGGCTTTGCGGATCTTGGCCGAACGCTGCGAGTCGGGGGATGATTCTTTCGCACGGGAGGCTTTTGCCGTTTCCGTGTGAGCTTCTGGCCCGCATGCAAAGCCCGGAAGGTTCTTCGCGCACTTGAAAGCATCGGATGGAATTAATCCCGCCGCACAGGCTCACATCGCACCCTGAAGCGCGAGGGATTTCTTGATTTCGTTTTTGCTTTCCACGATGCAGAGGAAATTGGTCCTCGCATGCTGGCCCGCATCGCCAAGCACACCGGCTTGAAACCCAACGACCTCTAAGCGCTCGCTTCCGGTGACGCGTCCGGCTTCCCGGCGGAAAGAAGTCGGCGCCGCCGGAGCAGCGCCCTCCAGTCCCGACGTTTCAGGCAGCCATCGGTTCTCCGGAAGCGTGCTTTGCGTCATGCTTTTCCCAGGCTCTCCGGGAAAAAAACGCCGCTTCCCTGTGTCCCAGGATAATGGCATTCGCTCCCAAATCGTAATCCAGTTGCGGCCAGTGAGCCGCGTAGTGGGTGATGTGGTAGTCCGCCCTTTCTTCAGGAGCAGCAAGCATAAGGGTGGCATACCACGCCAATGGCACGGCACAAGAACGCCCATCCTCAAAATCCCAAATCATGTTGCCTTCCACAAACCGAATGCGGAGAACATCCGGGTAGAGGCGGTCATTTGCTTCCGTGGATTCTTTCATATTCTGTGATGAGATCGAATTTGTGGGTTTCAATAATGGCAAGAAATTCGGAGACTTCATGGGCGCGGAACCCCCGGCTGACAACCACCTGAGCCGGATCCAATCGGATTTTTGCCGCGTGATCATCCTTGAAGACATGCACATGGGCGGGCTCGTCGGGCTCATCCACAAAAATCATGAACCGGTATCCGCTCTCCCTCAAAATCGTCGGCATGGCGGAAAGTAAACCAAATTCCCGACGAAAGACCAAAAAGAAATTTCCCGCCTTTCTCTTTTGGATTTTGGGAACCGGAAAAAAGTCGGCGCTGACGGAGCAGCGCCCTCCAGCGATCGCCTTGGAGGGACGGGCTCTGTCCCGTCCGACTTCTGATCGGCAGAAACAAGTCGGCGCTGACGGAGCAGCGCCCTCCAGCACGGGGATCTTTCTCACCACATCAGGACATTCTTCTCGCCCTGATACGGCCAATCCTCAACGCTTTTGACCAGCTTCGCACGCACGGGATTCCGCAAAACATACTGCCACTTCTCGGTATAGTTTTCCGAGCGTCGCAGTTGCGTGTCCCAAAAATCTCTCTGCCAGATCGGCGCGTCTTCCGGACGCGGCCAATGCCGGGCGGCATGGGATTTCCAGCAGGAGACCCATTGCTTGAGCGGGCGCGGAGGAAATTCCGCAGGCGCGCAAAAAAGATGAAGGTGATCCGGCATGAGCACATACCGACCGACCGACCATGATGCCGCCGAGTCCCATGCCTCGCAAAGCGCGGCGTGCGCGCACGGATCCGCAAGCACCGGCTTGCGTCCTGCCGTGCAGACGGTCAAAAAAACAATCGTCGGCACGTTGAATCCCTCATGCAGACCCGGATGCGCGGGATGTCGCCGGCCGGGTTCGTCCATCAGCAAGGATTCCGTGAATCCCTTCGCGCAAGCAATGAAAATCCGGGAAAAACAAAACGGCGCTGACGGAGCAGCGCCCTCCAGCGATCACCTTGGAGGGACGGGCTCCGTCCCGTCCGATTTCCGATCAGCGGAAAGAAGTCGGTGCTGACGGAGCAGCGCCCTCCAGATCGCCTTGGAGGGACGGGCTCTGTCCCGTCCGACTTTCGATCGGTGGAAACAAGTCGGCGCTGACGGAGCAGCGCCCTCCATGGCGGGATGGCGCTACGCAACGTTGCGCGATTTTCCTACAGGTTTTCCCTATCGCAGATTGCAGGATCGCTTTTGTTGCGTTCCCGCGCCCGCCGCGCGATCCTGTCTCCGTTATGAAAACACCAACTAACAAACTAACGGTTCAACGGGCTTTCAGCTTGGTTGAATTACTCGTTGTGATTGCGGTCATCGCGGTTATCGCGGCGATTGCCATTCCCAACATCTCAAACATCACCCAGTCGGCAAGCGAAGCAAAGAAATTATCAAATGCAGGAGAAGTAGTTAAATCATATAACGCCTACGCTGAAGCCTATTACGCTGCCAGCAATGCGTATCCCGGCACTCCTGTCGTTGCCAATGTAATAACCGCGCTTAATGCCGGAACAAATTATTCGGTTGTTAACCCATACACGAAAGTAACTAACACATTCGGTATGAAGGGCCTGTTAGAGGCGGATGTTGCAACTAACAAGATCGAGGTCTCTGGAAGCCAGCTGGTTTTGAATCCAACAAACAATTAGGATTTATTTTTCAGCTAAATTCGCAACAATAAAACAGTTAACATAAACGATGGTTCTGAGTGGGGAGGACTTCATGTGAAAGTGGAGTCCTCCTCATTTTTTTCTTCTATGCAATTCGATTGAGGCGCATCAATCAGAAAAGGAATTCAAGGGGTTATTTTAAAAACTTGGGCTCCCCAGTATTTTGCACAATTTATGAAACAAAGCCCCGCCTTTTCCTGGGTCGAAGTTCTCGCGGTCATCGCCATTCTGTGGATCGTCGCGGTGATCGCGATTCCGAACCTGCCGGTGCTGATCGAGGCGAACCGGATGGCGAAGAGCCAGCGGACGGCACTGTCTCTTTCCAACCTGGCGCTCGCGGCGCGGAACAGCGGGCATCCCGGCTGGGGCAGCCGAGCCGCCGCGGTGCGCGACCTGCTCGCCGGTGTGTCGGTCACAAATTCCGCCGACCCGCGGATCGTCATCCGCTTCCAAAGCAAAGTTCTGACATCCCAGGAGCGCGCCGCCGCCGCCGCCTACCTCACCTCCGACGGAACAACGTTGATCTACGTGCCCGGCGGCGGACAGCCGACGGATCTTTGACCGCGCTTCGCACGGGATTTTTGCTTGGAGGGCGCTGCTCCGTCAGCGCCGACTTGTTTCCGTCCGAGGAAAAGCTGAGCGCTTCGCGCAATTTGGAATGCGAAATGGAAAAGTCGGACGGGACAGAGCCCGTCCCTCCAGGGCGATCGTGGAGGGCGCTGCTCCGTCAGCGCCGACTTGTCAGGGCCTTCAGTGCGCTGGAAACAGGAATTTTGCGGCGGCGAGGAGAACGGCGATCTGCCCGATCCAGAAAAGGAACATCCACTTGATGATTTCTGTTTTCAGTTCCGCGCCGTCCTGCTTTGTCATCAGGCGTTTTGTCAGGTCGTCTTCCTGTTCCCTGAATGCGATTTCGAGGGATTCCGCGATGGCACGGGCCTTGGGAGGCTCGATCTGCGCGGCCTCAAGGATGCTGAGAATTCTTGTCGTGCTCACAGGGAGATCATTATTGCGAACTCAGGAATCGTCAACCGGAAACCTCTCGTTGACGGCATGGCCATCCCA
Organism: Verrucomicrobiia bacterium; assembly: GCA_037128135.1. Classification (GTDB taxonomy): domain Bacteria; phylum Verrucomicrobiota; class Verrucomicrobiia; order Chthoniobacterales; family Terrimicrobiaceae; genus QYQL01. Next base: position 27,029 of record JBAXXD010000012.1, read on the forward strand.
GACTGGAACAACTGCCAGAGTGAGTGCGATGACCCGAACTCTACAATAAATGTCCCAGGTGGGACATTTATTGTAAAGAACCTGCGCGGGGGGACCGCGAAAAAAAAAGAAAATCTTTCTCTTGCATTCCTCAATTCCACGACTACATTGAAATTCAATCGCGGGGTGGAGCAGCCCGGTAGCTCGTCAGGCTCATAACCTGAAGGTCGTAGGTTCAAATCCTACCCCCGCAACCAATTTGAGACCCGCAGAGGCTGATAAATACAGGCTCTGCGGGTTTTCTGTTTTTGGAACAACCCGCAGAACGACTTAAATACAGGGTTTGTAGCCGTCAGCAACCCGCCAAGCCGCTGGAATCCTTATAGGAAGAGGCTTTCGTTGAAAAAACGGAGAACTCATTGGAATTTCATGGAACCCTTGTGAACCAAGCGATAAGCGGTCACAAACTGGTCACCAGAAATAACTCGTCCGCATCATTCTCACCAAGGTCAATGCAACGGCGAGACGATCCCTTTCAGAGGATCCATCGGCCCACCGCAGGAAGCCCCGATCGCCTCGATGAAATCACCGCGAGCGACCTCCGTAATCATCGACTTCAACAGCATACAAATGACAATGAAACTTTGGAAGCTCCTCTCTTCGTGGACTTCGTGCGCTTCGCGGTGAATTTCCTCATGCCGGATTCAGGATCATTTGTGGAGGCCGGTTTTGTCACGCATGGCCTTGTCCCAGTCGGCCACAAGCAGCCACCAGTTCGGCAGGGATCTTCCTCGAAAAGGAATTTTGTTCCCCTGGCCCGGGATGGATTGCATCCAGTAGACATACCATTGGGTTTCATCTTTCTGGGGGAAGGGTTCGGGTGGGTTCGGCCAGGCGTAGGGAATCGAGGCCCAGGTATCGACGTTCACCGCCTTTTTTTCACCCTTGCCGTCCGGCCGCCAGTCTTCGATGTCGGATTCCACGAGCGCCTTGTTGAGGACGTCGTAGTTTTCGGTCGAATTCGGCGCGATGTGAGTCCATCCGCACCGGCCGGCCAAAAAGCTGTCGCCGGTGGTATTGCCGGGTGTTCTCCCGACAAAATCGTCCCAGAAGAATTTGTCGTTGCCATCCTGTTTCTCGCAGGCGTAGGCAAACATCGACTCGAGCTGGTGGCAGTAGTTGTGGATTGTTTCCGCCTGCGAGCGGGCGATGTTGAAGCTCATGACCATGTAGGCATGCTTGAAGACCGGAAGGTCGTCCTTGTAATGGAGGCTGTTTGAGATGTCCCCTGTGGTTGGGCTCGACATTTTTGACTCGTCCGGCCCCCGAAAGTCCTCCGGCGAGTAATGGCCGTTTTTCACGCTTGGGAAGTCCGGGTCGCAGTAGCCCATCCAGATCCAGAATTGCTTCACCCCTTGCGAATCCACAAGCTGCTTGGCATCGACCGCCTTCAGGATCTCGTGATAGTCGATGCGGGCGACGTTGTTCGGCGGATTTCCCTTGTTGGTCTTGCTCGGCGGGGTCTGCGCGTAGCAGACAAAGTCTGCCACGACGCGGTAGCCCAGCGTCGGGGGGTTGTTGGGAAATTTGTAGCCGCGAAACCGGCTTCCCTCGGTGAGAGCATAGACGATGCGGGGATTCGCCGCATCGATTTGCCGCTGCTTTTCCTCCAGCGTATACAATCCCGGCTCGTAAAAATCCGGACATTTCATGGGGTCGAGATGAACTCCGTCCGCTGTCGGCAGGAACCGGATGATCACCACCGGAATGTCATACAATGCTTTCGGGTTCTTTGCAGAGAGCGACGCCGGAACAGGAAGCTTTTCCATTTTTATAAAGTTGCCTCGATTTCCGGGGGGGACAGGTGTGTTGCGCGCGCCCTTCCATGGCCCCTCCGGCGGTTGGCAGATGCCAGCGATGCAGGTTGCCAGCAAGATCGCGATGGCGACACCTATGGCTGCGCTTTGGTGCTTGTTCATCCTGAGGGGTTTTATGTCCAATGGAACGCTCATTTCAGGTGGTAATAGAGATGAAAAACCAACTTGTGATTTATTAGAGCCCATCATGGCAGAGTCAACTGGTTTTCGGCGGAAGAAACCGCAGTCTTGGCGTTCTCGGCTGTTATCTCGTAGAAGATCCGAGCGCCTTCGCATCCGTTGACGTTAACGGTGAGGACAAGCTGGCCGGATGAGACACGGGACGGGATCTTCTCGACCCGTCTCCCACCGACCGAAAGGCCCCAAACGGTATAAGTTTCGGGATTTTCAAGAGTTATCTGAACGGTGGCCGAACCGCTGCGGACAAGGTGAGGCAGCCTACCAGAAGATAGCAAGGTCTGTCGGGCAGCCTCGCCGAAACGGGCTCCGTTGTTTTGCAGGTCCGTAAGATGGCTAACCAAGAGCCGCTTTGACATTTTTATCGGGTTCGCATCCAAACTGTTGATAAAGACCACCGCTCCTGTAGTGCTTTCGATCACCTTAACCCCGGAAGCGTCGATGGTTTTGCTCGGTTCAACGTAGCCACCGGCGCTCATGGGAGTATCAATAGTCAGCGTGCCATCCTGGGGCCTCATACTGACTTGGCCCGTCTGCGTGGAGATAAGCTCATCACTTGGCGGCGGTACGAATGGCTTGATTGCCTTCAGAGCGGCAAAGATGGCATCGCTGTCGTTGCCGAACTCTATCGGGACGGGAACATACTGGCGAGAAATGGTTGTTGTGTCATCGACAACAATGCAGCCGATGCCAGTGGTCCAAAGTGCCGCCTGCATGGCGCTCAGGCCCATTTTATCGGTGGGATTCTCGAGCGACTTGTGCGATACGACCATGGCCAGAGGCGTGGGTGCAGGCGTCAAATCGCGACGCAGAAACAGGATGGCAGCCAACCGGTCCGCAGCCTGATTGAGGGGATCGCAAACCGTGTCGAAATAATTCATCGGATTTGGGTTGAACAGAACGGTCCGGCTCCAGCTGTATTCGAACCGCCAGAGGGCGTCCCAGTCCTGAATTGCCGCCAAGGCTCCTGTCAGAATGCCGCCGACACCTCGATAGCGGCCAGGCCCGGCATAGTTGTATTCTGAAACGGTAAACGGCTTGTTGAACAACCGGACGCTGGCAATAGAAGCGCAGGCCGAGGCGCCCGAACGAATCGGGTTTGCATTGGCGCAGAAACTCGGCAACGACCACGGCTTTTCCAGGAAGGTGGGATGATCGACGTAAAAATGTTCATCCACATAATCATAGGCCTGGCGCGTTTCGATGAGCGGCAGCACATCGGGCCCGGAATTGTTCATGTTGGTCAGGAGCGCCTGGCATTTGATTTTTTCACGCAAGAAGGTGTGCATGCGCTCATAGGTGGTCTTTTCCATATCGCCGACGAAGACCTGGGCTATTCTGCCTCGAGGATTGCTGCTGGAAAGGAAGTCGGGAATGGCCACTGTTCCACGGATCGCATCTTCTCCGTCGGCAAGGTCGGGTATGGCGGCAACAAGCGTTCCCCTGTCGGGATAACGAGCCGCAAGCCAATTATTCCAGGCAACCTTCCATTCGGGGATCTGGCAGACAGACCCCCAATAGCCGGTGATCGGACCTTCGTTGACAAGAGAAATCCAGGCCAGAGCCGGCTCATCGGCGACGCGCTTGTTCGTGTAGGGATTGACTCGGTCGAGAAACTTGCGGGTAAAAGTTTGCCAGTCTTGATACGCCGGTTCGGAGACGGGAATGAGAATTTTGTAGCGATTCATTTCCACTTTATCCTCCTGATCCCTGCCGATCTGTTTGCCCGAAATGGGTCGGGAGACGAATAGGTCCGTGGTCATCCAGATGCCGCGCTTGGCGCAGCCCGCCATGAGATAGTCAAGTTGATCGACTTTGACTGGATCCCAATCGAAGCCAGCATCTTCTTTGACCCTGGTCAGATACAGTTCGTAATGATGGATGCGAACGCTGTTGTAGCCAAGACGCACGAGGCGATCGAGGAGATGGTCGCATTCATTCTTGGGCATGTAGTTTGAGTCAAAACAAAGATTGACGCCATAGAAACGCTTTGTTTTCGTTGGCTCGTCCTCACAGGCAAAGTGGCCATCTGGCGTGACGATGATGCGTCCTTTCGATCCGCATGGGCCGTCGGTGAATCCCATGGAAGTCAAGTCAAGGGCGGAGTCGGGAACAATATCCAACTCGTCTTTTAGCGGAATCCATTGATCGTCCACATGAATTTCGACCGGCTTCATAAAGTTGGGTAATTCACGACAATAAGATAGCCCATTAGATGTCGTGATGTCTGCATCGAGGGTGTATGTCTCTCCGGCCGCGATCTTGTTGCCGGGAGCCCCGAAGCGAATCGAAAAACTCGCAGCCCCCCACTGCCGGTTATCCTGGACGGTGATGGCCGTGGGCTTGGCAAAAGTGAATTTCAGCAGCCGCTGGTCTGGAAACGTTAGGGTTAAGGAAGATGCCGTTTCGACGAATAGGTGGGCTCCGCCGAAGATCGCAGGGAAAGTGCCACTGGCTGCATCGGCACTCCACATGCCCCCGGAAAGTTGGGGCAACTGAAACTCAGCCTCAACCACCAAAGCCGCGAAATCGGTTTCCTCCGTCACGGAAAATGTCCAACTGGCACGCACGCTCCCCTCGTGAGGGGCAACCTGCAGACGGCCACGGATCGGATGATAGTAGGTGCCGATGACATACGGAAAAGGCGCGTCGTTTTTTTGCGGGATGTCGGCTTCATTCGAGGCGCCGCTTAAAGCCGGCGTTTCCGGGATGGCTTCCGCGAAGCACCGCTCCCAGTTCCTATTCGCGACATACGGCACGAAGGAGCAGATTTTTTCATCACCAAGCGTCAGGTGCAGCGTGCCGCGCTCCCCGCCCTCCAGTTGCTCCTCAGCGGCTGCCGGATTCGCGAACGAGGCAGGAGCGGCGGGCTGTTCGGAACGAGCCGTCGCCAGGGGCATGGCGGAACTACAGAGCAAGGCAAACAGTGCATACGAAGCGGTATTCCGGTAGCTCTGCACAAAGCGCGCCTTATTTTGTGTCTGGAAATGGGTTCCGGTCGAATCGGCGCTCGGGCTTCTTCCCGCACAATTGGCAATCCATGAAATCGAGGAAGGCTTTCCAGTCCACTTGACCGTGGTCATGCCCGCCTTCCCGGAACGATATGCCGATGCGATCCTCCGCATTCAGGAACCGGTAAACCTCCCGGGCCGCCAGGTGGGTCTGCATGGTTCCCGTGGGGTTTGCCCATAGGTCAGCGTGCGCTTCCGTGGTCAACAAAGCCCGAGGGGCGATCAGAGATTTCAGGAAGTGCTGATCGAACGGCAGGTCATTCTCCCTTCCGACATAATCCAGCATCGATGGACCAAACCAATAGGGAACGGCGCGCATCAGATCGGCGAGCGTTTCGGATTGCGGCCCCTGCACCCGATAGCAGCCGGCACCGCCCGCACCGGAATTGTTGGCAGCGGTCAGGGCGATCCGTTCGTCGGTGGCCCCGGCCAACAAAACGGCCTTGCCGCCGCGTGAATGTCCGACAATGGCAATCCGGGAGGCATCCACGAATTTCATGCTGAGGAGAACATCGACGCAACGGTGATACCCCCACGCCCATGCCGCCAATGCGCCGTAGTTCCCGTCGGGATAGACCGGATAGAGACCGGACACCCGCTCGCTTCGATACACATCGGGAACGATCTCAACGCGGTTGAACTGGGCGAAGATCCTGCCGCGATGAAGAATTTCGGCAACCACCTCATCGGTGGCGTATCGCCAGCAGGCATCTCCAGTCAGCACAACAGGAAAGGGCCCCTCCCCCGGCGGCACGATGATTTGCATCAGGAAGCCAAACGGGCGGTCCGGGCCTGTCGTCACCCGCCCGGAGATGAACTGCGCCCCCCCCAGATGCTCCACCGTGGCCGCGTGCAACTCCTCCCATCTTGTCTCCGCTGGCACCGGTGGAAGGCCCCCGTATTCGATCTCAACAATCAGATCGCATATCTCCTGCCTGCGACGTTGCCACTGGGCCGCTGAACGCACCTGCGTCCCGTCGTCGCAGCGAAACAAATCCGGCAATTCTGATCTCTCCTTCATCGCATTTAGACTGTCGCGGGCACCAGCCAAGGAAGGCCATCCGTGCTGGCGAAGGCGGTGGTGGCCCCGTGGGCCCAGGCTGAAAGCAAGGCCGCTCCCGGCTGTGGGCGGACGCAGGCTTTCATCTCGCCGAAGAAACCGGCGCAATGGGGAGCCACCCGCAATCCCGCCAGGGGCAGGCGCGCGCACAGCGTCCATCCCCTCGCCCGCTTGCTGGCTGTGCCGCTGGATCCGGGGAGAGGGAAAATGTCGCGGCCATCCTTAACCAGGATCTCGAGGCTGGAGATGGCGGCATCGGGTCGCAGAAAGACATGCCGCAGGAAGCCTGAGTCGGCGGTTGCCGCACCTGCGGCGGCAAAGACTTCGAGGCAGGCGCCTTCCCAAGGGACCGGATGAGGCAGCGGCTGGGGATCATCCATCTCTGCCTGAACAAGAAGGTAGTCACCAGCCAGTGCCCAGCGGGCGCGGGCGTGGACGCGCCCGGCAGCAGTCAGCTCCAGCTCAGGAACGCCCGCGAGGGCAGCGGCGATGCCGGCGACATTGCCCGGGTCGGTGACACGGGCGATCGGGCGACTGCCAGGAGTCGCTCCGCACAAAGCCACCGCCGGCACCTGAGCGGAGGCCGCGCAGGTCTCGATCCACCACCGGCCCTCGCCCTCGGGAATGGTGAAGGAGCGGTCGCTCTCGGAATGGGCTCCGGCGGCCAAAGAGGGCCAGGTTACGTGGGGTTTGCACACGACGACTCCAGGCGATCCCACGAGGCGGAGCTTGCCTGCGGGCGCGGCGACCGATCCATGATTCTCGATGCGCACGCGCAGCAGGCCGGACTCAGGGAAGGACAAACGCACAGCAAGTGCAGGAGTCGGGGCGGCATCGGGGAAGCGCTGGCACCAGGCTGCAAAAGTCGCTTCGGGAGCGCCACGCCAGCGCGGGCCGGCATGATCGCTTCGCGGGATGCGGACTCCGGCGTTCCGGGCACGTGAGCCGGCCATGACCGTCCATCCTCCGTCCGCGGTGGGGATCAGAAGCGGATCGGCCTCGACCGAGCCGGCAGCTTGGCCCCGGGATTGAAAAGTGGCGAGGTCGAGCCCATCGCTGAAGCGGGCCGGACCAGCGGCGCACCAGAGCAGGTTGCGCCCGACCGATGCAGTGCGCAGGGTGAGAACATTGACAGGGAAAAGGCTGCCATGCTCCCATGCGATCAGGTTGCCACTGATCAAAGCGGAGCGAATCGGATCCGGTCTCTGGCCGGGGTTGACCTGGCTGCCGCCGTTCCATGCAAAAAGATTGTTTTCGAGCCGATTGGAACGTCCGTAGTGAGTGACGAAGCCAGCGTCTTGGCAGCGGTGCACGGTGTTATCAGCGACCCTTAAGAAGCTGGAGCCCTCGTCGAGATAAATGCCCCAACCCCCATAATGGTAGGCCCCGATATCGTGGATGTGGTTGCCAGAGATCGTCGATCCGGGCTGCTCGCCGAGGACGTAGATGCCGCCATTATCGCTCAGGTAGCGCTCGTGATTGACATGGTGAATATGGTTTCCGTCGATCTGGTTGCACACGGTCGCGTTCGGAGCATAGCCCCAGGTCCAACCCACCGAGATGCCGGTGTAGCGCAGATTGTGGACATGGTTGTGGAGGACGCGGCAGTGGCCGGCATTGCCGACAAAAACGCCGATCGAGCTCGGGCTGACATGGCCGCCATCGTGGATCTCGTTATCGCTCACCGTGGCGGCGCGCGGCCGGGTCTCGCCCTTGGCGGCAAATGGATCCTGCACACCAGACTCGTGAACCTTGAGCCACTCGTGGTCAACGCGAACGCCGCCCGCCCCGAGATCATGAAGATGGCACGCGACCACCCGGCAGTCGTGGCTGCCGCGGCCGATCTGCACGCCATACTGGGCAACGTGGGCAACCTCGCACGCGTAGAAAACGCAGCTCTCGGCATTTTCCATTAGGATGGCACCAGGAATGTTGAAACCCGCCTGCGAGGATCCGACGTAATCAGCGGGCGGCAGCCAGTCGCAGTGGCGGAAGGCAATCCCTTCAAAGATCAGATTGCTGACCGGTTTTTTGGCGCTGCCAGCAATGTGAACGAGGCGGGCCAGCCGTGGGGCAACGACCTGCGCCGAGGCGCGCTCGTCGCCGCTGCGGGGCAGGATTCTTAGCTGGCCAGTCGGTCGGTCCAGATACCATTCTCCCTGCTGGGTCAGCGCCTCGCCGACGTTGTCGAGGAAGTAGCGGGCAAATTCCCCACTCTCATCGCGCAGGCTGCCCAAGCAGGCACTATGGAAACGGACGATGCGCGACTTCTCATCCACCGAGGTGATCCGCATCGGCATCTCGAACCAGAGCTGCTGGGCGATCAGCCTCACGTCTGCAAGGTTGCGGAATGGCCTCATATCGCCGGCGGCATACTCGGCATGGCTGGGGCCCTTCCTCCAAGCGAAGCCGGAATCGGGCTGGTCGCCGAGTCCGGCGAAACGGTGAAACCCCTGCTTGGGAAGGCGGGGGCGCGGACGCCGCGATCCATCCAGCCACAGCTGGGTAAAGTTCCAGTTCCCACTCGCCACCTCGGGCAGATCGAGCGTCCACCGGGCGCGGCCCTCGACCACCGATTCGGCGAAGCCTGATAAAAGTTGGCCGCCGCTGAGCACCGCCCGCTCGCCGGAAGCGGCGCGCCAGACCGCATCGCCGTCGCGGGCGTCAAAGGTCAGGGTCTCGGGCAGCTCCCATGTGCCGCCGCAGAGGACAACCTCCGCAGGTAGCATCCGGCCAGCCGAACGCCGTGCGGCCCGGATGGCATTGCGCGCCCGTGTGGGAGTCGCGAAGGGGCTGTCGCACGAACCGTCTGCCCGGTCGTCGCCGTCCATGCGGACTGTGAAATGGAGTTTTCTGCGAGCTTTAGCTTTAGTATTTGGCATAAGTTTCAAAAAGCAAATGCCCCGCCGGAACCCCCAAGAACCGGCGGGGCGCTTACGGAACCGGCGGCATGAAAACGACCGCCGGTTCCTCCCCCAAAGTTTTAGTTAATTAGGAATTTGGAATGTGAAATTAGGAATTGCACCACGAAGATCACGAAGGCCACGAAGAAAAAAGGTTGGCAGGAAGCACGGTTGGAGATGTTTCCGTTGTAGCCACGCCCGTGTCGGGCGTGTTGCCGGCGGCGCGTCCGGCACGGACGCGGCTACAGGTGGCGTGTTTGGAGGTCTTCACGATAAGTATTAACTTAGAAACGACAGTTGCACCACGAAGATCACGAAGCACACGAAGAAAAAAAGGGTGTCAATCATCGGATTGTGTGTGCGTTTGGCATCCGGCGATGCGTTCACCCAGCGTGTGCGCGCGAGAAATGGCAATGAGCTTTTGCAAGCTCCTCACTTCGTGTTCTTCGTGCCCTTCGTGGTGAATTCCTCCTGCCGGGTTGAGGTTTAAGGTTTAAGGTCAGAAGGTTTGGCGTGTTTGGAGGGCTTCACTTAATTCTTAATACTTCCGTCAGCCGGCGGCGGCGGAGGACGAGGATTGCGCCACCGAGGGCGATGGCGGCCATGTAGCTCCATGTCGCGGGCTCGGGGACGGCCACCAGCTCGTAGCCGGCAAACATCGCCCCTCCTCCGCCGATCAGCGTTGAGCCGCTGTCCGAGAAGAAATTGATGCTGCTCAGGTTGCCCGTCCATCCGGAGGTGCTGCTGACCATGAGCTGTTCGTTGCCTCCGGCTGTGCGCGGGGTTCCGGTCCAGTTCCAGATTTGGATGGTTTTCGTGGCGGTCCACGATGTCACGGCGCCGAGCGTGAGGATGTCGGTGCCCGAGGAGAGCCCGAAATCAATGATCGAGTTATCGGTCAGCGTCAGGGCCCCGAGCGAGGTGTTTATTCCGGTGCCGGTTTTGATTTCTACTTTTCCGCCGTTCAGCGTCAGGGCTGTCGAATTGCTTGTCGCCGAATTTGCGCTGAGCAGGAGCGTGCCGGTGTTGGTGACGGTTATGGCCGAGGTGCTGCCGAGCGCGCCCGTCACTCCCGCTTCGAGCGTGCCCGCCGAGACGGTCGTCGTGCCGTTGAAGGTGTTGGCGGCGGTGAGGACGAGCGTGCTGTTGCCATCCTTGATGAGAGAGCCGCCCGGGCCGGAGATCACCCCGGCGAAGGTCGTGGTGCCGGTGGTGGTGCCGACCGTGAGGGTGTTGGCGTTCAGATGGACGGCCGAGGTGATTCCGCCAGTGAGCGACGCGACGGTTTGGTTCGCGCCAAGGGCGAGCGTCGAGTTGCCCGAACCCGACGGGTCGATGCTCACCGCCGAGCGGATCGCCGCGGGCAGGGCACCGGCGGCGTTCGCGTTGAGCGTCGCCCCGTTGATGATCGAGGTCGGGCCGTTGTAGGTGTTCGCTGAGGCGAGCGTCGTGGTGCCGCCGTCCACGACCAGGTCGGAGCCGGAATTCGAGCCCGCGATCGTGCCGTTGACGGTGATGCCGCCCGTCCCGCCCTTGAGGGTGAGGACTGTGCCGTTCTTGGTGATCGTGCCGGAGAGCGTCAGCAGGCTGCCGGTGCTGTTCTGGATCGTGTCGGAGCCGTTGCCGAGGACGTTGATGTTCTTGGCCAGGGTGGCGTTGCCAGTGCCGCTGTAGGTCAGGATGCCCGAGCTTGTCGAGGCGACGCCGAGGTCGAGGGCGGCGTTCTGGCCCAGCGACTGGGCCCCGGTGGCCGTGGCATTGCCGAGGGTGAAGGAAAGCGTGCCGTTCTGGACGGACGTCTTGCCGGTGAAGGTATTTGCCGCGGAGAGCGTGACCGTTCCTGCGCCCGACTTGATGAGGGTGCCGGTGTTGTCGAGGCGAGCAGTCACGTTGCCGGAATTGGTGAAGTTGAAGCTGGTGAAGGCTTGAATAAAGCTGGGGCCGGTGATGGCGCCGCTGCTCATGGACACTGTGCCGAATTGCTCGTAGGTGGCGAGGTTGAGCGTGCCGCCGTTGATCTGCATCGCGTTGCCATTGAGGAATGCATTCCCGATCCCGATGGTCAAGGTGCCTTCCATCACGTTGATCACGCCACTGTTGATGCCCTGGGCGCCACTGATCGTCATGTTGCCGGCACCCGTCTTGATGAACGTGCCCGAGCCGGTGATGTTGCCCCCAAAGGTGCCGTCCGAGGGCTGGTTGAATACCACGGTCGAGGAGGTGCCGACCGCGATGTTGCCCTGGAGGCTCGACAAGTTGCCCATGAGGGTGCCCGAGTTGGCGTTGATGGTCGTGCCGCCGGAGTAGTTGTTCGTGCCGGTGAGCGTGAGGGTGCCGATGCCGTTTTTGATGAGCGAGCCGCCGGTGCCGGTGAGGTTTCCGGAGTAGGTGGCATCGAAGTTGTTGCCGCCCACGGTGAGGGCGACGGCGGCGGAGGAGGCGTTGGTGAGGGCGAGGTTTTTATCGCCGTTGAGCTCGCCCAGGGTGGCGGTGGTCAAGCTGCCGAAGGAAAGCGTGCCGCTGTCGCTGTTATTGTAGTTGAGCGTGCTGTTCTGGAGGGCCAGCCCGGAGCCGAGGGTCAGCGTGCTGCCGCCGGTGATCCGGGTGGCGCCGTTGAATGTGTTGACCGTCGTGAAGTTGACGTTCGACGCACCGCCGGTCTGAATCGCGTTGGTGAGTGTCACGTTCAACCCATCGACCACGCGCACATACGTTCCGCCCGCGATGTTGGTGCCCGTGACAAGCTGTCCGGCATAGACATTTCCGGTGGTAGAGAGGGTGTAAACATACGCAGCGGCTACCCCGGATCCATTGACCGTGCCGGAGAAGCCGAGGGTGGTATTGCCGCCGCCCGCGATTTCGAGGGTGTTCGTGGCGTTGGTGCCAGCGAGGCTGTTGGTGGCCACCGCGCCGCTAATAGTGTTGCCCAAGGTGTAGTTGCCGCTGTGGTTGAGGATGAGCGCGCCGAGGTTGGAGATGCTCATGTTGGGGTCGATCCCTCCGCTGTTGCCGGTGGCGGCGCTGCCGATCTGGAGGGTCGCGCCGTTGGCAATCGTCGCGGTTGGCGCAACCAGATTTGCGTAATTGAAACCAGCCCCGCCGAGGGCGCCGCCGCTTTGGAAGGTGGTGCTGATCCCGGAGCCGGTCGCCGTGGCATTGTTCGAGAGCGTGACGTTGCCTGAACCAATCGCCATCACGACGCTGGGGAGCATCCCGTTCGTCACCACCAGGCCGGGGGTGCCACCGTAAAGCTGCTGGCCAACGAAGAGGCCCGTGGTGTCGGACACGGTCACGACATTGGAGCCGAGAGTGGTGGCGATGGTTTTCACCGAGCTCTGCGTGTAATTGCCGGTCGCGATGACAGTGCCTTCGAGCACGTTGATCCCGTTGGTGAACCCATTCACGCCGTTGAGAATCATGGTCCCGGCTCCATTCTTATACACACCGGCCTGCGTGGATGTGTCCGTGATCTGAGAATTGATGATCAGGTTGCCGAGCGTGTCGTTTTGGAAAATTCCCAAAAACGTCATATTGGATCCTGCGAGGAAGCCGCCGGTAATGGTCGAGTCGTGCGCCCCTGCGTGGGCAGTCACCAGGATGGACCCCGAGCCGAGTTGGGACACTCTGGTACTGCCGAGGGTCACGGTCTGACCGGCCCCGGTGTTAGCGGTGTCATTAAAACGCAACGTGGAGGCTGCGTTTTGATTCGTGGGGGAAAGCGTGCCACTGGAGGTGACATCCACCATTGCCTGATTCAGACCAGCGGCGGTGTAGGCCGTCGTGTAGGCGGAGTCGGCAAAGCCCACGAGGTTGCCCGATGTATTGACGGTCGCCCAAGTGGATTTGTTGATCGTGGCCCATGCATAATTATTGCCGCCGCCCGCATGGAACCCCTTGTCGAGATAGTTTCCATTGGTGGTGTTGTTGACGCCGGCCACGGTGACGTTGCCGCTGGTGCTGACGTCCAAGTAGGAGTTGCTGTTGCTCCCCCCGACGATGTAGCCCAGGTTCACGGTGAGCGAGCCGCCGGCACCGGCGTTGAAGACCATGTTGGTCATGCCGCCGTAGAACGTCGTCGCGCCGACGGTATTAATGGGGCTGTTGGTGGCGCCAAAAGTCTGGCTGTTGGCGACGCCGGCCGCGCCCTGAATGATGAGGGTGTCACTGACCCCGGCGGCGCCGATAGCGAGAAGGCTGTTGGCGTTGATGATGTCCGACACGGGCGCGCCGATGGCGCTGAAGTCGAGACTGAGTGTGCCGTTCTGCACCGTCGTAATCCCGGTGTAGGTATTCGCGCCGGTGAGCGTGAGGGTCCCCAGCCCGGTTTTGGTCAGGCCGGAGTTGACGCCGCTGACGACGCCGCCCACGGAGATGCTGCGGCCGTTGGAGTCGAAGGTGGCGGTCACGCCTTGGCCGATCGTGACGGCGCGGGTGCCCAGCGTGACATTCCCTGCAGCCTGGAGGGTGCCGGGGCCGGTGAAGTGGAGCGCGCCGCTGCCTAACGAACCTTCCGAGGCGACATTGAGGATCCCTTCCGCGAGGTAGGTGCCGCCGGCGTAGGTGTTGCCGGTGTTCGTGAGGTAGAGGGCGCGCGGGCCGACCTTGGTGAGGCTTGAATTGGCGTTGTCAATGATCTGGGAATTGATGACCATCCCGGTGCTCGCGCTGGCGGCGGCACCCTGCACGATCCACAAGTCGCTGCCGGCAATCCCGGTTTTGATGGTGCCGCCGGTGATTGTCACCGGAGAAGCGGTGTTGTCGGTCGCTAAAATGCCGCCCGACTCGACGGTGAACGCGCCGGGGAGAGTGAGGCTGCCGCCCGCAGTAAAACGGAGGCTCTGGCTCACTGTGCCGAGAGCCCAGGAACTCGGAAGCACATCGGTATTCACTCCCGTGCCCCATGCGTTCGAACTGGCCGTGGCAGCGGTCAAGACGCCGGAGGTGGCTTTCAAGAAATTGTTCGCCGAGATGCTCCAGTAGGTTGTGGATCCGGTCGCGCCGATGAGCATGGCGTTCGCGCCCGAGCCGATGACGTTGCCTGTGCCGCTCGGGGCGGAGGTGAAGCCGGAGCCGCCGGCCCATGAGTTCATGCGCACCACGCCGCCGACGCCGCGCAGATACGGGTTGGAGCCCGAGAAGGTGAAATTGCTCTGTTGGTAATACCCCAAGAGGACGTCGGCACCCGAGCCGACCGTCAGGCTGGTGAAGGACTGATTGTAAGTGCCCGGCCATCCCCGCGTGAACATGCCGCCGCCGTTGCCGCCCAGGGTGAGGGTGGCGGCCGTATTGATGGAATTGTTCATGGAGGCGCTCGACCAAAAACTTCCTCCGCCATTGACCGTGACGCTCGAGGTATTGGCGAGCGTGCCGGTCAGCGAGACGAGGCCTAAACCACTCAGGCTTTGCACCACGGTCGCTCCGCCGTAAGTGCTGTTGCCGTTCAAGGTGATGGTGGGGGCGTAGCCGCCGTAGCCCGAGATCCAGGTGACGCCGTAATTGCTGCCTCCATCCGCGATGACCCCGCCTTCGGTGAGGCCGCCGGTGATCGCTGTCACGGTGCTATTGCTCGCGAGAGTGACGGCGCCGGTCCCCATGTTCAGGGTGCCGCCGGTGATGGGGCGGAAGGAGAAGGCGCCATTCCACACCTGAGCATTGTTGGTGCTCACCGTCGTGCTGGCGGTCGAGGCCAGGCTGCCGCCGTTGATGGTCAGGGTACCCGTGCCCAAAGCCGCCGCGTTGCCGATTTGCAGCGTGCCGGCGTTGAGCGTGATGCCACCCGTGAAGGCGTTCACGCCGCTGAGGGTCAGGATGCCCGTGCCGTTCTTGGTGATGCTGTTGGCCGTGGCACCGTTGGAAATGATGCCCCCGATAGTGAGTTGGCCATAATAACCATCCGTCGTGATGGTGCGGGTGGTGCCCGTGCCGCCCAGAGTGACAGCTCCGGCGCCGAGGTTCAGGCCCAGAGCATCGACTCCCTGATATAATCCGGATGTCATGGGGGCGGTCGCAGAATACCCGAAATCGCCGTTCCAGGCCTGCACATAGTTGCTGGTGGTCATGCCAGCACTATTTAAAGTTGTGGCAAGGGTGCCACCGTTGATGGTGAAGGTGCCGGCGGTGGTGCCGAGGGCGGTGGCCGCGTTGATGTTCAGGGTGCCGGCGTTGAGGGTGACGCCGCCGGTGAAGGTGTTGGCACCGGCGAGCGTGAGCGCGCCCGCGCCCGCCTTGACCAGGCTGTTGGCCGTCGTGCCATTGCCGATGACGCCGCCCTCGGTGAGGGTGCCCGCATTGACCGTGATGGTGCGCGAGGTGCCCAGCGCAGTGCCGAGGGTCACGGCCCCGGCGCTCATGTTCAGGTTGTTGGTGCCGGTGAAGGCGAAGTCGCTGTTCCAGGTCTGCAGAGTGTTGTTGGTGGTGATGGCGGCGCCGCTGGTGTTGTCTATGATGCCGCCATTGATGACGAATGTGATACCCCAACTGCCGAGGGCGCTGGTGTTGTTGATGTTCAGCGTGCCGGCGTTGAGGGTGAAGCCGCCGCCGAAGGTATTCACGCCGGACAGCGTGAGCGTGCCATTCCCCGCTTTGATGATGTTGGTGGCCCCCGCGACATAGTTAATGACGCCGCCGACCGTGAGGTTGCCTGAGTTGACCGTGATGGTGCGCGCGGTGCCGTAGGTCCCGCCGAGGGTCACGACCCCGGTGCCGAGGTTCAGGTCTTTGGTGCCGGTGAAGGCGAAGTCGCCGTTCCAAGTCTGCGCGTAGTTGCTGGTAGTGATCGCGGCGGCGCTGGTATTGTCAATGGTGCCGGCGTTGATGGTGAATGTGCCGGCGGTGGTGCCGAGGGCCGAGGCGTTGTTGATATTGAGCGTGCCGACGTTGAGCGTGACGCCGCCGGTGAAGGTGTTCGCGCTGGAGAGCGTGAGCGCGCCGGTGCCGTTCTTGGTCAGCGCCAAGGTTCCTGTGGCGCCGTTCTGGATCGTCCCCGCGTAGGTGCCGCTCAAGTTCTGGGAGTTGCCCACGGTCAATGTGGCGGTTCCCGTGAAATTATTTTGCACAATGGTGGTTCCCGGCGAGGCGTTCGTGCTCAGGTTGGCGATCGTGGTGCTGTTGCCATTGAGCGTGAGCGTGCCTGTGCTGCCAGCGCCGAAGGCCACCGCATTTTGCAATCCTGCCGTGCTGTTGAGAGCGCCTGCATTGCCCAGCTTCAATTCGCCCGCGGTGATGGTCACTCCGCCGGTGAAGGTGTTGTTGCCGCCCAAGGTGAGCGTGCCGCTATTCACCGTCACCGCGCCGGTCCCGCCGATCGCGTTGCTCACTGTGACGCTGTCCGTCCGGTTGAAGGCCAGCGTGCCGTTGTTCGTTACCGCGCCGCTGCCCAGGAGTCCGGACGTGCCCGCGCTGCCGATTTGCAGCGTGCCGCCGTTGATCGTCGTCGTCGTGCTTCCGTTGGTTGCGCCGGTGAGAATGAGAGTGTCCGCCCCGACTTTTGTGAGCCCGTAGGCCCCGCTGATTGCGCCGCTCAGCGTGATGTTGCCCGCGCCGCCGATGCTGCTGTCGGTTAACAAGCTCACCGTGCCCGCATACGATCCCGCTGCGCCGCTGTTGGTCAGCGCGCCCACCGTCGAGCTATATTGTCCGTTGAGGGAAAGCGCCTGTGCACCCACCGTTTGGGCATTGATGTCCAGCGCCGCTCCAGAAACGACTGAGGTCGTCACAGCGGTCGTCCCCAAGGCCGCCGCGCTGCCCAGCTTCACCGTGCCCGCATTGATCGCCACCGCACCCGTGCGGCTGCTGTCCGCGCTCAGCGTCAAGGTGTCTGCGCCGACCTTCGTCAAAGTGAAGGCATCCGTCCCGAGGCCGAGCGCGAGGGTGATGTCGCCCGCGCCGCCGATGCTGCTGGCGGATCCTAATGTCACCACCCCGCCGTAGCTCGCGGCGGCACCGCTGTTGGTCAGCGCGCCGGTGCTGCTCACGCCCGTGCCATTCAGGGCCAGCGCGTTGGTGTTGGTCAACGTCGTGCCATTCAAATCCAGAGCCGCTCCCGCTGTGACGCTCGTCGCGCTGCTATTGCCACCCAGCGCCGCCGCGCTGCCGACCTTCAAGGTGCCGACGCTGACCGTCGTGTTGCCGGTGTAGGTGTTTGTGCCGGTGAGGACCAGGGTGCCGGCGCCGAGTTTGGCGAGGCCGACCCCGGAGTTGGTGATGTCGCCGGCATAGGTGAGAGACCCTCCGGCGTTGGTGGTGTCGATGCCGACTGCGGAGCCCGAGTTGAGCGTGACCTGGCCGCCGCCGCCGTTGAAGATGCCGCCGATCGAGCCGTTGCCAGAGGTCGCGTTGGTGAACTCATTCGCGCCCCCCACATTGATTCCCAGGGTGCCGCCGCTGTTCGCGGTGACCGTGCCGGAAGCGGGCATCGCGCTGGTGTTCGCGAACTGGAGCGTGCCCGCCGTGATCGTCGAGCCGCCGGTGTAGGTGTTCGCGCCCGTGAGGGTCAGGATGCCGGTGCCGACTTTGGTCAATGCCCTTGAGCCGCCGGATTCGGAGACCACCGCGCTGATCGTCAAGTCGCCCGCGCCGCCGACGCTGCTATTCCCAGCCATGGTCACCGACGAGAGAGCCGGCGTGACTGTCGCGTTCGAGCCGTTGAAGGTCACCGTCGGGGTCCCGGTGTATCCCGAGCCAGCCAGCGTCATCTGAAGGCCGCCAACGGTGAAGTTTCCGCCGTTGCCGGTGATGGTCGCTCCCGTGCCGGAGGTGGAAGTCACTTTGGTCAATGTGGTCGGCGCAGTGGTATAGCCGGTGCCTGCCGATGTGAGGTTGAAGGTGGCGATCGCGCCGCTACCGACAGTCGCGACGGTGAAGAGTGCGCCCGAGCCTCCGCCATTGACTGTAAACGTGTCGCCGACCACCCATCCGGAGCCTCCGCTGACCAGCGAAATCGAGGCGGCCGTCACGCCGAGAGACGCCGTCGCGGTCGCCCCGGTGCCGGTGCCGCTGATGACGACGGCAGGAGCCGCGCTGTAGCCGGAGCCGCTTCCCGTCGCGGCGACAGCCAGTCCCGCAATTCCGTTTCCGATACTGGCCGCTGTGCCCGAGTTGATCAGCGCGCCGTTCCCGCCGATGCCGGTGCCGCTGATGGTGATCGGCTCGTTGATTCCGATCGTGCCGTTGAGGTCGAGGGTATATCCGCTGCTGACGATTGTTCCGTTATTGGCAGTCGTCTGGAGTCCCCCAAAGCCCAAGGCCGAGGCGTTGCCCGCCTTGAGAGTTCCGCCGCTGACCGTCGTCGTGCCGGCGTAGATGTTTGCGCCGGAGAGCGTGAGCGCTCCCGCGCCGGTTTTGATGAGGGAGCCGGTGCCGGTGGCTCCGTTGTTGACGATGCCCGAGAACGTGCTGTTGAAGCCGTTGGTATCGATGGTGGCGTTGTTGCTGGTGATGACGACGGGGCGGTTCGAGGTGATGGCGGCGTCGGTGCGCAGGGTGCCGCCGTCGATGGTGAGGAGGCCCATCACCAAGGCGTTGGCCGTGGCTCCCGAGCCGTTGCCCACGAAGGTCACGGCCGGGTTGAAGATGTAGCCGCTGCCATTCACGCCGGTCAGGGTCGCTGATACCTGGCTGCCGCCGGTAGTTGCTGTGGGCAGGGCTGCGGAGCCCGTGGTTGTAGGGGCGGCAACGATGACTCCGACAGTACCCGTGTATCCGCTGCCCGCGCTCCCGGTCATTTCCATGTAGCCGAGACTTCCATCGTAGGCCGCGCCGAGGGCGGCGTCGGAGTTGATCGCCAGGATGCCCTGGGAAACGGTCGTTTGGCCAACGTAGTTATTGGTGCCTTGGAGGCTGAGCGTGCCGGAACCGGATTTTAGGATCCCGACAGACCCGTAGCCAACCGTTCCGGTGATGGTCGTATTCCCCGATCCCGTGACAAAGAGCCTGTTGGAATTGGTGTTCACGGTGCCGGCGAGGGTGAGCGTCGTGCCCGCATTGGCTGTGATCGTCGGGACGCCGAGGCGGGGAATACCTGCCAAATTGATCGGGCCGGACCATGTGTTGTTTCCGCTGAGGTTCTGCAGCGTGATACCAGTTACGTTAGGGGTGAAATAGAGGGCCTCTTCGACGACGTTGATGTTTCCCTGGAGCTGCAGGGTCGTATTCGTCCCGAGGGTGGTCGCGCCCTCGGCCGTGCCCAGTGCAAGGGCGTTCTGGATATTGACGGTGCCCGCGCTGATCGTCGTATCGCCGCGGTAGGTGTTGGCGTTAGTCAGCGTGAGGGTGCCAGTGCCGGACATGGTGAGGCCGCCGTTGCCGGTGCCGGAGGCGTTGCCGATCACCCCGCTGATGGTGGTGTTCCCGGCACCCGCAACCGTCAGGAGGCCGTTCCCCCCGTTGTCAACCGGGCCGCTGACGGTCAATGTCCCGGCACTTGACGAGATGGTGTCGCCGTTTCCGCCGAGGAAAATCGTGCGGGTATTCCCGAGGTCGTAGGTATTGGCGGTGGAGGTCAGGGTGGCGTTGTTGAGGTAGATCGAAGTGGAATTCCCAAGGTTGTTGGCCGCGTTGATCTGCAAAATACCGTTGTTGACATAGGTCGGGCCGGAGTAGGTGTTGGCTCCTCCCAACGTCATAGGGGCGTTGCTTTGGCCACTGGTGTAGGTCAGGGACGAGTTGCCGCCACCGTTATCTTGGATCACGCTGTTGATGATGACGCTTTGCCCGTTGCCCAGGACCACCAGTTCCTTGTTGGCACCAATCGTGAGGTTGCCGCTGGTGATGGTCCAATTCGGGCCGGTGCCCGCATACATGAGACCATTGACGGTAAAGGACGATCCCAGCGTCGTGGTGTTGCCACTGCCCGCGTACCGGATGGTGTTCGCCGAGACCGTGGCGTTCATCGTGCCGGTCGCCAGCGTCAGGTCGTAGTTCACGGTTCCCGTCGTATCCGTGAGGTTGGCGGAGGAGGCGGCCGTCGTGCCGCCCGAGTAGGCGCCGATCTGGTTGGTCGTGGCGTTCTGGGTCGCGTAGCGCAGGGAAGTTCCCGTGCCGGTGGTGGCCCAGGTGCCGAGGATGCCGGTCGCATCATTGGTGGTGGTGGTCGTGGCGATGACCCCGGTGGTCAGCGGCACCACGCTGAAATTCAAGGTCGAGCCGGCATTGCGGGTGATGCCGCCCAGGGCGCCGGTGAGGCTCGTGGCGGAGTTCTGGGTCAAAGTGAAGACCGAACCGCCCGAGTTGAGTGTCAGGCCGTTAAACGTCTGGCTGAGGGTGAGGGCGGATTTGCCGTTGAGGGTCAATGTGCCGCCCGCCAAAGTGAGGGAGGAGCTACTGGAGATGATATTGCTCGTCGGAGCACCGGTGCCGTTAAAGTCGAGGATCAGGGAGCCGGCGTTGACGGTGGTGGCGCCGGTGTAGAGGTTCGTGCCGGAGAGGGTCAGCGTGGAGCCTCCGAACTTGGTGAGCCCGCCGGTGCTGGCGACGGCACTGCCGCTGATCGTGACGGCTGCCTGGGTATCGAACGTGGCCGTGACGCCATTGTTGATGGTGAAGTTGCGATCCGTGGTGCTGGCATACAAGCGCAGGGTGCTGTTGCCGCCGAAGACCAGGTTGGCCGCCGCATTTGTGGATTTGCCGATCGAGCTGTTGGAGCCTCCATTGGCCAGAGTGATGCCATTGAGAATACCCGCGTTGATCGTCGTGACGCCAATCCAGGAGCTACCGCTGGCACCCGGCGTCCACATGCCGGTGCCATTCTTGGTGAGCGCGGTGATCCCCCCGCCAATATTTTGGCTGGCGAGATAGCCGTTGCCTGAGCCGGTGAGCGTGAGGGTGAAAGCGCCGCTCGATAGGCCAAACGCGCTGGACGTGCCGAAATAGCCGGCATCCGAGGAGATGGTCGTATTCGCTGCCAAGTAGATGAATGTGCCGTTGGAAAACCCTTGGTAGCCGCCGATGGTGTTGTAGCCGCTCACGTTCACCAGCGCGCCGTTTTGCCCGCTCGCGCCCGTGCCTGAAAGAGTCACCCGCTTGGCATCCAAGCTGATTCCCCCCTGAAACTGCAGCGTTGCCCCGCTGGAGACGATGGTGTCGATTTGGGAAACGGCACTCGTGCCGGTGTTATACCCCGAGCCATACTGAAAAATACCCAGGGCCGAGTTATTTTGGATATTGAGAATGCCGGCAGTCACCAGAGACGTGCTCGAAAAGGTATTGGTCCCGGTGAGGATGAGTTTGCCGGTGCCGGACTTGGTGAAGACGCCCGCGCCGCTCACGACGCCGCTCGCGGTGACGGTGCTGCCCGAATCGACCTGGATGGTTCCGGGGCCGTTGAGGGTAATCGTGCGATTGACCCCCAAATCATACGTGCCCGCCGTGGACTCCAAGATGCCGCCGGTGCCACCCAGAACGCCGTTGGAATTGAAGACGATCTTGTTCGTCGCGGCCGTGTTGTCGCCGATGCCGTTCGAGGCGCTGATCTGGAGCACGCCGCCGTTGATATTCGTGGCCCCGGTGTAGGTGTTGGCGCCGGTGAGGGTCAGGTTGCCCGCGCCGCTCTTGGTGAGGCCGGTGGCCGAGGTGTTGTTGGCGATCACCGAGCCGATCGTGAGCGCGCCCGACGCGTTGTTTTGGATGACGACGAGATCCTGGCCTACAGAACCGAGCAGGGTGCCGCCGGTGATGGCGGTGGCGTTGCCGCCGACCGCGGAGGTCTCTAAAATGCCGCCCGAGGAGATCGTGTTGGTGCCGGTGAGCGTGAGGGTGAATGCGCCCGCCGTGTTGAAGCGCAGGCTGTTCGTGGTCGCTGAGGACAGCGCCCCGCCGGTCGTGACATTCGTGTTGTTGGCGGCGGCCCAGGTGTCGTTGGTGTAAGCCGAATAGGCGGCGATGTTCGTGCCGTTGTTATAAGCCCAGTCGTTGCTGGCGACCGTCGCCCAGCCGCCGAGGATGCCGTTGGTATTGCCGGTGGTGGTGGTGATGCCGTTGACGGCCGAGAGACCTGCCGGGTTGACAAAGTCCACCGTGCCGCCGCCGGTAGTGCGCGTGATGGCCCCGAGAGAAAGAAGCAGCGAGGTGGCACCGTTCTGCGTGAGCGTCACGGTCGAGGCCCCCGCGACCTCGTTGAGCCCGTTGAACCGCTGGCTGTTGACGTAGGCTCCGCCTTTGCCCTTCAAGGTCAGCGCGCCGCCGCCCAGCACCAGGGCGGAGCCGTTGGTCGTGTTGTTGAGGATGTTGGTGGTCACAACAACGCCGCCCACCGAGGCCTGGTTGAAATCCAGGATCAGCGAGCCGCCGTTGAGAGTGGTGGCACCGGTGTAGGTGTTCTTGCCGGCCAGGGCGAGAGTTGCCTCAGTTTGCTCGGGACGGTTCCGAGCGGTCATCGTCAGGCCTCCCGTGCCCGCGAGGGTTCCAAAAAAGTTGGTGCCGTTTTCCGACCTGACTGTCAAGGTGGTGCCGGTCCCCAGGAGGTTGATCGTGGCGGTGTTGTTGCCGGATGAAGGAGTGCTGATGGCACTCGCGAGGCTGTGGACAACCCACGAGGAATTCAGGTTGAGGACGACGTCCGTACCGACGCCCGTGTTGGAATTGTTGACTGCCAGGCCGCTCGGGCCCGACATCTCGTCGATCACCCCGCTGAGGTTCAGAGTGCCCGCATTGACGATGGTATTACCGCCCCAGGAATTGCGCAGGCCGTTCAGCGTGACCGTCCCGGTGCCGTTTTTCGTCATAGTCTGCGCGGTATTGACATTACTGGTGAAGCGAAAGAGGCTCCCCGCCACGGTCGTGGTGCCGGTGCCATCCCAGACGACGCCGCAACCGCCGCCGGCCGAGTTAAAGACAAGCCCGCCGATATTCACCCCGCCCGGGGTGTTGTTGGTAAAGTTGCCGGGGCCGCCCGAGTTATACAGAATCCCCATGTTCAACCCGTAACCATTGCCGCCGGTAATAATAGTCGCGACGGCACCCGAATCGATGCCTGAGGTGTTAATATTGCCCACGGTGATCTTGTTACCGGAGCCCGAGGTGAGATTGTCCACG
The DNA here is from genome assembly GCA_037128135.1 of Verrucomicrobiia bacterium. Taxonomy (GTDB): domain Bacteria; phylum Verrucomicrobiota; class Verrucomicrobiia; order Chthoniobacterales; family Terrimicrobiaceae; genus QYQL01. The sequence continues at coordinate 50,064 of JBAXXD010000012.1, forward strand.
TTGATGGTGTAGGTTCCGCGTACATTTGTCTCAGCGATATTGTAGCCCATGCCGCCGTTGCCGAAGGTGGCGCTGGTGTTGGAGCGAAGATCGAGAACGGCACCGGGACCGAGCGTGGCCGCCGTCCCCGCGTAGTTCAGGCCCAAGCCCGAGAGATTCGTGACGCGCACGGTGCCCCCATCGACGTTCACGCCGTTGGTGAATGTGTTGTTGCCGGCGAGGATGAGCGTGTTCGTGCCATACTTGGTCACCGAGGAAGCGGTCGTGCTGTTGTTCGAGATGGGGGCGGAGATCGTGACGTCCTGCGAGCCGTTGACGACGAGGGTGTTGGTGGTGCCGATCTGCAGCGTGCCGGTTCCGCCGGTGCGCTGGATCGTGATCGCGCCCGCCGATGCCAGGAGGCCGTTGAGTGTGAGGGTGTTGGTTCCGGAAGCGCCGAGGTCGATAATGCTGGCCCCGCCGGTGTTCCGTATGCTGTTGGCCGTGTTGTTGGCGGTGAGTGTCGTCGTGCCGGTCGCGGAGTAGTCGTAGTTCGTGCTGTTGCTGCTCGCCGTGGTCACGTCGGTGATCGCGGTGCCGGTGTAGGCGACCATGTTGTTGGTCCCGTTCTTGGTGGAATACGCGATCGAGGTGCCCGACCCGTAGGTCGCCCAGAGTCCGGTGATGCCGGTCGAGTCGTTCACGAGATTCGCGGCCCCGACCGCAAACGTGCCGCCCCCCATGAAGGCGATGCCGGTGTTGGCGTTGCGGGTGAGGGTTCCGCCAAGGGTCAGCGTCCGACCGGCCTGGACATTCCACGACTGCCAGCCCCCAAGGGCCAAATTGGCATTAATCGTGAGATCCTGGGTCGCGACGCTCATGTCGATCCCCACGCCGTTCACTCCCATAAGAGTCAGCAGGAAGCTTCCCGTGTTGGTAATCGTGACCAGGCCGCCCGGATTGGCGATGTTGATCTCGCCAAAAAACAGGGCGGCACCCATATCGACGGTGTTCGCGCCGGTGACCGTGCTGTCCCACTTGGCGATGTCCAATCCGCCCGGCACCACGCCACCGGTCCAACTGCCGCCGAGATTAAGCGCGGTCGTGCTGTTGCCCTTGGTGATCGTGGCTGCGCGCGCGGCTGGCGGGGCCAGCAGAGCTGCAAAGGCGACGAGGAGGAGGGTGAATCTGAAGGCGGGTTTCGTGTTCATAGGACCAAGTTTTTGGCTGCGGGTTGGGTGAAAATGTGGGGGTAAATGCAGGGGGTTAAAGCAAATGACGAACTCACTTCTATTTGGCAACGAATCGCCAGTAAAGAAAAATCTTCAGGAATTTTCGGGTGGGACATGAGATTATTCTGGGGGGATTGAAGAGGATTTCCCCACGAAGGGGATGCAGGGGGAGCGGAGGAACACGGAAAAGGCATTTGAACCACGGATGGCTCGGATTGACACGGATCAAGGCAGGAGGAATTCACCACGGGCTACATGCCCGATAAGTGCAAACCCACGAGCGCGGGCCTCCTGCCCGCTTGTGGACGAAGCGGGCGAGACGCCCACGCTCCTTTCAAGCAGCTTCGTTGCAGTTAAACGGAAGATATTTTTAATTTTTCCCCGGCCTGGATCTTGACCGGCTTTTTGAGAGCAAGCGATCGACCGTCGAGAACGAATTTGCAGTCTTTTTTATCAAATTGAACCGTTTTGATCGTTTTTCCGTCCAGGGCTGCGGAGCGGAACTCGGCAAGTGTCAGCGTGCCATAGAGGACATTGAGGACAATGGATTTTGCGTTGAACTCGACGGTTCCCCACGCGGAATCCAGCGACCAGAAGGAGGCGAACGATTTGTCGTTGAGGACCGGGGAAAACCCGATCATGCCCTGGGTGGCATCGAACTCGAAACCGGAGAGGGCATTGAGCAACGAGTAGGAGGCCATCGAGCGGGCGTAGTTGGCCCCGCACTCGGCTTCGTTCCACGGGTTCCGGCGTTCGCCGTCAAAGCGCGACCTCCCGGACTTTACGATTTCGAGGCCCTCTTTGACGAGGCCTTCCTGGATCATGAGGCAGGCCACCGCGTATTCGAACCCATACATCGTCTCCTCGCTGTAGGGGACAGGAACGGCGGGCTTTTTGGATGCGTCGGGCCAGTCGCAGATCAGCACTCCGGCCTCGTCATAAACAGAAAAGATCCGGCATGGGTTGGCAAAATTGCGGAACGATGTCCGGTAGTTGTGCTTGAAGATCGTCCGGAGGGCCATCCTGCGCTGTTTCTTATCAAAAATGTCGCCCAGGCCGCAGAGGTTCGCGTGCCACTGGCCGACGACCTGATCGATCCCGCTCCCCTCCCCGATCTGAGCCACGATCTGCCCGTGCTCCGGGCTCCAGTATTCCGGCGCGTCGAAGCTTTCGACGAGCGCCTTGTCTTTTAGGTCGATCTGCTGGTAGTAGAACCGGCCGTTGAAAAGGTTCTTGTCCACCCAGGCCTTGCCTTTTTCAAAGAGGGTGGAATATTCCGCTGCTGTTTCCGGCTCGCCGAGCGCTTGGGCCATCTCCGCACCAGCCTTGAGGGCGGCCAGATAAAACCCGGTGAGCCAGGAGTTCGGACCGAAGAGCTCACGGTCAAGCGTGTGATGCTGGCGCCCCTCGAGCACGCCGTCTTTATTAGCATCCCAGCGGTCCGGGTTGAGCGGGCTCCAGGCAAACTCGATCGATTTTTTGACCGCCGGCCAGAGCCGTTTGAGCCATTCGGTATCTCCGCAGATCTTCCAATCCCGATAGACCTTCACGACATCGCCAAACTGGCCGTCGCAGCACGAACGAAACGTTCCCCGATCCGACCCGAGCGGCAGCTCCATGCGGAAGACCATGCCGCCGTCGTCGCGTTGATTATAACGGTAGTTGATGTCGCGCAGGGATCGCTCCAGTTTCGGGAAAAGGAATGGCAGAGCGTAGGCGTAGTTCCAGACATGGGTGCAACTTCCCGAGCAACAGCCCGCATTGCCTCCGCTCCCTTCCCAGCCGTAGAACGATCCGTCCTCCAGGCGCAACACGGTGGGCGACTTGAGGATCGACAGGTTGGCGGAGATCGCACTGATCACAGTGTCCGGCACATCGCTGGAGAACAGGGCGTCCTTGAACAGCAGCGTCTCCCGATAAAGCCGGTCCCAGTTGAGCAGCGAGTATGTGGCGCTGGCAGCGGCATCCTTGAAAACCGTGGCGTAATAGTTCTGCCAGCCACGAGTATTTTTATCATGAGGATCGGAGATCACCTTTCCATCGGGAGTCTTCTTCGATTTTGTCCAATAATCCACGCAGTTGGGGTAATGCCAGGTCACCACGAAGCGGGCGGAGCCCTGGGACTTGGGCTTCACCGAAACCGTGGCGGTGATGCAGGAGTGGTCGAGATCGGCCGGGGCGTCGTAGTGGCGCTGAGGCATCGCGCCCACCTTGGCGAAGTCCTGCCAGAAGACCCGGTGATTATCGAAACTGAAACTCCGAAACAAATATTCCTGGATCACCACATTCTTGGCATCGGTGGCCACGGCGAGTTCGCCATAGCCGACAGACTCCGGCGGCAGCTCGGTCTGGGCGAGCCGGATCATCTTCACATCCCCTTTGATGACCGCGCTGTTGACCGATTGTTTGGAAGGATTACGAACAACAAAGGCGACGGTGTAATCGATCGTCTTCGCCGTGGGGTTTTCAAAGGCAACCTCGAAGAACGCGCCCGGAATGCTGGAGTCTTTGTCGTTGAGCGGAATGAACGGGTTGAACGCCGTCATCGTGACCTTGCCGGGAAATTTCGGATCGCTCAGCTTGAGGTTGGCGATCGGGAACTCGCCAATGAACTCGGCGTCGCGGAAGTTCGGGAACCCGGCCATCCGGTCGTTGCACGGGTTGTAGGCATAGCTGCAGAAATGCCGGGCCCCGCCGACCATGTAGGGGGGCTTCATCTCGCCACAGAGGACACGGGCATCGAGGAGCTTGCCGCCGGACACGGCCTTGACGGCAAACTGCGAGAGACCGTTGCCAACACCTTTGGCCGGGCGGTTGAAGATTTCCCATTCGATGAGTCGCCCATCGCCTCCCAGCCCGATGCACCCGCTGCCAATGCCGCCCAGCGGAAATGAGATTTCAGTCGTCTTGCTTCGTTTGTAGGATAATCGGGATCGGGTTTTCATTTTTTTGGAAATTATTCCACGCGGATTTTTCTTTCAACCTAAATCCGGCAGTTGCCCGCGAATCACGCCAATCAGCGCGAATAAAATCAGGAAGTGAGAAACAAACATGCCTTCACCCCCGCGGTGAATGGAGCATCTCGTTGCTGGCATTCGCGTTTTTTCGCGTGATTCGCGGGCCTTTTCTGCTCATTTTAGGTTCAAAACAAATCGGCGATCGACGCCCGGAAACCTGGTTTGCGAAATCTATTCCGCTCCAGAAGAATTCGTTTTCGGGTTTCCGGCGCAACGGTCCGGGTCACTTGAGGTCGAACTTCGTGAGGGCGACGTTCGAGATGCGGATCGCCTGGATCGTTCCCCGGAAATAGGGAGGCGGGCCCGCGCTGACCACGCCAACAAAAACCGGAGCCTGCCCCTGGGGGTTTCCGCCCGCCACCGGCTTCTCGGAATCCTGTTCTCCGTTGATGAAAATTCTCATCGTGGTGCCGTCATACGTTCCGGCCACATGGACCCATTCATCCGAGGGCAGTCTGACGTTGCCGGTTACCCCGATCTCCTTCGTGCCGTCCTCGGTCAGCCAGTCCACACGGCCGCTGGGATTGATCCCCATGCGAAATCCGCATTCCCCGTATCGCATATACTGAAAGACTCCCCGGTTGGTATTTTCTCCTTCGGGATCGAGTTTCAGCCAGACCTCAAGGGTGACTTGCTCCGGGGTCTCGATGGGCATGCCTTTCGACCCGATCAGCGAAGCGGCGCCCGGGAAAAATAGCGCCTTCCCGAATTTTCCATCCACCACCCGTGGCGGCTCCTGATCCGCGCCCTTTTGAGGCCGCAGTTCGATGCTGGTGGAGGCTTCGTCGGCCGACGTGTCTTCCGACCCTTCGCCAAAGTTCCAGAGAGCCACGGTGCCGGGGTCGGTTTTGAAAGCCTTGTCCGCCGCGCAAGCCCAGCAGGGCATGGCCAGGAGGAATGCAAGCAAGAGGGCGAGAAAAGGAGAAGGCCGGGAGGCAGGATGGTTTTTCACAGGTTGGTTTTGTGGGGAGGAAGGACAGGAGTTTCTCAAATACCGCCCGCTCTTCCAGCAGGTGGATTCCTTGCGTAAATACATTGTTTCATGATGTCAACGGTATTTCGAAATGTGGGCTGAAGCAACCGGATCGGTCTACGGCGGGCCCATGTCCACCTGCACCCGGAAGGCTCCGCCAGGCGACCAGGGGAGCAGCGTCCCCTCGATCTTTTTTCCGTCAACCGACACGCTGCGCACGCCCTGGCCAACTCCCTGCGGGTTCTCCACGGCGATCGCATAGCGGGCACCCCGGAAATTCCGTTCGATGGAGAAGCGCTTCCAATCGGAGGGGATCACCGGATCGACGATCAGCCCTTCGGCCGTCGCCCGGATGCCCAGCAGATATTCCACGGTCACCAGGAGCAGCCACGCGGTCGTGCCGGTTCCGTAGTATTGGCTGGAGCGCCCGTAGTCGGGCGAACCTGGCAGCGCAAAGTAAAAATTGGGGACGAACAGCGGGACTTGGCCGTTGGTTTCGGGCGGGTTGTCTGGGTTGGTGGGAAGCGTCCGGCGGATGACCTCATAAGCCTGCCTGCCGAGCCCCTCGATGCAATAGGCAAACGCCGCGAACATCGAGCCGTGGCAATAGACCGAACCGTTTTCCGTGGTGCCCGGCTGCTTGAGGCTGATACGTCCGACCCGGCTGTTCCATGAGGTGTAGGCGGGCCAGGTGATGAGCGGGCCGAAAGGGGTATCCAGACGCTCGAGCGTTTTGAGGAGGCTCGCCTTTTTCTCCGGCGTAACACTCCGGCTGATCAGCGCCCAGGTCTGGGGGTTTAGGAAAACCGAGCCCTCGGTGTCGGCGGAGGAACCGAAGGCCGCGCCTTCGTCGTCAAACCCGGCCACGAAGCGGTCGTTATCCCAGCAATAGGTGTCGATGGCCGCGCCGATCCGGGCGTCGAGCGCCGTCAGCCGCGCGACATTGCCGGCGTCGTTGCGGCGCTGGCAGATCGGGATCATCTGCTGCACGGCAAAGCGGAACGCGAGGGTGAGCCAGGTCGATTCGCCTTTGCCCTTGCGGCCGGGCCCGTTGAGCGGGTCGAACCAATCGCCGCCGCCGATGAGGCAGAGCCCGTGGCTGCCGGTGTCGCGCTCGAAGTGGAACAAAGCCCGGAGGAGATGCTCGTAAAGCGTCGCCGCCTGCTCCGAATCCTTGAACGGAAGCTCGCGGTCGAGGATCGAGGCATCGGGGAGCGCGTCGAGAAGAAAGGCGATGCAACTGACCAGCCAGAACGGCGCGTCTTTGTAATGCGCCAGGCAGTTCCCGCCGGGAGCCGAGCCGTCGAGCGCGCACCATTGCCACAAAAAGCCATCCGCTTGCTGCCACGAGGCGTAGGTAGCCATGCGGGCGATTGCGTATTCCGGGTCGAGCAGGGAATAGCCGAGCGCGTCCTGGAGAAGATTCCGCACCGGCATCACCACGTGGCCCCGGTCGTTCCGCCCCATGAACGTCGCCTGTTTTTTCAGCCAGAAATTGGCGAGGGCATTCAAATCGGAATCCGGCGTATCGATGGTGAAGATTTTAGAAACTTCATCCCAGTGCTGGTCCGCCGCGGCCAGTTCCTCATCCCAATAGCCGGGCACGACGGAAAGGGCGCGCAATGCCTCGATCTCCTCCATCGTCGCGGCCGCACCGCCCACGACATGCAGTTGGACCGACTCCCCCGCAGCCAGCTCGATCTTGTAGTGAAAAGCCCCGAGCGGCGGCTGGAGATGGTTCGCCGTATCCGGGCAGCACCGGTTGCTCACGGCGGCGGGAATGCCCGCAGTTTCCTCCGAACCGAAAAACGAGGTTTCGCCGCAGGCATAAGACTCGGGGTCGCGGCTGCCGAAGAGATAGAAAAGGTCTTTTCCGGGATTGGGCTCGCCGTTCGCCTCGTAGGGGCTGCGGAACGGCTCGCACCGGGCGCGGATGATGCCGTCCAAACACGCGGTTTCCTGCAAATAGGCTCCCGGATGCACGATCGACTGGGCGATAAAGTAGTCGATTTGCTTCGCCTCCGCGCTTTCGTTGGTGAGCGTGTGCCGCCAGATTTCCCGATCGCCGATCCGTGGCACCCAGGCGGTGATCCGTGCCGACAGCCCCTCGCGACGCGAGGTCCAGTCGGTCCGGGAGAGCGCATGGACGCACTCAAAGGAATCAGGCGCAGCGCCGTGCTGCGGCCTGCCGAGCGGATTCCAAGGGGTGCCGTTGCCGTCCACGATGTAGAAAAATCGGCTTCCCGAAAAAACATCCTTGCGGACCGGCTTCAGGCACGTGCTCTTCCCCTGGCCGGTCTGTGATAAATTGGTGAAGTAGGTATCGTTAAAAAGCGCGTTGAACCACGCGGCCGGGGTCTCGGGCGTAGTGATCCGATACCTCGCTCCGTCGCCGATAAAGTTTCCGTATTTTGTGCTCATGGAATTCGATGACTCCCTAATCGCGCGAGGCGGCGTTCATAGCCTCGTTCCAGCGGGCAAGGTCGCGCTCTTCCCCGCCTTTGGACAAGGCGGCCGGGCCGGGACATGCGATTTCCAACAACAGGACTTCCCCCGCGGCGAGAGCCACGGGGAGCGAGAGCGTCCCCGCGTTCGCCGCGCCATCCAGCAGCCGCATCGCGGGCTGGCTGTGAGATTGGAGCAGCCGGAGTTCGGCTGGAGTCAGATTGTGTGGGGAGCCCATCTCCTTCCAAGTTTCGTAGGGGCTGCCGGCTCCGGCGCGCAGGACGGTCTCGATAACCCGCGCCTCGGGCGAAGCGCTCCAAGGCAATTGCACGGTTTCCTTCCAGACGTCGAGAGCTTTGGCCGGGTCGGGTTCATGGTTCCAGAGCAACATCCTAATGACCCCGTTCTCGCGGGTGGCGACCGCTCCCCGGCGGCCCTCGGGATTCTCCAGGCCAGCAACAGCCAGGCGCTCGCCGCGCAGCCGCTTGAGCAGTTCGAAAGCGCGATACGAGGCCTTGGGAATGCCCTGGATGTTTTTCAAGCCATAGGTGCCGGAAAACGGGCAGTGCGGCATCCCGCATTCCTCGAAAACATCGCTCACCGTCCAATAACAAAAAGAATCGCAGGCCGAGTCGAGAGCCGTGCAGACCCGGGCAATCAGGGCCGCCGCGTCGAGCCGGTCCACGGCGGGATTCGCCACCCAGCTGAGGTCTTTCTCTTCATGGGCATAGAGCGTGTTCCATTCGGTCCAGTGGATTTCCAAATCCGGACGCCGGGATTGACGGACTTTCTCCCGCACCTCGCGCACGGTGCGGATAAAGAAATCGCCTCCCTCCTCCGCCGGATCCGGCTCCCCGGCGGCCCGGATCAAAACATCCTGCGGATAGAGGTGGGTGCTGATGAAATCGACGGGCACGTCGTGGTCGGCGCAATGTTCGATGAACTCGCCAATCCAGTGGGCCTTGGAGGTCGCCGGGCCACCCACGCGCAATCGGGGCGAAACCGCTTTGAGAGCCCGGGCGCTGGCATCGTAAAGCTCCCAATACTGCGCCTGGGTGCCGCTCCAGAAGCCGTTCAGATTCGGCTCGTTCCAGACCTCGAAATACCACTGGGCGACCTCGTCGAGCCCGTAGCGTTCCACCAGATGAGAGGCGAACGCAGAAACCAACTGCCCCCACTCGTCGAAATCGCTCGGCGGGGTCACATTCGCCTTCCAGGCAAACATCGTCTGCGTGCCCGAGGCCAGGGCGGCCGGCATGGGATTGAGCTCCACAAAAGGGCGCACCCCCATCTCGAGCAACGCATCGTAAACCTTGTCTAATTGATGCCACTGGAAGGCGAGCGTACCGTCGGGCCTCCGCCGGACCACCGCCATGTCGTCGTGGAAAATCCCGTGGAACCGGCAATAGCGGTAGCCAAACTCCTTGACGGCCCCGCGGAGATGCTCCAGCAGATCGGCGCGAAGAAGTTCATAGCCGCGCCCCACGGCGATCGAACGCGACCACGGTTGGACGAAGGCTGGCAACGAAGAGGCGAGATCAATCTTGAGCATAAGCGCTACAGAATATCCCGGCGGAATTTTTGATCAAGATTTTAGCGGCCGCCCCGGCGTCCTTCTTGGAAGATCAACCCATGATCAACGGGGAATGGATGCCCGCAGCTTCCTGACCAGTTCGCGTCCCGCTTCGGGCTCGATGGACTCGACCCAGACGGCCACCACGATGTTCCGCTTGGCGGGCCAGTCCCCGCGGAGCAAGCGGTTGAGCTCTTCCGAATTCTCGCGGAACCCGCTGGTAGGCGTCAAAATGAGATGCTTGGGAGCGTGCTCGCAAACATCCCAAAAATCATGAATGGTGGAATCCACATCCAGCCCGCTGATGTTCGGGATCGCAAAGAATTCCTCAATGACAGCGCGCGACTTGCCGCAGTAGTGAATCCGGCCGCCGCCGATGGCATCAAAATAGCGCCGGTCGCGCGGCAGGACGTATTGGCGGTAGAGTTCCGGGCTGATCATCTGCATGGAGCAGTTGCTGATGCGGGCGTTCCCCTTCCAATAGCAGTCCCAGTCGTGAATCCAACCGGGCTCCGCGCCCATCACCTTGCGGACATGATGGGTGACCTCGATCATGTAATCGGTGACTTTATCCAGGAGGCACTCGACGGATTCCGGGGCGTCATAGAAGTCGGAGAAAATGTCATTTCCGCGAATGAGGTGCGCCGAGTTGAACGGGCTCTGGACGTCCGGGACGACCCATTTCACCCAGTCCGGCATATTCTCCTTCCAGATGGCAACCCACTCCTCAAACTTGCCAAACCAGCCCGACGTCACCGTGGGCATGGGGAGAGTCGCCACATCTTCCGCATTTTGCAAAATGTGTCCGCCGCAGGCGGGAGGGTTGAGTTCCGACAAGTGGAGCGGGCAGCCAAAAGCGGCGGGAATCTGAGCCGTGCCGAATTCGACCCTCACCGCCGGCGCGGTGTCGTCCTCAAACGCGAGATGCCGCCGGATGCCATCCAGCTTGGCGCGCAGCATCACGAGCGGATCGGCCAGCATTTGCCCGCAAGTGGGCTGGCTTGGCGCGGGCATCCGGAGGACGACCATCGGCTCGCAGTGCTCCGGGTTCGTGTGCAGCTCGCGATAGCGCGCATGGATTCCCTCCAGGCGTTTTTGAATTTGGGTCGTGGGGGGCAAGTCGTTCTTGAGACTCATGGTTGTTTGAGTGGAAAGGCCGATGCGGAGTTTTTAAAATGCTGGTTGTCATATGCGAGCATTTTCGGATTGAGAATACGCTGGCCTTCTCATGGGACAAACAAAAAAGCCGGCCGCAGAGGAACTTGATCGGCAGGCTTTTTTTTCAGATCAAACCGCACTCCCTGCGAGGGTGCAGGACAAAATTCTGAGGGATCTCCAGATCGGCGTTTTTTGGGAACATG
>JBAXXD010000013.1:0-59342 GCA_037128135.1 Verrucomicrobiia bacterium
ATGTTGCCGGTCTTTTGCGGGTCGGCGTGACCGTGCGCGAGAACTTGCGCGAAGTCCTGGCGCAGGCATCGTGCGCGGGCAACGCCGCTTGGTGGGCGGCCTATTGGGCTCGGGTCCCCTCCATCGACGTCCCGGACAGCGAGTATTCATTTCTGCTGGCCTACGGGCTTTACAAGTTCGCCGGGCTGACGCTGCCGGGCGGGGTGGCGGCGACCTTGCAGGGGCCGTGGATCGAGGAATATCAAATGCCGCCGTGGTCGAGCGACTACCATTTCAACATCAATGTGCAGATGTGCTACTGGCCGGCTTACCGGGCCGGGCTCTTCGAGCATTTGCTGCCGCTCTTCCGCATGGTGGAGCAATGGCTGCCCATCCTGCGCGACAACGCCAAGCAGTTTGTGGGCGTCGACGACGGATATTTGCTGCCTCATGCCGTGGACGACCGGTGCGGCATCATCGGCGCTTTCTGGACGGGAACGGTGGACCACGCCTGCACCGCATGGGTCGCCCGGATGATGTTCGATTACTGGTCGTATTCCGGCGACGAGACGTTCCTGCGCGAAACGGCGTTCCCCTTCATGAAGGGGACCATGCGAGTTTATGAGGCCATGCTCGAGCGCCGCCCGGACGGCTCGCCGAGCATGGCCCTGAGCGTTTCCCCGGAATACCGGGGCGCCGGAATGAACGCGTGGGGACGCGACGCGAGCTTCCAGCTTGCCGCCTGCCACACGCTGGCCGAAGCTCTCCAGCAAGCCGCTGCCGCGCTGGGCGAGACGCCCGCGCCCGTCTGGCAGGAGATCCGCGAGCACTTGCCGCTCGCTACCATTGCCGGAGACCCCGCCAACGGCAAGCCGGTCGTCGCGCTGTGGGAGGGGCTGGCGCTTGAGGAAAGCCACCGGCACCATTCGCACCTCGCGGGGATTTGCCCCTTCGATGTTTTCGATTTCGACTCTCTCCAGTGGCTCCCTGTTCTGGAAAACTCGATCCGCCAATGGCACCGGCTCGGCATGGGCCATTGGACCGGCTGGTGCATTCCGTGGGCCACCATGATTCATCACCGGGCCGGGAACCCCGAGGTGGCGGTCGCCATGATGCATTATTGGGCGTCGATTTACACCAACGAAGGGCACGGCACGTTGCACGATCCGCTTTTCTCGAACGCCAACCTGAGCCAGGAGCCAGCCGATGCGGTCGTGGGCGACGACTGCCACGGCGAGAAGATGCAAATGGATGCGGGGATGTGCGCCACGGCGGCCATCTTCGACGCCATGCTGCATTCCCGCCGCGGCGTCCTGTTCCTTTTTCAGGGGGCCCCGAAGGTTTGGAGGCACTGTCGGTTCGACAACCTCCACGCCGAGGGTGGGTTTGTTTTCAGCGCCCGCCGTGGACCGGGCGGGGTGGAGTGGGTGCGGATCACCGCTACCCGCAAGGGAACCGCCCGGCTCTCGAACCCGTGGCCGGACGATCCCCGCGGCCGCGTGATCAGCGTGCCAATGGAGGCGGGGCAGGTGGTCGAGTTGGTCCCCTCCATGAGAAAATCCCTGGCCGCCAAGAGCGAAAGACAGCGTTAATTTTTTGCAGGGGTTGCAACCCACACATGAGCTCCCGGGCCGGTGCCAATGGTTGGAAACGCGGAAATCCGCAGGCGCGCCGCGCCCATCGGAATCAGAGCCAAGTCCTCCACCGGCTGTTCGCTCCGGGCCGGGCTAGGTTGCAACCCCGCGCACAAACCGTATTTGTCCAGCGTCCATTCCGGGATCTGCCGGCCCTTGGCGATGATCTGGAGCGGCGCGCTTTCCGGCGTGAACGGATAATCATCCTTCGGCCACTCGAGTTTTTTGAGAGTGAAGGACTTTGCCGGCTGAGCGTCGTCGAGCACCAGGCCGTAATTCCATGGCGTCGCCGGATAATAGGCAAACGACGGCCATTGCGCGGGGTCGGCGGTTTTCTGCCACCCGCTATCGCCGATCGCCGTCTTGGAGCTGTCCACGCGTTCCTCGAGCACTCCGAGCTTCAGCGAAAAGGTCAGCGGACCATAGTTGACGCTCACGCTGTCGTGGTTGGCCGCCCAGCGCTGCACGGAAATCTCCGTTGGCAGATCCAGCGTCACGACATCGTCGTTTTGCCACAATCGTTCGATTCTCACATATTTGCCCGCTTCCGGGCAGACGGACAATTTGGCGCCGTTCACTGAGACGCTCGCCGCCCGGCACCAGCCCGGAATCCGCAGGTAGAGCGGGAACGTCACGGGCTTGTCGGCGTGGATCGTAAAATCAATTTTGCCTTCAAACGGATAGCGTGTGGCTTCCTCGATCCGTACCCGAGTGCCGTCGCCGACCCGGGCGGACGCTTCGCTGGGACAGAACATGGCGGCGCAAAGCCCGTTGTCCGGCGTGGCCAGCCAGAGATGCTTGTTAAAGTAGGGCCAGCCCATCGAATGATTGTGCTGGCAGCAGCGCGAGCTGAACGGATTCATCAGTAGGAACGGCCCGTTATTTTGAACGCCCGGCGCATGATTTTTCGCATCGCTCACGACCATGTTTGGGGCAGTCAGATAACGCAGCGCACGCATGTCCGGCGTCAGCGCCGCAGGGAACGAGTTGAAGGCGACGTCCTCGCAGTTGTCCGCCCAGAACGGATCGCCGCTGATCTGCATGAGCAGTTCATCGGACAACATTTGTTCGACCATGCCGCAGGTTTCGATGGCCTGGCGCGGGTCGGAGTATCCGGCGCGGCAGTTTTCATCGCCCCCGAACATCCCTCCGGGAACCTGTCCGTAGCGTTTGCGCACTTCTTTGAAGTTGGCGTAGGCGGATTGCAACTCGGCGTCATTGTGTGTCTGCAGATAATGTTCTGCGGGCTCGCGAAAGCATTCGGCGATGTTCACATTGTGCCAGTCCGGCAGGTCTCCGGGCATTTCCCAATTGGCGGTGACCCGGTGGATTTTGTGAGCCAGTTCCAGCAGGAACGCATCGCCGGTGTGGTTGTAGAGCCAGTAGACGCTATACAGCTCGTCGCCCCCGCGCATTTTCTGCCAGTAATGCGTGAGCAGCTGATTGTCCGGCAGGCTCAGATGATACTTGAAATACTTCGTCATCAGGTCGAGCACCCGCTGGTCGTGCGAATGTTCGTAATACGTTTCGAGGCAAAACATCATCGTCATGTTCGCCCAAAAATCGCGCGTGCCGTCGTCCTGGAATGTTTGGTCCGGGCCGAAATCGCCATTGGCGCGCTGGCTGTTGAGCGCGCCGTTGATCCACACCTCGCTTTCGGCAATCATTTTGGGATCCTCGAGAATGTAGGCGAGCTGGATGTAGCCTTTGAGCCAATATGGCAATTCTTCCCATCCGTATTTTCCCTTTCCGTCCCTGCTCAACCAAGCGTTGTCCTCCTTCTGCAACCAGACGCTGATCTCGCCCAGATGACCGCACAAGCCCTCTTGCTGCCTCCTCAAGACTTCCTGCAACCAACCTTTCGGCTGCACCGAGCCGATGGGCAGTGGAATAAACCGGCTCGGCTCCAGCGGCTGCCGGTTGCCGGGATAATAGCTGTTGGCGGAAGACGTGGCCGGGCGGTCAATGATCGTCACGCTCGCGTCTCCAAAAGCGGAAACGGATGTGAGCAGGGGCAGGCATAACATGGCTCGGAAAGGTTGTTTCAACGTATCTTTCAAACCCATCTCATGGCGTGAGCGGGAAACAGTCAAGAAAAGGCTTCGCAAAGCCGGCTTCCCCTGCCACTCGGCGGGGAGGAAGAAATCAAACAATCCAAGCGGCAGTCAGTTTGCCGTGTTGCGGCAGATTTTCAAATGCTCGACAACCTCGTGTCCGGCTGCTATGGGCTTGTCTGTGTTTACTTCTTCAACCATGAGCAGGCAATTTTCCCCTTCAAATCTTTGTGTCCGCAGCCCGCGCTTGGGATTTTATTGGCGGGCGATGTTCATGCCATTGGCGCTCGCCTTCCTTTTGCTTTCCGGCGCGCGGGGAATCGCTGGGGCCGACGAGATCCTTTTCGACGGCCCGCGGGGCAGTCTCGATCTGGGCGGCCAGTGGGACGTGCTTCCGATTGACGGGCTCGCGTTCCAATTTCCGCCGCCCGCGACTGGCTGGACGAAAGAAAAAGTTCCCGGATTGAGCGCGGCGTTGAAGTCGGACGCGACCCCCTACGGGGGGAACCTTGCGGAGTATCTGACCAAGGACAAGTCGGCGCTTTTGCATCCGACGGGGAACGCGGCGTGGTTCAGGCGGACGTTTGACATTCCGAAGGCGATGCCCGCTGGCCAAACGGCCCGGCTGTCTTTCGAAGGCATGGCGTTCAAAAGCGAGGTCTGGCTGAACGGGAAGAAGCTGGGCGGATCGCTTCTGGGCCAGGTTCCCGCCGCCTATGATGTGACCGGGGTCCTGCGGCCGGGTGCCAACGAGCTGGTGGTGGGGCTGACCGGACGGACGGGGTTGGTCGATGTCGCCAACCAGACGCTCCTGGCACCGCACTGGGGTGTCGGCGCGGGGATTTGGGGCCGCGTGGAACTGCAATTTTTGCCTCCGGCAAACATCGGGAATATCTTCGTGGATACGAGCGTCAAGGCGAAGCGGATCGGGATCGGTGTCGCGGTGCACAACAGCGGGAAAGAAGCGAAGACGCTCGCGCTCGAAGCGGTGATCACCGACGTCCGGCAAAACCTCCAAACCACGATCTCAGGCACGGAATTCACGCTCGCTCCCGGCGAATCGAAGCGGGTGGATCTCGGTAAGGACTGGATTGCGCCGCTGCTCTGGTGCCCGGCCAACCCCGCGCTTTATTTCGCGAAAATCGCACTGCGATCCGGCGGCGTGGAGGTGGACAGCCGGAGCGTCCGCTTCGGGTTCCGGGAATTCGAGATTCGCGGCACGGATTTTTTTCTCAACGGGGTGAAGACGACCCTGCTGCGCAACAGCCATCTCAGTTCGCTGACCTCCACCCGGGCAGAAATGTTCGCGGAGGTCCGTTCCATTGCCGGCCAGCCATACAACTGCATCCGGCTGCACGGGGGGTTCAATTCCGGGGAGCTTCTTGATCTCTGCGATGAAATGGGCGTCATGGCGATTCCCGAGGGCGCATGGCACCAGGGCGACATCAGTAAGTTCAACCTCGAAAAGAGCGGCCTCTGGCTGCCCGCAGTCGAAAGCTATTACACCAAACTCATCGAGCTCGAATACAACCATCCGTCGGTCGTCATGTGGAGCATCACTAATGAAACGTATTGGGGAAAGACCGACCCGGAACGCATGAAGATCGCGGAGCAATTGATCGCCACGTTCAAGGCGGCCGATCCCACCCGGCCGGTCCAGGGCGACGCCGAGGTGACCTGGGGCGGACGGCTCCCGGTCATCAATATCCACTACCCCGAGTCCACCATAGGAAACGGCCTGCGTGCCAAATACCCGAACTCCGCGTTCGTCTTTCCCAACGATTTTTACTGGCTCAAAAAAAACGAAGAGAATGGGAGCTGGAGGGCGACGTTCAAGTGGGACCGCCCGCTCGTCATCGGCGAATACTGGTATCCTTCGGGGGGGCCGGATAGCGGTTCCGCCTTCATGGGCGAGTCGGTCTATGACTGGGAAAAGTGGCGGATGCAGCGCATGGACGGGTGCGGAGATGAGGATCGCGCCGACAACGAATATGTCTGGAGCCAGCAGGGCCTGGCCGACGCCTACCGCATCCAGGGCGCGGCGGGGATCAACCCCTGGGGATCCGACGGCCGGAAAGTCATGCCCGCACTCGCCGTGCGCCCGGTGGATTTTTTCCCCAACTTTTTCGGCGGAGCGACCGCTTCACGGAAGTTCGTCGTCTTTAACGAAACCGGGAAAGGCTATGCGGAGATGAACCTCCAGTGCCGCCTCGAGGCCGATGGACAGACCCTTTGGCAGGCGATCATCCCGGCGCCGGTGGGGCCGGGCGAGATGAAGACGTTCGAGGTGAAGATCGCCTGCCCGGCGGTCACCCGCCAGATCAGAGCCAAATTGACCGTGCGTTTGCGTTCCCAAAAAGGCGGGGGGATGTTTCAGTTGGGCCGGTTCGAGGGCACCGTGTTCGTCATGCCGCGCGCGAGCCTCGCGGATGTGAACCCCGCCAGGATCCGTCTCCTGGATCCCGCCGGGGCCACCGCCAAAGCCCTCGCCACGCTGGGCCTCAAACTCAATCCTCTGGCCAAAATCACCAGCGCCGATCTGAAGGGCGTGAAGACGCTGATCGTCGGCGAGAACACGGACACCGCGCCGTGCAAGGACGCCCTCGTCGAGTTCGCCGCAAAAGGCGGCTCGGTGGTCGTGCTCCGGCAGGACGAATGGACGCCGCTCACGAGCGAGCTGCCCGCGATGGACAAAGAGCACGTCTCGACCCGCTCGTGGCGCAGGACGTTCAACCACCCGGTCACCGACGGCCTTGAGGATGCGCAACTCTCGTTCTGGCGCCCGGACCATCTCGTTTCTCTCAAGACGTTCCGCAAACCCTCGGGGGGAAATTTTCGCGCGCTGCTCGATTGCGGCGGGCTCTACGGGTTGAGCTGGACCCCGCTCGCCGAGGTCCCGGTCGGCCGCGGCACTTTCGTGCTCACTTCGCTCGATCTCGTCGGGCGCCTCTCCATGGAACCAGCCGCCGGCCAGTTGCTCGGCGGCATGATCCGTTATGCCGAAAACTTCAAGCCGGCTGCCACCGCCCCGCTGCGGCTGCTCGCCGGCCCTGATGCGAAACCCCTGCGGGCGACGCTGAAGGCGGCGGGCGTGGTCGCGGAGGAAGGGCTCAAAGGCACGGGGCCAATCCTTCTGGATGCCAGCTTCGACCCCACGCCGACCCAAATCGAGGAGGTCAAAAAATTCCTGGCCAAAGGCGGCAATGTCTGGCTCCACGGGTTTTCGGCGCAGACCATCGGCAAGGTCGCGTCGCTGTTCCCCTTCAAGCCTGAACTCAAACCCTATGACCCGACCGTGCAGTCCGCGATCCGCCGATCCGAAGACCCATGGATCAACAACCTTTCTTCCCAGGATTTCTTCTGGACGAAAATCGATCTCGAAGCGCGCAGTGACTATTTCGGGGGGGCGCACGCGACCTCTCCCCTCGGCGGCGAAGTGCTCCAATTGCCCTCCGTGCAGTCCGGCGTGCGCCTGATCGAACCCGCCCTGCTGGTGAAAGTTCCCGCGGGCAAGGGCGCGATCCTCTTCGACTCGCTCGCCTGGGATAAGGCGCTTGGGAGCGAGACCGAAAAAGTCACGCGCCTCGTCTCCTCGCTGACCTCGAACCTCGGGGGAGAAACGTGCTCGACGGCCGATAAGACCCAATACGACTGTTTTGCCGTCAACCTGCAACCCTGGGCCAACATGGGATACTATGACCGGGTCGCCAACGACGGGAAGGGCGGCTGGATGGATGACGGCGAAAGCGACATGCGGTTCTTCCTCATCAACCACGTCGGCAAAACGGGCGGCCTCGAAAGCGGCATGGAAATCCAAGCGGAACTCTTTCCCGCGCAGGTGACGTTCGCGGGGCACCCGTTCGTGCTCACCGACCCCCGGAAGACTGCCGACCGCTCGATCATCAGCCTGCGCGGCGGCGAACACGGCGCCAAACTTCCCGCCGAGGCCAAAGGCATCAAGGTCGGAAAAAAAGCCGACAAATTCTGGTTCCTGCAATGCTCGGGATGGGCGCCCAAAGAACCCGGCCAGGTCGTGGCCAATTACGTCTTCCATTACGCGGATGGCACTTCGACAACCTTCCCGATCCGCCACGGGATCGAGGTCGGAGATTTCTGGAACCCCGCGCCGATCAGCGGCGCGGCGGTCGCATGGACCGGCAACAACCTCGTCCATGCGCCGGTCGGATTTTATTGCGCGGAGTGGACGAATCCCTTCCCCGACAAAGTCGTCGAGAGCATCGATGTGATCGGCGATCTTTGTCCGACCCAGTTCGTGGTGGTGGCGATCAGCGGAGGAGTCATCAAAAACAACGGGCCTCGCGCCGAAGTGGTCAGCGACTGGCAGCTCGGCTCGTTCGCCGCCGGAGTTGTCCCCAACCGCATCCCCGCCGGCGGCAGCCTCAAGGCGGGCGATCGCGCACCCTCGCCGGACAACGGCGGCGGCCTGAAATTCGAGGGCGGACAGTCACTGGGTGGCGAAACAAAAGCGATCCCCGGGCTCGGGAATTTCGGATCGCGCCCGTTTGCCGTCCGCATGACACTCTCTCCATCGGCCAAGCCCAGCGGTTTCTGCGGCGGCCTTTTCGAAGCCGGCTCCTACGGGACAACCGGATTCCGCCTGACGCTGGGAAACAACATGAAAATCGGGGTCGAGCTGTTCACGGCCGACGGGATAAAAAACCTGGCCACCCGGACGGTCCTGGAAACCGGCCGGACCTACACGGTGGAACTTCGTCTCGATGGAACCTATGTCACGTTTCTGATCGATGGTCAGACCGATACGATGAAGGAATTGCCGATGCCTGTTCCCTACAGCGGCCCCTTCCGCATCGGCGTCGCCGCCGGAAAGGATTATTTCTTCAACGGCACGATTTCCAGTATCGCCGTCCTCAATCTCCCTTCCCAGTAAGCCCGATCATCCGCAGGGGTCTTGTTTTTGTCGCGTAAAAACGTCTTGCAATTCGACGGGCATCTTTATGCTCCGTTTCTTGTCGGACAGGTTGATACCGTTTCATTCTGCCGGCATTTCTCCATTCCAATAATATGATGTTCCCCTCAGTTTTTTATCGGCAGGGCTCCGCCCGGCGGGTTGTCGTGTGGTTTTTGATTTTGATGGCGTCGGGGCTGGTGATGGGGCAGGACAAGCCAGACACGGGGTGGACGCTTGGCAAGGACGCACGGGCCATGAAGTCGCCGCTGGGGCAGCCGTTCATCCGGCTCGAGATGCCTTCCAAGGCCGGGATGGCTTCGATGAATTCCCCTCGCTTCGCGCTGGAAAAGGACAAGCCATCCCGGCTTTCGTTGCGCTTTCGGACCACGGTCAAAAGTTCCCGGAGCGATCTCGGCGCGTGGCTCTTGATTTCGTATGTGGGGGAAGGGGACAAGCCCCTGGGAAGGCAAGACGTCATTTTTAGCTATTCCCCTTCGTGGCGCGAAAAAGTCATCGAGCTGGCTCCGACCAAGGGGGCCGTCGCCGTCGGGATGCAATTGCGTTTGCAGCAGCAGGAAGGGACGTTCGACGTGGCGGATCTGGCATTTACGACGGAGGCCGTGGAGCAGACGCCTGTGCCCTCGGAGGATGCCTACCAGGAGATCGCCTCCTACACATTCAAGAATGAAGACGGCACAAAGCCCGAGATGGTTTCCCCGGGCGGCACGCTGCCCGCTGTCAGCGTGGGGGCCGCCGGGTTGCCAGTCGGCTTTGTGCTCCCGGATGCCTTTTGCGATAACCCCACCCTGCGGTACGAAGTGGACGTCCAGTTCAGTCCCGATTTTGAAAACGTCAAGGATCTCTACGCGGCTCTTTTTGTCGTGGGCCGAAACATGTCCGGATCTGCGGAACCCCATTCGATGTCACTCATGTTTTGGGAACCCACCCAACTCATGGCCCGCCTCACGTCACGCACCACCTCCATCTCTACAACACTTAGCAAAGGCGAGCTGCGGTTTGTGAAGGGGCAGCGCTATGAGGCGAAGATCCGATGGAACTCCACGACGCTGGAGCTTTGGTGGAACGGCGAGAAGCGGGGAGAAAGCCAGCTCAGCCAGCCGTTCCTGTGGCCCAAAAAGAAAACCTTTTGGATCGGCGGCGAATCCGTGAGCGACTCGGTTTTTCTCGGCAAAATCACCCGCTTGAGCCTGCAGGTTCTGAAGCCGAAACTGGTGGCGGAATTCTCCGGTGGAAACGACGGCGGCTATTTCTTCGGCTCCGGCCCTCACCAATGGGGGCTCACGTTCCCGGAAAACAACGGGGAGAAAATCAGCGCGGAATATTGGATCACCGACGAGGCCGGGAAGCGGCTGGTGGAAAAACCGACCGTGGCCGAACAGACCGCCG
The DNA here is from genome assembly GCA_037128135.1 of Verrucomicrobiia bacterium. Taxonomy (GTDB): domain Bacteria; phylum Verrucomicrobiota; class Verrucomicrobiia; order Chthoniobacterales; family Terrimicrobiaceae; genus QYQL01. Next base: position 10,005 of record JBAXXD010000013.1, read on the forward strand.
GGGAGAGCAAGCTGAAGCTGCCCAAGCTGCCCCTGGGCTGCTATGAGCTCCATGCCCGCCTCAAGACGGATGGCGCGCAGTTGGATATCAAGCGTTCGTTTGTGATTTGCCCGCCGGCCATCAGCACGGAGGCGGCGCTCGCCAACCCGTGCGGGATCCAGTCGGCTCCCGTGAACTGCTTCCCCCGCGTGGCGCAAGCGGGCCTCGCCTGGGTGCGCTGGTGGCTGCGCTGGGATGATATCGAGAAAACCAAGTCGCAATACAACTGGGAAGGCCTCGATGAAGTTGTCGCCGAGGCCGAAAAGAACGGCCTGAAACTTTACGTGAATATCACTGGTGGCGAGCAAGCGTTTCAAAAGACGCCCCGTGCGCCTGGAGACGATTGGCCACTGATGGCGCCAGGGGGCTCTGCGCCTTTGGACAGGGAGGCCTGGAAACAGTTTCTCACCGCTATGGGCACCCGCTACAACGGGCGCATTGCGGCTTATCAAATCTGGAACGAACCCGATGCAAAAAATGGATTCTACCCATTTGATCCCAAGGTTTACGTTTCACTCTTGAAAGAGAGCGCCGAGGTTCTCCGGGCGGCGGACCCGAAGGCGAAAATCGGGCTGGGAGGATTTGCTGCCGGGCTTTCACCCAAGACTACTTTCAATAAAAAAGACAATGCATGGCCGGCGGGTGCCTTTTATGCACTCAACCCTCAACCTTATTTCGATATCGTCGATTGTCATTTTTACAGCATCGGGGAGCCCGGACAATCGTGGGATCGGGTTCGGGAGGACGTCAAAGCGGGGCGCGGCTTTTTGAAGGCCGTCGGCGAGGACAAAAAGCCGCTCTGGAACAGCGAGACCAGCATGTATAGCGGGCCGGTCGGCCAGAGCGGAGGCTGGGGCAATGTCCCCTACCTCTCGGAGAGCGACCAAGCCAACGAGTTGATCAAACTGCACGTGCAAAGCCTCACCGTCGGCGTGGAACGGACCTTCTGGTATGGGTTCATCGGCGATATCGGCATCACAAACGGCGATCTATCGCCCAAGTCCGCCTACGCCGCCCAAGCCTTCCTCTCGTCGATCCTGTCGGGCGTGAAATTCCTCCGCGACGAGACCAGTTCGCCCAATTACCGCGTCTACGCCTTCACCAAAGGCGAGCAATATCTCACCATTGCCTGGACCATGGCGGGACGGGGTTATCTGGCCGTGGAGAGCCCTGGAGCCAAGCAGTTCCAATCGATCGATCGCATGGGCAACCCCGCGCCGCTCGCGAAAGGGGTGACAACTCTTTTCAAAATGTCGCCCGATCCCGTCTATTTTCTCTCCGACAAGCCGATCCAATTGCACGAGATCGTCTCGATGCAACCTGCGCAGGGCTCAGCCGATGCCGTCACGGTCAGCCTGTTCAACCCCTCGAAATCTAAGACCACCTTCAAGCTGGCACTTTCGAGCGCCGATGTCTCCGGAACCCCGCAGGAAGTCACGTTGGCCCGGGGTGAAAAGAAATCGCTCACGCTCGACGCCACGGCGTTTTCCGGGCCGCTCGATTTGGAGGTCATCGCCACCGGCGGGCTGCAGGAACGCTTCGGCCTGGCGCTGAACCGCCCCATTTACCTGCGCTTAAACTTGGCCTCTGGACAGCCCGCGCTGCTTGAGATCAACCGGGCCGAGCAGCTGCGCATCGGAGCCGCGACCATCGACCTGCAAAACCGCATCCTTAACCCAGCCGCATGGACTGGGCCGCAAGATTGCAGCCTCAAAATGCAGCTCGTCCGCGAGGGCGACCGGATAAAATTCCACGTCGATGTGACCGATGACCACGTCGCCCCGGCCCGGGCCGACAAACCGGTCTGGACGGGAGACTGCGTCGAGTTCTTCCTGGATTTCAGACGCAAAGGCCTCGCTGCCGACAAATACCAACCGTGCGTCGCCGCCGATGGACGCGTCCAGGCCCCGGGCGACAAACTCCCGCCGGGATTCACCGCCACATCACAAAAAACGGCCGCCGGATATTCGATCGACGGCAGCTTCGCCGTGGTCGAAGGAATGGCCGACGAGATCGGGTTCGACGTCGCCGTGGACGATTCCGATGACCCCGCCGCCGGACGCAAATCCCAGGCATTCTGGACCGGCCCCGCCGCAAGCCCCGCCCAACCGGAAAAGGTCGGAGTCCTCCGCGTCCGCTAAGTCATTGTCTCCTGGCAGGACTCATACCAGGGCAAACTTCGAGTGGTTCTAACCCCCGTGGACGCGGGATCAACTGGTGCCAGTCTTGCGTTATCCGATGGAACAGGCAGGGCGAGTATTTTCCGCCACCATGTCAAGGAGGGCATCCGCGTGGCCGTCGTAGTCGAGCAAGGGGGCATGGCCGCGTTCCATGCGTCGCAGGACAAGGATCACAATCAGGAAGAGGATATTTGTGAGCAAGTTGCCCCATCCGAGCACCATGACGCCTCGCTGCAGCCCGTCATTCACCACCACGATGGTCGTGCCGATCCAGATGCCGAAGAGCAGGAGAAGCGCGAGAGATTTCAGGAAGAGGATTCCATGGTGGAGGATTCCGTTGTGAGGGGTCTCCCCCGCCTTGCAGCGGGCCAGATCGGCCTTGATGGATCTCTCCGTGAGAAGCCAAAGTCCATAGATTACGATTGCGCCCGGGATGATCGTCAGCAGATGCCATTTGAGATCCCAAGACCACCCCAGCTTCCAGAGCCAATAGCAAAGCGGAATGAGATAGAGGACCGAGAGCAGCATCACGGCATGGATGATCCCCATGTCGATCTTGAGCCATTTCGTCTGCGGGCCGACAAACGGCGACTGCTCCTGCTCCTCGAATCCGGTTTCCGACCAGGGAGCCGGCAGGTGGAAATGCTTGTCGCCACCGAGCGCCTGCCATTGCCGGTAGAGGCTATACCCGAAGCTCGCGGAGACCACGCTCCAGACGATACTCCAGACAAACCCGAATCGGTAGGCATAATCGGAGTTCGGAAAAACCGATTTCAGCCCGTCGAAGTAGAGCCCGGCCAGGACGCCGGCCGCCATCGTGCTGACGCTTCGCAGGAGTGATTGCGCGGAACAGAACTGGGTGAACCTCGACTTCGGGTGCAGGCGCATGTCAAACGGCAGGCCGGCCACGTAGGTCACGCTGTTGCTGAACGCCCCGATGATCCCGGCTCCCATCATGTGCAGCCAGAAGAAGGCCGTCGGAGAAATGGTGATGAATAGCCAGAGGAAGTTGGAGGCCACGAAAACCGGGCTGATGATTCCCGAGTAAATGCTGATCCGGATCGGATGCCAGCGGTCGATGAAGATCGAGCCGAAGTAGGCGGTCGCGATGACGACCAGTGAGGTGATAGCCGAGACCTTGCCGATATCGCCGAGGGTCAACCCCATCTCCTTATAGAAAAAAACACTGAAGGCCCCGATGCCGGCGTAAGTCATGCTCCCGGTCGCGGTGTAGGTGAACTTTGTCCAGTAGAACTTGTGGCAGAAGCTCTCTTTGAAATACGACTTCACGCCGTTGAATCCGCGGGACGCCTTCTGCTCCGCCTCGCTCGGTGGTGGGTATTCGCTTTCCTTGAGAAAAAGGCACATCATCCCCACCCCGAGGAAATACAGGGCAGCAGCGCCGAGGAAAATCTCCCTCATGTGGGTTTCCGCATATTGGAAGACGAAATAGCTGTAGAAAAACCCCGCGCTGCTCCCGACGATCCGCATCGTCCCCATGAACCGCCCCATGAGCGGGGTCGGGACCATATCGTTGAACAGCCCGCAGAATACCGCGTTGACGAACTGGTCGAAGAAAAGGAAGACGACAAGCAGGCACCCGAGGATCGCCACGGCCAGCGTGGCCGGCGAATAAACCGAGAGCGCCTGGACGTGCGGCATCACGAACTTGACGATCTCCTCCCCGAAGGCCAGGCCGACCAGGCTGAGACACAGCGGCGGCAGCGTCCACATGATGAATGGGATTCGGCGCCCCCACTTACTCCGATACCGGTCGCTTTTGAAGCTGATATACGGGTTCATGAACGCCGAAAGGAACGCGGGGATGGAGGCGGCAAACAGGCCGATGAGCACGTTGGAAGCCCCCAGGCTCTTGAACTTCAAAGGCATGATGCTCGGCACGACCGTCTGCATGATGGAGTTCGCAAAATCGCCACAAATCATGAAGGCGAAGAGCGAGAGGAGACCCATTTTCGTGTAGGTCAGCGTCCCGCAATGCCAGGTCTTCGGCTGGGGCGAAACGGAATGGGCGGGCGTGTCAGGTAGGGGTGTCGCGGGAGGAGTCATACAAAAATGGTTCGGGCTGTTCGGGCGCAGTTAAATGGTCATCCAGGAAAATCCGCAGGGCAGGGGGATTGCGTATCGCCGGGAATGTTAGCTGACGCGGCTTCTTGGAAGAAACCGCGCCAGCACCCAAGATGACTTGCGTGCCCCAACCGGCCCCCGCCGGCTTTCACGCAAATCATCACCCAAAAAACCTTTCGCACGCCGCCTGCGTCGCTGCACCATGAAAAATATCCCGGGGTCGTCTCGCCTCAGCGAAACCGGAGAGCGAAACCACCGGGAAGTCCCTTTTGATCATTTTTCTCATGTCGAATTCCTTGCGAATTCGATACGGAAATTATCGCGCCATTCCGTCCTGTCAAGTTCAGAACGAGGAATGCTATGCGGCCCGCTTACGTCGTCCTTCCGGGGAATCGCTCGGGTCTGGCGCCCGGAGGTCAGCAGGATCGATCTTCGAGCGCGAGTCGCTGAAGCTGGGTCGCGCGGGAGGATGGACAGGGGCTTTGATCTCGCAAACTTCGAGCGGTTCGAATGCGTGGATGCGGACTTCTTGCGCCCCCCAGGTCTCTTCGGGAACCAAGCGCAGCGCGCGGGATTCCACACGAAGCGGGATGCGGACAAGGCGCTGATAGTTTCCGCTCTCGCGAAAAACCACCCGCCATTCCCCATCGCCACCAAGCGATTCGACCCGGAACGCTTTGACGAGCGAGGCCGCCACCGCTGCAGTTCCGTGACCGATGCGCGGATACGAACACGGCATCTCCTTGTTGTGATTCAGGTTGCTGTCGAAGACGATCCGGGCCCCGCCGACATGCACGGATTGCGACCAGTGGCACTCGATCTTCTGGCCAGCAGCACCGGTCCAGGAATGAGAGTGGTCCGGCCGATCGCGGTCGGTTCCATCAAGCAGCAACGGGAGGTTGTCCCCCTCGCCGGAAAGCCGTGCGGTCCCGGCAAGGTCTGAGATCGCCCTGGTCCGGCCCGGGAGCCAGCAGTCGTCATCCATCAGAGTCTGCTGGAGCTGGCGAAGGCGGCTTGGATCGTTCAGTCCGCGAGGGCTGCACCGGTGCCTTACGCAGAGGGCGGCAGCCGTCCCGGCAGCCTGCCCCAGCAGCGAGCAGGTGGCCATCACACGCGTGGAGGAAAGGGCCGCGTGCGTGACGGAGATGTTGCGGCCGGCAAAGAAGAGGTTCCCGATGTTTCGCGAATAAAGGCTCCGATACGGGATGCCGTAGGGCGAGGGAGCCGCGTGAAAGATCGTCGGCTCGCCGGGGTAATACAAACCGGCCGGATGATGGTCGTCCATCGCCCAGCCACCGTAGGCAATAATGTCGTCGAAGTCCCCTCCTGCACGCACGTCGTTTTGCGTGAGGATGTGATCGCCGATATAGCGGCGGTTTTCGCGCTTCCCTGGCAGCGAACCGATCCAATCGAGCGCCCAGTTTTCCGCCTTCGCGCGCTCGGGTGCCACATTTTTTATGTAGTCCCAAACCCCGTAGCCAATCTTGACGAGTTCCGGCTGGATCGCTTCCGCGTCGGTAATCGTGTTCTGCAACCCGCCGATTTCCATCCACCAGAAATTTTGCGCGTTGACCCCGCGCATCCGATGCTGGGGAAAGTCGGCTTCCGAGGCAAATGCGTAGGCCCAGCGCGGGGCCACGAAGGGCTGGGCCTCATCAGTCCGCCGCACCTGGATGAGCAGGCTGTTGCCCATCGTTTTTTTGTCGGCGGCCTCGGGCGAAATATCCTCGTCAAACTCCGCGCGCGCCTCCCGGCCGATTCGAAAGTCCGCGCCGGTCACCGCGGCGAGAATGCTGTCCCCCGAGCAATCGATGAATTGCTTGGCCTGGATCGTATGCCAGGTCTGGCTCGTGAGCTGCCAGGCCTGGATCGATGCAATCCGATCGCCTTCCATCGCCGCCCCCGTGCATGAGCAGTTCATAAACGGCGTCAGGCCGGTCTGGAAAAAAACTTTCTCCCAAAGCACGCTATCCCAGAGCGAGTAATTTCCGGCCGGGTTACGAAACTCGTTTTCCAGTCGGATTTCTTCGAGAAGTCCGGTTTCCCTATCCAGTTTCCCTTGGGCACCGCCGATCTGCATGCGGATTTCGGAGGAAGCGTTCCCCCCAAAAACAGGACGATCGTGGACGATCGCCGTCCTTGCGCCGTTGCGCGCAGCCGCCAGGGCCGCACACATTCCGGCCATGCCGCCTCCAACAACACAGACGTCAAATTCGTGGGATTTTTGATTGAGGTGGTTCATAGCTTATTAAAATACGGCGGCTCATCGGGGCCTCCCGGTGGCGTGTGATGACCTACATCAAGGGCTCCAGCAAATCCAGACTGCGATAAACCTCTGAAATGCTCATTGAGCGAAGATCTGCGTGAAAATCATACCCCGCCGGTAGATGTTCGTTCAATATTTTCTTCCAGTTGATACCGGTGCGCGGCGGATGCAATCGCGAGACAGCTTCTCGCGTTGACAACAGAGAGGTGATGTTATACAAACCGCTCATGATCGCTCATGAGCGCCACCAAAGAATTCTGGCCATTCTCGAGAAGCGCCGGCGTGCGGGTGCTGCCGAGTTGCACGCTGCGACAGGGGCGTCTCCCGCGACTCTGCGGCGCGACCTGGATTTCTTGGAGGGACAGGATCTGGTCGTGCGCATCCACGGGGCTGTGCTTCACCCATCGGTCGCGGCATCGGAGCCGAGCTTGCTGAAAAAATCCCGTTCCGCTGTGGAGGCGAAGCGGAAAATTGCTTTCGTCGCGGCGGGCCTGGTTCCATCCGGGGCAACGGTATTTGTGGACAGCGGGACGACATGCCTCGAAGCGGCCCGCCTGCTGAGGGTCCGAAGACCACAAGAATCCACATTTCATGAAACGACTCGACCAGAAAATCGCCAACATCCACGCTGGATCCACATCGTCCAAAGACTTCATCATCGCCGACGCGAAGGACGCCGACATGGCGTTCGGAGTCACTGCTCCCGGCCCGCAGAGCGGTTCGCGCCGGCACGGATACAACGAATCCGAGGGAAGCTGGAAGACGCTCGACCAGTATCTTGACCAGGTCCGCGCCGTCATCTCCCAGGACATCGTTGATATCGTCCTCCTCTCCGCGTCGAACCTGGAACGGCTTGCCATGCAAGAAAAGCTGTTCGTGAACTCGGCCATCACCCCGGCTGCCCGCGCGAACGACACCTCCGACGTGTGGGCGGTGCGCGGGGGAAAATACCCGACCGATCACCCCTCGCGTTCCTTCCGGACGGCAAACATCTGCCACATCAAATACGGCAAAATTACCGAGGATTGCACCCAGCCGTTCACGGGTGCGGACCTCGGGCTCTACTCGATCACGTTCACCAACAACATCGACTGGGATTACAAGGCGCTCAGCGATTTTCACGAATTCCGGATCGAGGTCGAACGCAAGCATTTCCGGTATTTTCTGGAGGTCTTCAACCCGAACGTGAACCCGGGGATCCCCGATAAGAAAGTTGCCGGGTTTCTGAACGACCACATCATCCGCACGCTCGCGGGAGTCACATCGGTCGGAAGGCCGGTCTTTTTAAAGATCCCCTACAACGGCCCCGGACCGCTCGAGGAGCTGGTGGCCTACGATTCGAAATTGATCGTGGGAATTCTCGGCGGAAGCGCCGGGACGACGTTGGACGCCTTCCAGCTCATCCATGACGCGCACAAGCACGGGGCACGCGTGGCGCTCTTCGGGAGGAAAATCAATCTCTCCGAGCATCCGCTTGCCTTCATCGAAATGCTGCGCCGGGTGGTGGATGGCGAAGTCACGCCGGTGGAGGCTGTGAAGGTCTACCATAACGTTCTGCAAAAGTCGGGGATCCGACCGCAGCGCCCGCTCCAGCAGGATCTCCAGCTTACGGCCAACAAGATGAGCTACCGGTGAAAACCCTCAACGCCCAGCTCGCCCTGGAATCTCTTCCGAAGATCCCGGCCCCTGTGGTCGTCGGATTCGACGGATTTGTGGATGAGATGATCAGCGTGGTTTCCGAGCGGACTTCGCTCGATCACTTTTCTTCGGTTCCCGACATCGCGACCTTCGGAGGCTTGATCTCGGCCGCAGCCGGGCACAGCAGCCTGCGGGAAATCGTCGTCAATGCCGAGCATCCCGGCGGTTGCGCGGTGAACCTCGGGGACGGGCTTGCAGCGATGGGAGTTCCCGTTGATTGCTTCGCGACGCTCGGTGAGCCCGCGCACCCGGCGTTCCGGGAACCCACCTCCCGGTTCAGGAAAGCGATCTCGTGGGGACGCGAGCCAGGACGCACGCTCGCGTTCGAGTTTGCCGACGGCAAGCTGATGTTCAGTTCTGTCAAGCAGCTGGCGGAATTCACCCCGCAGGATATTTCCCTGCGGCTCGGGGACGGGATCTACCTGTCTTCATGCCGGGAGGCGGCCATCATCGCCCTGACCGACTGGAGCCTCTACCCGCACATGACCGCCGTCTGGCGGATGCTCGAGCACGAGGTCTATTCGAAACTCGCGCACCGCCCGCACTTTTTTATCGATCTGGTCGACCCCTCGAGCCGTTCGCAGGCAGACATTCTTGCGATGGTCGAAACCCTGCCGTTCCTGGAAACCTGCGGCCCGGTCACACTCGGCCTCAACGGCAATGAAGCCAACATCCTCGCCCGGCTGCTCGGCCTGGATCCGGCACAGGACGAGGAAGAGTCCATGCGGCTGGCTGGAGAATTGAGAAAAAGGACCGGCATCGCCACAGTCGTTATCCACAAGCTGAAGTTCGCGGTATCCGACGGATCCGACGGGGAGTTTTCGACGCAGGGACCTTTCTGCGAACGACCGCTCAAGAGCACGGGGGCAGGCGATCGCTTCAACGCCGGTTATTGCCTTGGTCTTCTGGCCGGGGCCGCCCCAGAAGACAGACTCATTCTTGGCTGCGCGGCGTCCGGTTTTTTTGTCCGCAACGCGCAAAGTCCTTCGCGAGCGGAAATCGCTGCATTCCTGAAAAATTGGGCGGGGGGCACGGTGTAAGCCGTCGGGTTTTCATGAGTTCCTGTCACTCCTCGAAAAAAATATCCGCAACTCGCTTTGACAAACCAGCCAACGGTCGGCACATTCGATAACGAATTCTTCTTTTGAGATCAGCCAGATCTCCCCGCCGGGAAACCTTTCGAAACAAAACTCCTATGAACCCAAGATGCGTCTGTTTATTTTCGCTTCTGGCCGCCGCCTGCTTGTCGTCGTCCTTTGCTGCCGAGACCTGGTGGAAGCCCTACGATCCCAAGGCGCCGGGCACGCTTTTCCACGCTTCCTGGAACGACATGGGGCCTGGGTATCAAAGCAGCGACGATACGGAAAGCATGGTGACCGGGCCGCATCAGGCGTATGTGCCGGAAAGCGTCAACGAGGCTTTCGGACAATGTGTCCGGATCGGGCAACCCACCGGGGCGTCGCTGGGAGACCCTTCGTGCCTCAAATATCCCGCCGAGGGAAAGATGTCCCCGGTGAAGGGCACGATCGAGTTTTGGTTCAAGCCTTCGGTCATTCTCGCCGATAACAAGAACATGATCTCCTTCTTCAAGTGTGGGAATTTCTGGCTGCGCGGAGATCCCCACGAACCCGGCTCCCGTTGGATGGCGCTGGAGGTCGGAGGGGAGTCGCGCCGCTTTCATCTGAAATTTCCGCCCGATTTTTTTGAGGGGGAATGGGGCTGGCACCACCTGGCGCTGACTTACGATTTTTCCGATCCCACGCTGGGGATGGTGGAATTCTTCATCGACGGGATCTCGATCGGACGGACCGACAAGCTCGACGCCTCCGGGCTGAAGCTGGGAGAGACGATTGTCCTCGGGAACAATGGTGAGGACAACTACCTGACGAACGGATTTTACGACGAGTTCCGCATCTCCGATGTGGTGCGCGAGTTCGGCGACCGGCCCTGAGGAAACAAGCAAGAACCCCGAAGCCTCCGCAACCCCGTGCCGACGAAGAAGTCGATTTTTTGCAAGCAAACAGACGATATGAAGGGCAGGGAAAAACAGGCATCTCGCCTGTGAAGGACAACCGCCTGCGCTTGCAGGATCAGTGCCCAAACGGGCGGAAAACCAGCGCTATAGCGCCTCGTAAAATGGGAAAGACGAATGTTTGGTGCAGGGAGCACAACCGAGACGAAGTGAAGCATCGCCCATTCTCCCTGGTCGCTCGCGGTCCCCTCTTTTCCAAGAGGTGGTTTTTGTTCGTGGCCGGGCTCAGCCTGTCACTGTCGGCCTTCGGGGCCGGGATCGGCCTGACACCTGAAAATTTTCCCGGAAATTGGAGCATTTCGGGATCGGCGGCTGTCCATTCGACGCCCATGGGCTCGAAGTTCGTTCGCCTCTCCGCCCCGAAGGGAGAAAGCGTCACGCTGGGCGCGCCTGTGATGGACGTCGAGGGGAAGAAGGCGGTCGAAATCTCCGTGAAATATCGGACGAGCGTGGGAGATTCCCGCGGGGATTACGGATCGTGGATCTTCGTGAACATTCTGGATAAAAAGGGAGCGAGCTTGGGAATCATTCAGGTGGCCTGCAAGTCGCCGCTGTGGCGGGAGGAAACCCGTTATTCCGTCCTGCCCGCCGGGGCCGCCCAATTGGGCGTCCAGGTGCGGCTGCAACAATCCGGCGGAGAGTTCGACATCAGCGCGATGAGCATCCGCGATTGCGGGCTTCGGGAATCCGCAGAGGAAGCGACGACGGCATTTGAAACGGTCGAGCGATGGGAAATGGGTCGCGAAGGGAAGCTGGTGTTTCTCCGGGCCAAAGCCGGCATGCGGCCGGGGATCCCGAGCGTTGCGTATCCCAGCCGCGAGCTGGTTCAGAAATTCGTGCTGCCCCCCGACCAGACGGATTCTCCCGAGCTCCTGTATGAGATCGAAACGTCGTTTACCATGCCCGAGGATGCGAAGGCCCAGCGGGCTCCGGCCGCCCTCTTCACGATGGGACGAAACATGACGGGAGCGGCGGAGCCGGATTCGATTTGTTTGATGCTGTGGGACGGGGGCTCCTTTATGGCCCGCCTCACCTCCGACAACCCCTCGATGAAAACCGATCTGGGCAAAAAAATTCAGTGGCGGAAGGGGGAAACCCACACGGTGAAGCTCCGGTTCGATGCCCGATCGCTCGAAGGGTGGATCGACGGCGAGCACTGGGGCACCGCTCTCCTTTCAAATTCTTTTGCCTGGAAAAAAGACCGTCCGTTCTTCTTGGGAGCGGAAACCGAAACCATAAACCCCTGGCTTGGGAAGATCGACACGTTTTCCCTCACCGTGCTGCGGCCTTCGTTCCGGATTTCCTTCGATGGGGGCAGGCAGGGCGGGTATTTCACCGGGCCCGGCCCCCATGCCTGGGGGATCACGTTTCCGAAAGGCCAGGGCGAAGGGGTGGCGGTGACGCTCCGCGTCAAAAATCAGCGCGGCGAGGACGTGGGCGAAGCGATTGCGGCGAAGGCTCCCTCCGCAGAGCGGCGGGATTTCGTGCTGCCGGCTCTGCCGTATGGCGGTTATTTTCTTCAGGTCCTCAGCGAAAAAAACGGAAAATCCTCGGTCGAGAAACGGAGCTTTGTCGTCACGCCGCCGATCGAACGGGTTCCCGCGGCCGAGTCTTCGTTCGGCATCACCACGGAGTTTCCGCTCCACGGAGTCCGCTTCAACGAGGCGCATGTGAAGAAGGCTTTCCAACGGATCGCGGCGGCGGGAATCCGGTGGTTCCGGCTCTGGCAGCGCTGGGACGATATCGAGGACGCGCCGGGGCATTACCAATGGGCCAATCTCGACAAGGTTGTGGAGTTGGCCCAAGCCAACGGACTCGTGCTGTATCCGTGCCTCACCGGAGGGGCGCTGCCTTTCCAAACAACCCAGCCCCTGAAAAAAGAGACTGGGGGAATGATGACCACGGCCTGCTACGCGCCAGCCGATCTCGGTCTCTGGAAAAACTACCTCAAGGCACTCGCCGAACGGTATAAAGGAAAAATCGGGATTTATCAGATCTGGAACGAGCCGGATGCCAAGAACGGATTCTATCCCTTCGATCCCAAGGCCTATGTGGAAGTCTTGAAGGCGAGCGCGGAGACCCTGAGAGCCGCGGATCCCACCTTGCGGATCGGGCTCGGGGGTTTCGCTGCCGCTCTTGCCGGAGGTGGCGGAAGTGAGACACATTCCGTGAATTCCTCCGCCTGGTCGGGAAGGGCGTTTTATGCGGAAAATCCCGGGCCCTATTTCGACATCGTCGATATCCACTACTACAGTGTCAACGAGATGGATCAATCCTGGGACAGGAATACCGAATCCGCACGGGGCACACACCGCTTCCTGGCGAGCATCGGGGAAGGCGGCAAGCCGCTTTGGAACAGCGAGACAAGCATGTATTCGGGAAAAGAAGGGGAGCTGGGCGGCTGGGCGAACGTGAAATGCTTGTCCGAGCAGGCCCAGGGCATGGAGTTGATCCGGTTCCACGTCCAGTCCTTGGCCGTGGGCATTCAGCGGTCTTTTTGGTATGGCCTCTTTGGCGACGTGGGGATTATCAACCAGGATTTCTCTCCCAAGGTTGCCTACGCCGCGCAGGTCAATGCCGCCCGGCTTCTCCAAGGCGCCCGCTTTGTGGAGGAACTCCCGCTGGCCCCCAATGTTCGCGCCTATCGGTTCCAGGTCGCCGGCCGCGAGGTGATCGCTCTGTGGACCACCGGGGATACTGTGAACCTGGGCATCACCCATGCCGGGAAGGAAACGTGGACGCAGGGCGACGCTTTTGGAAATGAACAGACGCGTGGGGAGGCCTCCACGTTGCTGAAACTCACCGGCGATCCGATCTTTCTGTCCTCCTCGCGCCCGCTCATCGTGAAGCCGCTTGCCCATCTGTCTCTGGCCCCCTGGAACGGAACCGGCCCGGCGAATGCCGCGCTGCTGACGATCTTCAACCCCGCCGGAGCGGAGGTCAAAGTCGAGTATGCCTTTGTCTCGGGAGGAGTGGAAAGCAGCGTCGAGGAAGCCCGCTTGGCCCCGGGTGAGGGAAACGCCTTTGCCATCGATCTCCCGTCGACGGTCAACCCAGTGCTGGCCGAAGTCCGGTTCTCCGGGGGCATTGACCAGTTCCTGTCACTCGAGCAGAGCTTGCCGTTTCGAAAGGTTGTCAAGGTGGGGGCCCAACCGGTCCCGATCAGCTTAGATACGGCGGCCCAGTTGAAGATCGGGCAGGAAACCCGCGATCTTCAGGCACGGGTTGTTTCCGCGGCCGCTTGGAAAGGAGCGAACGATCTCTCCGCGAAAATCGAGCTCCACAGCGACGGAGACAAAATCGTTTTTCAGGCGGCGATCACGGATGAACAGGTGGTTCCGGCGGTGGCCGACAAACTCTGGAATGGCGACTGCCTGGAGATTTTCCTGACGCGCGGCGTCGGCACGGAGGGTGCCGATTCCTACCAGGCGATGATTGCGGCCGATGGGCGCGTCTCCTGGAAATCCGATCGCGCCTGGAAGGGATTCGAGGCGAAGGCCACAAAAACTTTACACGGATACGTGATTGACGGATCGTTTCCCATGGATGGGAAAGTGATCGGATTCAACATCGCGGTGGACGATGCCGATGACTCGAACGGGCGGAAATCCCAGCTCGTCTGGGCACCCGATCAGGATGGAGTTCTGGTATTGGAACCGTGAAGAAAAATCGCCAGCTGTCCCTCCCCCTGATTCCGCAGCCGAAAACGATCAACCCTGCCAAGGGGACGTGATCGTTGCCGACATCGATGCCGTCGAAGGGGCACCGGTTGGGATTCATGCCAGCGCGGCTCCCCCCCAATCAAATTTTCGGTCCGTCGCATTCGAAATGATCGCGTAGTATTGCTCCAACTCCGGCAGGCACCCCGGGTCATCGGGTTTTTTGCGGAAAAATAGTGCCGCTCGCGCCGCGTGCAGAGACGAGCGCGATCCGTCCTACCACGAAAACCCATACTGCCCGCAGGCCCCTGCATTGTTTGGCATGCAAGTTGCACCCAGCGCCCTTCGTAGTAGCTGCGCCACATGACGGATTCCCAGCGGCCCATCTCCTGCGGATCGAATTCCGTCATGTCGGGCTTCGATATCGCGCTTTCGAACGCGACAAATAGCGCTGCCACCACTGCCAGGATGCTGGCAGCACCGAAAGCACGTCTGACCGATGCGTTCGCGTCTTTGAACATCACGTCGGGCTCTTTCCGAGCGGAAATTTCCTTTGCGAAAGAAGCCCCGCGGCCCCGATAAAGATGCCGGTGACGAACAAAACCCACGAGTAACTGACTCCCTCATATTTGTGCGCGGCGATCCAATCCGAGTCCTTGACGAAGGACCAGTACCATACCGTGCAAGCCAGGACTTGCGATCCGACGACGGCAACGGACATGCGCACCGGATTGCCGCTCATTTCGCGCGCATGGATCCAGCAACAACCGAACACGAAGTAGAGGCTGATCAATACGGGAGCTAGCACCGGCCCATGCCACGGCTTCGGAATCAGGAACAGGCAATCCCACGTCAGAAGCGAGTCGGGCCAATGGCCGAGCCACCACAGGCCCACATAATAGAAAATGTCCCAAATTCCGAACGCGAAGAAGAAGCTGGCGACGCGCAGCCGCGAGTTGATTCCCGACAACCACGCCACGCCAATCAGCATCACGATGGTGCATGCTTCACGGATGCCCTCAATGTGTTCATGTCCGCCCAAGGGAAGAGCCTGGAGATGTGTTTCGACCGGCAGCAGTCGCCGCAGATAGATGACACAGATGGCTTCCAGCAGACCCATGGCGATGCAGAAAACGCCGAGCCAAATCAAACGGTGCCAGATGGAATCAGTGCTGCGCATGGAGAAGAAATTATTATTCACGAGACGACTTTCATTTTTTCGCTTCAGCGGGAAGTCGAGCGATGATCGTATAAATCACCACCTCCGGAGCCCCTGCGTCATGCACTTCCAGGATCGCTGTGTTCGTGAACCACCGGCATGGTGGGCATTTCAGACTGCGGGCTTGTGTTCTGCAATCGGAAACTGGGGGTCAGCGTGCATATTCTTGCATTTTTTCTGGCATGCGGGAGGTGGAGCGGCGGAGTTTTTAGCCGCAGCTTTCCGGATATATTTTTCCGGCGACTGGGCTCCACCATATTATCATATCTTGACAATTCATTGGATAGTGTCCCGCGTGTGCCGGCAAACAATGCCTTTCCCCGCTCAAGCCTCAATTCCTCTTTTCAGCTGCGGAAATAAGGTTAAAAGAGGAATGCTATGAGGAGTATTGTTGTGAGGTGTTTTATGGTTCTTAGCCTGTTATCGGCTCTGCCTGCGTTTGCCGCCGACATGCCCAAGGAAGATTTTTCTGCCATTTCCACGCTGGTGCAATCCTGGATTGACAACGGCCATTATCCCTGGGCGGTATTGCGCGTCTATCAGGGAGAAAAGATTCTCTATGCCGGGCACTGGGGCTGCTACAATCAGGACGACAATATTGCCAATATCGCCTCGGGCACGAAGGTACTGGAAAGCGCCACGGTCATGACGGTGGTTGACGAAGGCAAGATCAACCTCGACGCTCCCATCTCGACCTATCTGCCGGAGTTCACCGGCACCAAGGGGCGTATCACGGTCCGGCAGTGTCTGTCGCACACCAGCGGGTTAAACCAGGTCAAACTGACCGGGGGATCTGGTGATCATATCATTCAGAAGTTGGCGGGCGTGGAGTTGCCTGCTGCGCCGGGAACCCGGTTCTTCTACGGCGCTACCGGCCTGACCGTGGCGAATTGTATCGCCGAGCGCGTCTCAGGTCAGAGCTTTGAAGACCTTTTCCAGCAGCGTATCGCCGGGCCCATGGGGATGATTCATACCAAAACCGGGACCAACCCTCTGGAGGATCGAGTTGGCCGAGGGAACGCCCGTGGTCCCCTACACCACGGCGCGCGAATACGCCCGCTTCATGGGCATGCTCGCCAGCGGCGGAATGTATCGGGGCAAACGCGTGCTTTCCTCCAACAGTGTGCATGAGATGATGGCCGACCAGGTGCGTGGCGCAACGATGCCCGGCGGCAATTTCCCCGACGAATTCAACCTGGCGGCGATGCTATGCGAAGGAAAGCACGGGTGTTATGGTTTCTGCCTGTGGCGCGAGCAGGTTGATGCCGATGGGAATGCCACCCTGCTTTCGTGCCCCGGCTGGAGCGGATTCTACCCCTGGATTGACAGGAAGCGCGGGGTGCATGGGGTCTTCCTGGCCAGAGTCGCCGACAGTTGGAATTTCAAATGGAAAGAGTTCAATCCCATGCTTGCCAGCGCGTCACTGGCCCGTCTGGTGGGCGAGGCCATTGATACGGAAGCCGGCAGCCTGGGTCGGAAGGTGGCGAAGAAAGAAGTGACCCTTGGGGCGGATCAAAAACCAGATGCCCAGGCGAGAGCCGCCAACGAAGACCAAAAAGAGGATAAATAAAAAGAGGAATTGACAAATGAAAATATTCACAAGCGTTCTTGTAGCAATCCAACTGGTGGTCGTCTTTGGATTTTCGCAAAAGATCCACGCGGGCGACGCGGTCACGATTCCAGTCAACTCGCCGGGATTTGTGTTTTCGCCTGGAAACTGGGTTGGCGATGATGGACGTTCCGGTAATGTTTTCCGTCAAACCTGGAATTCATACGCTTATTTCAGGGTCGCATGGGAAACCCCTGGCGCGACACCCCAGGCTAAAATCCTCTTGGACACATCAACTTACGCCCCCTCATTCAGCCCGCCGACTCTGGCGTACTGCATTGATGGGGTATGGAAGGCCAATGTCAAATGCGCTGACGAAATTGCCATTGGCGATATCAAGAATGCCGGAAAACATGAATTAGTGGTCTGCCTGCAGAACTCGGAACAGAAGGAACGCTGGGGAAGTGAAGGTAAAAGCGGTTTGAATGTGCTTAGGGTCACCGGACTCCGGGTTGACGAAGGAAGCACTCCGGTTCCAGTTGCTCCAAAGGAGAAATGGGCTTTGATTATCGGTGACAGTATTACGGAAGGGATTGGTGCGAGCGTCATTTCTCCGTATTCCAATCTGATCGGACAGGCATTGCAGACACAGGGGTATGAATACGGTATCAGCGCTTGTGGTTGGAGCGGCTGGCTCAACAAAGGCGACAATCCTCCGGGGGATGTTCCCGGATATTATGTTATTTCAAACTCCAGGGACGGAGTCGGCGGCCAATATGATGATGCTTCAAGCCGTTGGAACAAGATTGACGGTAATCGTCATTCACTGCTCGATTCCCAGGGGCATATGAGCGCTTATGGCAAAACGGGACAGGAGCCGTCATTGATATTGATTAATTATGGCACAAACGATGCACTCCATAAGTCCAACCCCAGCGACACCGTTGCCAGCATCACCCAGTGTCTGGCGGCATTGCGCAACAGTGCGCCCAAGGCTCAGATTATCCTGCTCATTCCTTTTGGACGATTTTGCTACACGGAGATCATGACGGCCGTAAAAAACCACAAGGGAAGTCACCCTGCAGATCAGGAAATAGCAGTCATAGATTTGGGGCCGGGCGTGCCTAGGAATCTTTGGGTTAAGGATGGCCTTATGGGTGGACTGCATCCCAATGACCGCGGCCATGCGCTGTTCGCTGCCCAGATTATACCGCAGATAATCACGATTGTGAATTCAGGCGCGAAAAATAATTAAAAGATTCATTTGCCGCTCCAAAACCAGAACACCCACCGAAAGCCCCATCATGAACGCGAAAGCAACCCTCCCTGCCATCACCATGGAAAAAGTGATTCGCCAGATCTGCCTGGCAGCCGGGCTGCTCTTCTGCGCTTCCCAAACCCATGTTCTGGCAGTAGAGGTGAACAGCCAGGACGCAGAAAAAATGGGGAAGCTTCTCTGCGGGCAGATCGACCTGAGCCGGCCGGACATGGAGGAAGTGAAGCGCCAGGCCGCGCTGGGAAAATATGCCGCTGCGCTTGATGCCTGGCGCGACTATCATGTTGGCGCTCTCAGAAAAGCGAACCTGGGAGGATTCAACTGGCACGGCGATCAATTGAGCTCACACCGTCTGCTCGCGGCCGAGCTTCTCTCCGGACGCATGAGCGAGCCGGAATATGCGAAGGCCACCGCCACGAACGCCTTCGCATTCCGAGACACGTTTGGGCTCAGCGGAGATCCCGGCACACCGATTCATGCCGACTGGCTTGCGAAGGACGCCCAGGGACGATTTTCTCCGGACTACATGAATTTCTTTTTTGCGATCTCCCTGACCGTCCGCTACTGGCAAAGCGGCGATCCGGTCTATCTCCGGAAATGGTTTCAGATCACTGCGGATTTTGCCTGCAACCAAAAGCGCGCTGTCGAGGCCCTCGATGCCGCCACCCGCCGCCAGGTTCCGTGCAATTGGAGCAGGGATGCGCAGGCCAGCCTTTCGCAGGGAGATCGCGTGCTGGTGATGATCCGCAGCCTGGGGGTTCTGGCAAAAAGCCTTCCCGAGGGTGGCCGTCCGTCCAAGTGGGAGGATATATACAAGCCGGTGATGAGCCCTCTCCCCCAGGCTTCCCGCGACATGATCCCCGCGGTCGAACTCGCCCAGATTGCGCTTTCGCTCATCAACGATCATCCGCCGACCCTGCTGGAACGGTATCAGAACGCCGGAGCAGTCCCCAACCAGCGCCATGGCGGGCTTGCGGCGATCCTTTTGACGGCATTGCAGTTTCCGGAATTCACCGCCAGCAGCGGCTTGCTGCAAAAAGGAGAAGCCGGCTTGCGCGATTATTTGCAGGGGGCCTTCCATCTCGACGGCGGCATGCTGGAGCAGTCGTTCAACTACAATCTCGGAGCCGCGGCCTCCCTCGGAGAATTGGCCGCCTGGCTGCGGCCCGGTCAGCCGGAACTCGCCAATCTACTGGAAGAGTGGCAAATCGGATTCTATCGCGTTGTGGCGTCGCTGGCGACCCCATTGGTTGGCCTGCCAGCCATGTCGAGTCAGGGCCCGGTCAATCCCCCTCTGGTCTGGGCAGATCCCGATGTGCGCCAGAAGTGGCTGGCCGGGCAAATCGACAAACTTTCCGGCAAGAACGATCCGCTCGTTTCTCAGGTTGCCGGACAATTTGTGGACCCGGCAAAGACGGCGGCCCCGGCGTTCACTTCGGTGGCATTCCCGTTCAGCGGCTACTATGTGCAGCGCCGCGATTGGCGTTGGGACAGCCCCTATCTTTTCCTGCAGGCTTGCCGGCCCGGAAGGGGGCACAGAAACATGGGGCACAATGCCATTCAAGTCACGGCTTACGGCCGGCCTCTCCTGGTGAGCAATGGCGTTCCGGTTTACACTCCAGCCCAACTGCCGGAAGCCATGCGGCCGGATTTTGCAGCGATCAACGTGCTGCTGGATGAACGCTCTTCGCTGAAGGTCAACACCGTGATGGTGGATGGAAAATCCCAAAACAGCGATGCTCCCGTGGCGCAGGTGGCCCATGCCACGCCGATCGAAACGCGGTGGCACACATCCCCGCACTTCGACTTTGTTGAGGGATTCTATGACCTCGGGTATCCGAAACCGAACGTCGCTCACCGGCGGCAGGTCATCTTTGTCCGCAATCCGGGATTCTGGATTGTCACCGACATCCTGACCAACCGCGACCAACAGGAACACACGTTCACGCAGATCTGGAATTTTCCACCGTGGCGGGAGGGCCCGAAAAGCCCGGTTTATGGCTTCAGGAACGAGGAGGTCGTTCTCAACCAGCCAGCAAGCCAGTTGCACACGGAAGACCCCAAAGGTCCGAATGTCTGGCTGTATCACTTCGGCGCATCCCCGCTCGAATATACCAAACACTATGGAGAGAAAAATCCCTACCTGGGCTGGTATGCCATCGGGTTCGGAAACATCACCCCCTCCGCGGATGTCTTCGTGAATTGGAAGAGCCCGCAGAATTCCGTCCTGGTCACCGTGATCTGGCCCGCTCCCGACGGGGTGCCTCCGGGGGTTAAGCCGGCCAATCTTTCACCTCCAGGCGATCCCTCCTGCGCCGCGCTTTCTCTCACACTTCCGGATGGCAGTATTCTGGCTTATCAGTCTTCCCACGACCCGCGGATGATTGATCGCGAGTCATTGCGCGTCGAAGCGAGAGCACTGCTCACCGTGAAATCCCCGGACGGGGTCACGCGCGGCCTGGTCCTGGATCACGCGGGGGCGGCTCCAGAAAGTTTTGAGTTCATACGCCAGGGGAACACCATGGCGAACCGGATTCCGTTTCGAATTCCGCAGGGATTTCATTGGCAGGAAACCCCTTCGGGCCTCGCTCCCGACTATTCTTCCGCGTCTCGAAAAACTCCGTGAACGCCTTGGAATTCCGCCTGGCTCCTTGTTTCATCCATCCAAAGGCTTGTGGATTATGTTGGGGTCTCTCCCGAAAACCTCCTTTGGAGGGGATGACATGACACAAGATGCTCGCCGATGAGGCCTGCGGAGGGTGTGCTTCCCCGCCGTGTCACAGAGAGGACTTCCGGGTCTTCGCCGCGCGTGCGGCCTTGCGTTGGTAGAGGGTCCAGAGCAGCAGACCCAGTGCGAAGAGCACCCCGCCGACAAACAAGAAGGCCAACCGTCCGCTCAGCGGGTTGGGGATGGCCATGCAGGTCAGCAGGAAGGCACCCAGGATCAGGAAGAGGGCTCCGACCACGCGGAGCTGCATGGTGTCCTGATCCTGGCCCCCTTCGGCAATATGATCAACGGGGCGCCGCATGTCGGCAAACAGGGCATTGACGCGCTGGTGTTGGGCTTCCGAACTCATCCGCCAGAGCGGGATGGTTCCGCAGAACCAGAGTGCGGACCCAACCCACGTGATGAAGCTCACGACGACGAACTGCGAGTCATTGATCTCCCGCACGGACAGTGCCCGCGTAAGGCCCAACAGGTGCTGCACAGCTTCCGGCGAATACGCCCACTTGGCCAGGAGCGCGACAACCAGTCCGGCAATCACGGTGCTCCAGCCCGCCCACGCCGGCGTGCGGCGGATGAGCACCCCCAGCACCATCGGCACGATCATGGGCGGCAGCAGGATGGCATTGAGCACCTGGAACAGATCAAAGAGGTTCAGGGTCCGCAGGGCATTGACGCCCAGTCCCACTCCGATGATCAGGATGCCGAAGCAGACCGTGGTGATCTTGCCGACGATGACCTGGTGTTTCTCGGAAGCGTCCGGGCGGATATAGCTGATATAAACGTTGCGGACAAAAAAGCCGGCGTTGGCGTTCAGGGCCGCGTCGGCACTGTCGATGGTGGCGCTGAACATGGCGCACACCATCAGGCCCAGGAGGCCCTGCGGCAGGACCTTGAAGGCCATGGCCACCCAAGCCCCCTCCGCCGGTTGCGTGAGATTGGGGAAGATCGCGTGGAGGTCCGGGAAGACCGTCGCGGCACAGAGCGAGGGGAGTTGGAAGAGGACTGGCGCCAGCAGCAGGAAGGTGGGAGCGGCCATCATGAGCACCATCTGGCGGGCGCTGCGATCATTCTTGACGCGCACAAACCTGCCGCAGTTGCGAATATCCAATCCGGTAACCGTGTTGTTCACCAAATTCCACCCGATCCAGAGCCAGACGATGGCGAACGAACAATCCGTGTCAAAGCGAAAGTGACGCTCCGGCAGGGCTGCGGCCAGGTGGGTGATTCCGCCGATCTCCGGCAGGTTCACGGAGAAGAACGCCACCACCAGCACCACCAGCACCAGCAGCACAGCCTGGACTACGCCACCGATGGCCACAGCCCACTGGCCCCCCAGCGCCGAGAGAAAGGTGACAATGCAGCCAACCGCCAGGATCGTGACTGTCAGGTCCATGCGGAACACCGAAGCCATGAAGACGCCCACGGCATTGAGGCCGATACCGCCCCAGAAGAGCCCCATGGGCAGCGAGAACCAGGTGAAGAATTGCTCGGTGCCAAAGCCAAAACGGCGAAAAACCGCTTCCATGGAGGTGATGACCCGCATGCGGCGGAAACGCGGGGCCATCAACAGTCCGACGATCAGAGTCGGCACCGCAGCCAGCAGACCAGTCAGCGGGTAGACGAACCCGTCATTGTAGCATTTGGCTGCGGCACCGGTGAAGCTCCAGACGCTGATCCCCGCACCCATGGCACTCAAGCCGCCGACCCACCAGGTCATGTTGCCGCCGCCACGGAAGTAGTCGCTGGCGTT
Source organism: Verrucomicrobiia bacterium (assembly GCA_037128135.1). GTDB lineage: Bacteria > Verrucomicrobiota > Verrucomicrobiia > Chthoniobacterales > Terrimicrobiaceae > QYQL01. Next base: position 32,486 of record JBAXXD010000013.1, read on the forward strand.
GCGGTTGAGCCGCCGGCAGATCACGCCGATGGACAAGGTGAACACCAGGTAAGCGACGATGACCGTGTAGTCCCATCCCGAGAGATCGCGGATCAGAGATTCGGAAGCGGCAAGTGTGGTCATGGCAGGAATTTCTTTATTGTGAGTTTACCTTGATCGATTGATTTCCAGAGATTCGCCCGAGCATTCCGGGGGCGTCAATGCGAGGCTTGCGAGTGTTTTATGATAATAGTTCTTTTAATATTGCAGAGGTGTGCCACCGTGGAACTCGAATGTCACTGTCAGTCCGGCCTCGGCGGCCATGTCCGCTATTCGAATAGTATCTGCAACGATCTTTCCTATTTGCGCTTCATTGGTTTGGCCGTAATCGCAATTTCCTGCCCAGACACGGATGGTTGGAGCGCCAAGCGCTGCCGCCGTGTCAAGCACACTGGAAAAACTCAACCCGGCCGCCTCGCTGACTCCGGTCCGGTAATAGGAACCGTAAGATGAAACCTTGAGTCCGGCCTCTTCTGTTAGAGCTTTCACCTTTGCCGCAATCGCAGTGTCACCGTGCGGAACATGGTCTTTCCCCCACCATTCGATCCCTTCCAGCCCCGCTTCCTTGACAATCGCGATGACTTCATGGACGCCCTTCCTCGCCAGCGTCACACTGCATATTCCTGTTCTGATCATTTTTAGCTTTCCGTTCTATTTTTCATTCAAACCCCCTCGACATCCGGAGACTGGTAGGATTTCACTCAGCCATTGTGGACGAAGCCGCAGTTCAGCAGCAGCCAGCAGGCGCAACCCGCGAACGCGGTCAGCCCGGCCAGCAAAAACATGAGGCGGTAGATTTCCGCAGGCGCCTGTATCGATCCCGTAGGACTTCGTGGCAAATAGGCCATGCCTACCATCGCCCCGGTCACCACGGGAGTCGGCCAGAACAGGAATGGAATGCGCCGACCCCAGCGGCTGCGCGTCCGGTCGCTCCATACGCTCACAATCGGCCAGATGATAATGGTGAGTCCGGCCGGAATGGAGCCGAAAAGCATGCTGATCATCAGATCGCTAGTATGGAATTTCTTAAGGAGCAACTGTCCCAGGGGTACGATGGATCGCTCGCGCATCATCCATCCGAAATCCCCAAGCAGCAGCAGCAGAAAGAGAACAACAAGTCCGGCGCTGGTATAAGTGAGACTGCCGACGCTCCATCTGGAGTGACCCTGTCGGTCATTTGCAGGTTCTGTTAGAAGTTGGTTCATTGGTGCGCTTTCGTGATCATGAATGTCTGCATGATCGGCCCCGCACCGCGCACCGGATTGTCGCCGTAGCGCCCCCATTGGTAGGCGCCGACCTTCACCTCGATCGGGTAGGCAGCGCGCGGCGGGATCTGCGTGATCCGCAGGTGATCCCCCTCCACCACCACCGGGCCATATGCCACGTAATAGCCGATCGGCAACCCGGAATCGGTGATGGCGCCCAACGGCACGATCTTGGCATCGGCCGCGACATTGGCGATCTTCGGAAATCCCAGTTTCTGGGCGATTCCATCCTTTACCGGCTGGACAGCAAGCATTGCATTTGTCATGGAAGGCTGGCAATTGGCATCCCCGAAATTGTCGGCCTCTATGGTCCGTCCGCATCCGCATCCGCCCCAACGATCCACCACCACGCGGAACTTGTCTGCCCCGACCTGCTCCAGTTCGCCCATGATGACCGAATAGACCGTTGGCGTCGTGGATTGCCCGAGCTCCTTAAAGCCGTCATACCATTTTGATTCCGTGCTCCGGGCATTAATCGCCTTGGCTGTGAACGTCTGGTCGTCAGCCAGGTTCGAGAGGGTTATTCTGACATTGGCTTTTAAGGGCTGATCGGTGCTGTTGTCGATGAACGTGAGTATTTGAGGGATCTTCTTTTCATAATTGCTCCGGAAACAGGTCTCGCATTCCCTCGCTGACGCCTCGCTAAAATACCAAATTGCCGCATCGCGGTTTCCCTTATAATCATCATACTTGGCAGTCGGATTGCAGGCGGCGGCGGGTTTTTCCAAGTGCTCGTCCACCAGCCATCCATCTTTGATGTCAATTTTCTTCAGCGTCACCGGGCCTTCGGCAGGAGGCTGGTTCGGCAGGCGCCGCCGACAGGCTTCACGCACATACTTTACCATCAGCGACATCAGCGGTTTTGGCATTTCGCAGTGGCCACCCCCGAAGGAGATTACCCGGCTGACGGGGTTGCCCAGCGGATCACCATCCCTCAGTCGTGACAGGCTTCCCTGATAGAGTTTGAAATCCCAGTTGTTCCAGCCGGCGTTTTTACCCATGTTGGGTCCGGCCTGCTCTTCGACGATCAGCGCCGGCACACCGTTCAGATTTAGCCTGGTGCCCTTGTCGAAAGGTGCTCCTGGTTCCAAATGCCCCTTCAATGGAATGGTACAGATCACCCGGTCAGGTATCCCATAGGCCGCCTGCGATGGGAATGCCCCGGCCCAGGAATGTCCCATGGGAATGACCGGCGCATCCTTGATCTCGGCGTATCCAGTCTGTTCGGCCATGCGGTCGAGAAGTTTCTGCAGGAATTCAACGGCGCCTCCCTTGTAGTTGAAGATCTTTTGTCCGCCTTTGTTCTTATCCGGATAGATATCGGGAAAGGCATTGACCACGAAAGGACTCATCACGGACGGCATCATGATGACGATTCCCAAACCGAGTTCGCGGCATAAGGCCCGGGTTTCGGAAAATTCCAGAAATGGCAGTTCATCCATATTTTTTGGAGCCAGAAACAGACCATTTACACGCTTGCAGTCCGGCGGCAGCCAAAGGTAGTAGCCGCCTTTATTTTTAGGATCCGCCGGATCTTCAGGGATGAAATACTGATAAACGCTGTTTTCACGGTCGACGTAGGTGTTGGGAGGAAGGACGTTCGGCGCGACCTTCGTATCCCCCACCGCCATACACGTGGACGCCATGGCCAGCGACATTGACGCTGCCGACATCATTTTTGTCATATTCATTTTTCGCTGATTCTCATTTCAATCCGGCGTGCCGCACGATCGAGAGCCAGAGGTTCCACCACTGGTCGGTGTTATTTTTCAGCATGTCGGCGTTGTGCTCCGGCGCCGGATTGATGGTCAGAGGAAGGGCAACCGGAGAGCCGTCGGCACGGTGGAAGGTCTTGGCGTTGTCGTCGGAATAGGCGTAAACGCTGGAGATCCGGACATACCCGCCCCCGTCGAGTCCTTCGATCTTCATTTTTATGTGCAGGCGGCCGGTCTTGTCGAATTTGGCACCCCAGTCATCCCGGCAGAAATTGTAGAAGGGAGGCTGCCAGGCCCAGGCCAGCGGGCGATCGGCGGTTGGAGCTTTTGGGACGGAGCCGCGGATGGGATCGTGCAGATAGTTTAGCCAGTTGGCGTCATGGCGCCGCGCCGACTCGATCAGATCGAAAGGGTCGCCCCCGACCGTCGCCCAGCGTCTGGTCTCGGCATCATATCTAAACATGCCCCAGCACTGCCAGCCACAGGCTCCGGCCCGGCCGTAGAGGTAGGTCTTGTTGGCGGAGTTCTGCAGGAAGACCATGTAATTCAAATAGCCGGCGGGGATGGCGCGGGGGTCGGACTTGCGGCCGACGAACTCGAAGGTCTCAATGTTTCCGGGCTCCTTCGTGACCCAATACATCTGGGCCGGGAAGTCCGCATGGTTCCGATCCCGGGGAATCCCCATCTGTTCCCAACTGCCGGGGATGTAGTTGTCGGGGTTCGGGACGTTGTGCTGACCTCCCATGAGATGGATATGGCCGGCCTCATCGACGAAGAGGGACCACCCGAGCATTTTCTGGTCGGAGCCGTCGATGACAAAATCTTCACCTCCCAGATAGACTTTCTCCTGGGTTCCGTCGGGGTGGATTTTGGTGATCGGGATACGATAGAGGTGCGGGTAGTCGGATAGGTGCCAGTCCTTCGCCTGGGGATACTTGCCGGCCAGCTTGCCGATGAGCTTCTCAGAGTCGTCCTTGGAGACCTGCTCCCCTCCCTGCCATGCCTTGCCGTTGCCCACTTTGTAAGTGACTCCCTTGACGTGGATGGTCGAGGTGTAATCCCGATTGCCAGGTTCCTGATAGCTGAAAAAGCGCTCGCCGTTCTCCTCCGGAGGCAGCTTGCGGAATGCATCAAGAGCATCCATGGTGCGATGCTCATCCAGCAGGTGCCGCACCGCGTCGAAGCGCGGCCCGGTCAGATCCATGAGTGCAAACACGGGTTTGGCCAGCGCCAGTCCCAGGATGTCGCGCACTTGCGGGTCATTGGGCGAGATGTCCAGCAACGCCCGGATCAGGGCATTGCGCAGCAGATCCTCGACGCGCGGCAGGCGCTCGCCCTCTTGCTTCAGCAATTCTTTCAGGGTCTGGGCGAGTGCTGCGGTGGCGCTGGAGGCGTCCTGTTTCATAGCGGCGAGTGCCAAGGCCGCCTCGGCACGTTCGCTCTGTGCCCTGTCGGCGGCCTGAACAACCGCGATCATTTGCGGCAGGGCGTTGCGCAGGGCGGCGCGGGCCGGATCACTGTTGAGTTTGAGCAGCAGTTGCGCCGCCGGCAGCCGACAGTCGGCCTCCTCGAGGGCGGCGGTCAGCACCGGCAGAAGGGTATTGGACAACGGCTGCAGTGTGGCGGCATCCTTTTTGCCGAAGAGCTGCAGCGCCGCGCGGCGCTGCGGCGCGGTGAGGTCTTTCAAATCACCTGCGGCAATGCCGCGGCCATTGAGCACAACCATGTCCTCGCCATAAAACTTTGGCTGTGCTGACGGCCTGGTAGCCTCGTGAAGCCGGGCGGCTTCTTCTGCGGACAAGGCCCGGTCGAACCAGACCATGTCCCGCACCGATCCGTCCAGCGACCCGGACATCACATTCATCTGATGCCACCAGTAGGCGTCGTTGCCGATCTGGATACTCCGGTTCACGCTCTTGTAAGGGACGTCCTCCTTGGTCGCGAGCAGACGTCCGTCGAGATAGAGCGAGCCTTTGCCGCGTATGGCATCGCCGAATTTCATATTAGTGATGACGCCCTCCTCTTGATAGACGGAGATGTCAGACGTGTAGGCTTCGAACTCTTTCAATCCCGGCCTTGCGCCCTGGCTGACGCTTGGCTCATACCGGACCCATCGCACCATCTTGCCCGTGAAAAAGGCGTCCCATTCCTTGTCCAAATCCGGAACATCGATGATGCTGCCGTCGCTGAAGCGCAGCTTTCCAGCCTTGAAGAATTCGCCCTTGCTGTCACCCGCCAGCTTGATCCTGTTGATCTTGGTCTCCTTGCCAAAGTCGAGCTGTATCCATTTCTTATTGTCGGGAGACTTTCCAGCCCCCGGCACCCATGAGGTATCCGGCTTCCCGTCGATGGCGTTCTTCGGCGCACGGGAGGCGTCTCCTCCGTCGTCCGACGCTGAGACGACTGCGGCAAGAGCCAGGTTGATGGTGTCCGCGGCATCTTTCCATGGAGTCGCCTCGAAGGTATAGAGGAGATGGTGCCACTCACCAAGCGTTAGCGACGGCTTTCCCTCACCCAGACGCTTCTCCGGTGACCAGAGCCTCGTCCCGAACACATCCTCCTTGCCTCTGCTGACCACATCCACCAATTCCTGCTTGCGCACGCAAAGCTGGACCCCGACGGCGTTCAGCCAGTCCTTGTTTCCGATCAGCAGCATCCCTTGGCGGTTCGGCCAGCCGCTGCCTTCGACCTTTGAACGGATGAATACCCACCCCCCAATGGTGAGAGACTTGCTCTGATACTTCGTGCTCGCCGGGATCTCGGCCCATTGATAGGCACCGGTGAAGTCAAGCAGGCCCTTGTCCCAGGGGACGTGGATGATGCGACCATGGTTGTTATTTCCGGAACGGTCGTTCAGCGTCTCGCCGCTCCCCTCGTCTGCCGGCCAGTAGCCAACCGGCTTCAATGCGAGCACGGCCTGATACCTTGCGGTGTCGGAGGCGGGTTTTTCGGAACCGGCAGCGGACGCCAACGGGATGGTGATGGCCAGAGCGGCGGTAAAAAAAAGGGGGGTTGTGAACTTCATTGCGATCTCTTTGCGAATGCTGTTGTAGGCTTTTTTCCAGAGCGATCAACAATTATTTACAGATACATAAAACTTCTTTAATGCCACCAAAGATCGCGACGTCACACCCCAATCTTCAGCGAGGATTTCGAAATTTCCACTGGCGTCCGCCGTGTTTTCCCAAGGGATATCAGGGACCGCCCGCATGTCGCCCTCCAAACCTCCCGCCCGTTTTCGCGTGCTTTCCCGTGATCCAAATGGAGGAAGTTTCACGGATTTACGAGGGGCTTTCGAATTTTATTGCAAGATTCAGAGGACTTACACAATATTCCCTTTTGGATTTCATGTCTTCTTTTCAAAATATTCCCACGTATGAAGAAATTGCCCTGAAAGCGGGCGTTTCGCCGAAGACCGTTTGCAATGTGCTCCGATCTCCGGAGAGCGTTCGGAAAAAGAACGTGGATGCGGTGCACAAGGCATTGCGGGAACTCGGAGTCGGCAGCCCTGACGTCATGAAGGTGCGGCGGCGCTCGACCCGGCCGCGGCAGGTCAAATCGATTTTGCTCTTAGAAAGCGACGTTCCCGCTGGAAGCTTGAATTTGCCCGTTTACTCACAAGTCGTCCGCGCGGCTGAAAATCGCGCGCACCGGCATGGATGGCAGTTGGGCTTGCGGCACAGGAACGCAAACGAATCGCTGGCCGAGGCTTTGTGCAATTTCCGAGGTGGAGGCGTCATCCTCTTCAGCAATCGAGTCCCCTATCACGAACTGCAAAAGGTCATCCCCGGTGTCCCGGTTGTCCGGGTATTGGGCGCTCCGAATGACCGGCCCGACTGCGACACCGTGGATTACGACCGGATCGAAGTGGCCCGCATGGCCGCCCGGCACCTTCAGGAGAAAGGTTGCAAGAAAGTCGGTTATTTGGGGGGCCCGAGCCTGCGCCGAAACGCCTTCCTGTCTGCGGCAAAAGATCTCGGGCTTCAAATAATTGACGACACCGTGGACGACTTGTTTTTCTCTGATGCCAGATCCCAAGTTGTCAACCGGGCGGCTCTCCAAGCCGGTTGGGCCAAGATCGCCGGCTCGAGTCCGGACGGGGTTTTCATCTATAGCGATCAAGCAACCGCCAGCCTTTACGGGCTGCTCGCGGAACAGGGCATTCGTCCCGGCACGGACATTGAGATTGTGTCATGCAACGCGGAAGAGATGTTTCTCAGTCCATTAAATCCGCGCCCGGCGTCCATCGACATTCGCTCGGCGGAAATCGGCTCCCGGGCCGTTGACGCTCTGATCTGGCGGATGGAGAACCGCGATGCCTCGCCCGCGTCGCTGCTCATCCAGCCGAAGTTCGTTCCGGGGGATTCCGTGAACATGACTGCCATGTCATGAGCGCGGGCATCTTTGCTGGACCGCACTGGAGCCGGAAGTGGGTGTGTGCACATGCGAATGACTGGCCCGGACGATCAATAAATAAAATGAAAGCAATAAAACTGAAGTTATATCACATGTTGGTAATCAGCATGCTCCCCGCAAGCAGTGTGCTGATGGCTGAAGATGCTGGAAAAAGCATGCTTACTATTCCAGCCGGCGTGCAGACCCGCAGCAACGGGCAGAGTGTCAAAATTGCCAACTTCAGCCTTTCCGCGTTAGAATTGACTTATGGTGAATGGTCGGCGGTGCGCGTCTGGGCGCTCGCGAAGGGGTATGACTTCGGCCCGGGCATTGGGGAGACATCCAAGCATCCGGTCTCCTCCATCTCCTGGTATGACGCTGTCAAGTTCTGCAATGCCGCCAGCGAACGGGCAGGCCGCGCGCCGGTCTATCGCGTCGGCCAAGAAGTCTACCGGACCGGCGTGAGCGACAATGTGACAGCGGACTGGGCCGCCAACGGTTACCGGCTGCCGACCGAGGCAGAGTGGGAATACGCCTGTCGGGCCGGCACCACGACCAAGTATTACTGGGGCGATGAATCCGTGGCCGGTCTGGAGAATCCCTATGCCTGGCACACCATAAGCAATGCTCATGGCGAAGAGGTCAGCCCGCACCCGGCAGGGTTGAAGAAACCCAACTCCCTCGGGCTATATGATATGAGCGGCAATGTGGCCGAATGGTGCTGGGACCGCTTCTGGGACAAGGCCAACTGGCGGGTGCAGCGCGGAGGGTCAGTGGCACTCGACAACGATGTCACCAGCGGCTTTTGCAGTCCGGTGCCGCCCAGCTACCGGATCTACGACGCCGGCCTGCGCCTGGCGAGTTCCGCGCCGGATTGCCCGTCGCTCCGTGACCTTATCGCGGTCCAGGGTCTCACGGGGCCCGAGGGTTCGGGGCAACTATCCCCGGCTTACGATGCCAGCGATCCTGCCGCTGTGGCGGAAAAGCTGGTCAGTCTGCTTGATCCTGCCAACCCCGAAATCAAGCCGCTTATCGTCATGCAGCAGACGGGCAAGGCGCAAGAGGCGTTGGAGGCCTACCGCGACCTTTTGATGGCGCGCCTGCGCCAAGCCCCGGGCATAAAATACCGCCCGCCCAAGGCTCCACAGGGGGCTGAAAGCATCGCCAAGTGGTTCAACGAAACGGAACGCTTTGCCACTGCGGCCAAGACTGAGTTTGACAATTTGGACAATGCCGGACGCGCCCAACCCAACAGTTGGCTCGCACCAAGAACCTGGGACTTCGGCAATGGTTTCTGCATTTACAGCGAGGGGTGGTTAGACGTGATACGCCAGATGGTCGTCAAGTTGCCGGAAGGTGCCGATCTGTCCACCACCATTCCCGCCCGGGCGGTGGCCAATATCGTGATCTTTGCCGCCACGGATGACATAGCCAAGCCGCTGAAAGACCCGCGCAATTGCGTCGGCAACCAGCAGATTCATGTGGCTCAATCCCTGGTCCATCTGGCCCGATACCTGCCGGAGATGCGCGACGCCGCGGCCTGGGAAGCTCTTGGGATCGACCGGTTGCAGAACGGCGCCATTGCCCGCTTCATCCTCCCCGATGGCGGCGACCTGGAGCAATCGTTCAACTACAACGCCGGCCTCTTTGACACCAGCACGAGCATCGCCGATCTCTTCGCCGGCCAAGCCCTGCCGGACTGGGTCGCACAACTCCATGGGGCCGCCATCAACCGCAAGCGTCTGTTCAACAGCTTGCGCCTGGCCTCCGGCACCATGCCCTCGGTGGGCAACAACAGTTACGGCCGAGACATGCGCGAAACCTGCGAGAAATCGGATCCGCTTTATGATCCACTGACCGAGCAGATCCTGGACCGCCTGCTTTACCGGGGCAAGAAAGGACTCCCGGCGCCTGCCTTCACGTCCATCGCTTTTCCGTATAGCGGCTACTACCTGATGCGCAACGGCTGGGATGCGGAAAGCTCCTCGCTCTTTCTCAAGAGCAGTCGCCCCGGCGCGGGGCACAATCATCCCGACAACAACGGCATCGAACTCGGTGCATACGGTCGGCATCTGCTGGTCGATCGCGAATCGCCGCCTTACAATGTCAATCACCTGCCCGAGAATCAGCGCAAGGATGCCCTGTGGGTCTGGGAATACAAAGGGGAAGACGCTCCCTGGACCGCCAACACTCTGCTGATCGACGGCTGCGGCCAGCTTCCAGGTGTTGCCAATGCCGGTTATCGCCATACCATACCAGATCAACTGTGGCACACGTCGGCGAATTTCGACTTTGTTCAGGGGGTCTGGACTCGCACATTCAAGAGTGCCCCACCGATGGTCGCCAAGGAAGTCCGCGAGCATGCCGTGAAATACGGCGCTGCCGAGGATGAAATCGCCACACAGCTTGCCGCTGTCGAAACGCACAACGCCCAGCCGCCCATGACCTTTGACGCCACCCATACCCGTCAGGTCATCTACCTGCGGCAAGTCAACGTTTGGATCGTGACGGACGCGGCCCGGCGTATCGCCGGAAAACCGGCGCAAACCCTCACACAGCTCTGGCACTTTCCGGCACCGGGACTGGCCACGAATCGCGAGTATGCCGACAAGGACGGCAAGCGCAGCCCGCTCGCTCCGGGCTTCTCCAGGGAGCAGGTGCAGTGTGACGCGGCCGCACAACGCGTGCTGACTTCCAACGCCGACAACGTTAACCTGGCGATCCTGCACGCGGTTCCCGGCACGGTGGCCTACACGACGTGGTTCGGCGACAAGTATCCCTGGCGCGGCTGGGCTAATGCCGCTCCCAGCATGGTCAGCGGCTACATCCCGGCCGTCGATCTCCACGCCACCTTTTCCGCCGACGCGCCGATCGTCACACTTTTGGTGCCGATCCCGCAAGGGCAGACCTACGAGCGGCGCATCGCGGCGTTCGCAAAAGAATTCAGCGAAGGTCAGACGCGTTTCACACTCACGCTCGTTGGTGGCACCATTATACAGTATAGGGTCGCCCAATCGCCGACTGAGTTGAGTGCGGGCTCGATCAAAGCGACCGCCGAAGCACTGCTGACCGTGACCGATGCCACGGGCGGCGTGCGCGGTTTGACCATCGGCTGCCGCGAGATGACTCTCGCAGGCAAGGTGCAAAAGGTCAGCGGCCCGGATTTCGAGTTCGCCGTGGATGGCCAACGCCTGGCCGATGTTCAACCGATTCGGGTGCCCGAAGGCTTCGCATGGAAGGAAACCCCGACGGGAATCGTGCCGGACTACCATCCGCGCACGAAAAAGAAGACCCCATGAAACACCACCGCTGGCTTCGGGCAGCCGTCATGCCTGTACTGTGTTTATTTGCTCTCGCTTCTCCCCTGCGGGCCGCCGAGACCTCGGGTTTCTCCCGGCAGTTTTTGGCCCAAGTCAACTTGGATGCGCCTGGACTGGGGGAGGCCAAGGCCTTGGCCGCCAAAGGAGACTATGATGCCGCTCTGGCCGCCTGGCGTGATCACATCGTTTACCGCCTGCGCGCCATGCCACTCGGTGAGTTCGGCTGGCATGGCAACCAGGGGCACCCCACCAAACAGGAGGCGGTAGAGAAGCAACTGGACAAGATGGAACTAACGCCGGACGAAATCGGTGACTTCAGTTTCGGTGCGCCGATGGCCTTCCGATACGCAAAAACCGGCGAAGGCCGGGTTGTTCAGCGCTGGTTTGAATTCATGGATCAGGCTGCTGCCAAGGGGCTGATTCAGAAATCGTCCTCATGGGATGTCGGCACTTACACGGTCAAGTGCCTGGGTGCCTTCGCGAAACTCCTGCCCGACGATCAACCGCGCGATGCGGATATCTGGAAACGATGGGGCCCGGTGCTGGCACCGCGCGCAGGCAAGGTCACCCCCGAAGGACTGGCGCTGTTCCCGCCAGAAACCCTGGCCCGCCTCGCTACGGCCGTCGCTCTCGAGTGGCCGGACAGTCCGACGGGGCTGGTCATGTTCGCCAAGGCGGGACGGGTGCCGAACCAGCGGCTGGGCGGCCTGAAAAGCCTGATGCTGGTCGCGGTTGCATTCGATTCGCTCAAACGTGCGCCCGACCTGCAGCAGACCACCAGCAAAGCGATTCAGGATGTGGCCCGGGACGCGTTTTATGCCGATGGCGGCGACCTCGAGCAGTCGTTCAACTACAACTTCGGCGATGCCAAATCGTTGGCCGAGCTCGTTGCGATGTTCGCCGATCCGCGCCCCGCCTGGTGCGGCGAGGTCGAAGCGACCGTCGCCCGCTTCTACACGCTCATGAGCGGTCTGACCACCCCTTGGGGCGGGTTGCCACGGGTCGGCAACTATGGCGGGTCCAATGTTACAGCGCTCTGGAAGGACGCGACAGTACGCGGCCAGTGGCAGGCTCAGATGCTCAAAGGCACGTCTTCCGGCGGTGCCGACGCCGCCCGCGACGAGGCGGGTCGGCGGATCGTCAATGGTCTTTTCGGCGACGGCAACGAACCGCCACCCCTGCCGTTCACGTCGGTGGCGTTTCCGTATAGCGGATACTACATCCTGCGTGGCGGCTGGCGCTGGGATTCGCCGTATGCCTTCTTTATGGGTGCTCGTCCCGGGCGAGGGCATTCCATGCGTGACCGCAACAGTTTGCAGCTTGCCGCGTTCGGCCGACGCCTCATCGTCACGGCCGGACCGGGCACCTATGGTTTCGGCACCATGCCCGATTCCGTCCGCCGCTACTTTGACGAAGATTCCGCCTATAAATGCAACACCGTGCTCGTCAATGGTCAGCGGCAGACCCAGGCAAATGGGGTGGCGCTTTGCGCCTACCGGCAGCCGATTCCGCTTCGCTGGCATACTTCAGCGGCGTTTGATCTGGTCGAGGGTGTCCACGATTCCGGATACGGTGAGAATTTCAATGTCAACAAGAAGGGCAAGCAGGCCATTGATACGGGAGTGATCCATCAGCGGCAGCTACTCTTTCTCAGGGGCGACATCCCCCTGTGGGTGGTCACCGACCGGATGCTGGTGGAGCCGACCGCCGGCCAGGGATCCCGCCAATACACCCAGATGTGGCACTTTCCCCCACCCGCCGCCGCAGGTTTCTCCCAGGAGCAGGTAAATGTGGATGAAGCGGCCCGCTGTGTGCAGACGACCGATCCGACTGGTCCGAACCTGCTGCTCCGCCACTTCGCGCCCCAGCCTCTCCATTATTCGACCTGCTGGGGAAAGGAGGATGAACCGGCTCTGGGCTGGTATGCGCACGGCCTCGGCGATCCGCGGCAACCGGCCGTGGATTTGCACGTTAAATGGGAGGGGGAAGGGAATCAGACCGTGGTGACCGTTCTGGTGCCGACGCGCCCGGGCGAGAATCCTGTGAAGGAATGCCGGGATCTTTCCGCCGGCGGAGTCTGTGGATTCCGGATGATGCTGGCCGACGGGAGGACTCTCCACTATCTGGCGGCAACTCAGCCGGCGAAATTGCAGACCCCGCAGATTGCGGCCGTGGCTTCGGCATTGTTCGTGCTGAGCGATGCCCGCGGAACGCTGCTGAACGGCATGGTGCTGGACTGTCAAAATGTGACGGTTGGCAAATCCTCAGTTCAACTTCCATTGCCGGATGCCGGTTTTGAACTCAGCCCGGAAGGTCAAATCCACGCAACGCCCATTTTCAAGCGGCTGGTACCAAACATTAGCCCGCCCGGAACCTCTTACGCCGATTTCGCGCTGGCCGAACCGGCGACATTGTGCAGTCCGCAGTCCGGCCTGCAAATCCGCTTCACCACCGATGGGAGTGATCCCGACGAGAGATCGCCACTCTACACCAAGCCGGTCGCTATCACCGTGCCCTGCACACTCAAGGCACGCCTGGCCAAGGGTCATATTCTTTACCCGGATATCGCCACGGAGACGTATTCGCTGCTGTCGAAGATGCGCGCTCCGGAGGTGCTTTCCGTATCAGTGGAGAATGGACTCCGCTATGCATACTATGAAGCGGAGCCCAACGACAACGACAGCTGGAAGAAACTAAACGAAGCCGTCCGCACCGGCGGGATTCCCAAGAAAAGAGGTGTTCTCGACTATCTCTCCGCCACCCCCTGGGAACGTCAGGGCAAAACGGCGCTCGTGTTTTCCGGATACCTGAGTGTGCCGCGTGACGGCATTTACCGCTTCACGGTCAAAGGGCCGGGGCTGAGTCTCTACATCCACAATCCGGAGCGCGAGACGGCGGCGCCCGTTTCCCTCGTCGCCTCGGCCACTGGAGAATCCGAAAAGAGCGGCGAGGTCGCGCTTCAGGCCGGCAAGCACTGCCTGCGGGTCGAGTATACTTACTACTGGGGCGAAAAGCTGCCGGCGGAACCGGTTGACATCAGCGGCCCCGGGCTTCCGCGCCAGCCACTGCCCAAAGAGTGGCTGTGGCGGGAAAAAGAGAAAAATTCAAACGATTCAAAACACTAAATTACCGAAAGGCAAATCATGAATAGTGCAATTATCAAGACAGTCTCAATGAGGCTCGTGCAGATCGCCAGCTTTGTCGTGTTAGCAATTCTGCTGGTCGCCGCTGCCGCAGCCGCAACCTCAGAACCCGTTGTCCGCGAGACGCGCTGTCCGGAGTTTCAGTTCATGGCCTCCGTGCCGTTTACAGACGCTCAGGGCAAGCCGAAGCTCACCACCGCACACCTGTGGATTCCGGAGAAATGCCGGATCATTCGTGGCATAGTGCTCGCTCAGCAGAATGTGGCGGAACAAGGCTTTTCGGAAAACGCAGCCATTCGCCAGGCGTGCCGGGAAACGGACATGGCCATCGTCTGGTTCTATCCGGGCTTTGCTCCGACCTTCAGCAATGCCGATCAGGACGGCGCGGTCATGCAGAAAGCATTGGACGAACTGGCCGGGATCTCCGGTTATGAAGAGATCGCCACCGTGCCATGGCTGCCGTTCGGTCACTCCACCACGGGGGGGTTCGTGCAGAATTTGGCCAACTGGAAACCCGACCGATGCATCGCGCAGATCGTCTTCAAATCCCACGTGGATCTGACGCTCCCGAACAACCGCCAGGTCCCTCTCTTCGAGTTGGCCGGCAACTTCACGGAATGGAACCAGCAGAAGAAAGACTGGACATGCAACACTCCGAACTTCTGGGGGCCGGCCGCCATCGGCAAAGACCGGGCTACGACCCAGCGGCCCATGAGTTATTTGCTCGAATGCGGCAGCAGCCATTTCGTCATGACCGACACCGAAGCGGATATGATCGCGATGTATATCCGCAAAGTCGTTCCAGCCCGCCTGCCGGCCGGCGGCGGAGGCATCCTCAAACCGGTGGACATTGACAGCGGTTGGGTCGTTGACCTGGACATGACCAACCCCAAGCGATCCCCGGCGCAACCGGCGAAGTCCGCAACGGACAACGCCAGGAACGGGGTCTGGTTCTTCGATGAGGAAATGGCCAAGGCCGTCGAAACACTCATGAGCGTCAACTGGACCCGCAAGACCCAGATTCCAGTAATCCTCGGCAACGATGGTTCAATCCCGGCCGTTCAAGACAGCGGCTTGTTCACGGGAATCACCCCCGTTGCCGGAGAGGACGGTGTCACCATCACTCTCAAGACCACTTTCCTCGACAGGATTCCCGCTAACTTCACCACGGGCGCGGGCCAGGAGCTCGGGCATTCGAACAAGGGTAAAATCCAAATCGCCTGGCTCGGTGGTAATGCGGTTGTGGCCGGACCTGACACCATCCGCATGATTGTCGACCGCCGCCGGACCATCTACAGTTCAATGATCTATGTCCGGCATCCGGGTGACGACGAATACCGCCCGTCAATCCAGCCCTTCGGCGTGGGACTCCTGAGTCACAAAACCGGCAAGCCCCAGACCATCACCTTCCCGGAAATCCCGGATCAAACGGCCGGAACCACGCAGCTTGAATTGAAAGCCGTTTCCGATGCCGGGTTGCCTGTGGAGTATTGCGTGATCGTTGGGCCGGCGCGGGTTTCCGGCAAGACGCTGACCTTCACTGACATCCCGCCACGCAGCCGTTTCCCGATCAAGGTCACAATCCTGGCTTACCAGTATGGCCGTTCGATTGAGCCCGCAGTGCAGTCCGCCGGCTGGGTCGAACGCAGCTTTATGCTCACCCCGTGCGTCGCCACCAGCCCGTAACGGTGACCATCCTGCTGGCGCCAGCCCCGCATGGGGATAACTCCCCTCTCCCCACACGTAGTCGTCCGGCACCGTAGGGGCCGGCAATCTCTTGAATTCACCACGAAGCTCCACGAAGAGATGAGAGGGAGGAGCCCGGAAAATGTTTGAACGGATGGCTCGGATTTATACCATCTCTTCGAGTGGAGTGGATCATTGGCTGGAAGCCAATGCGACGTAGCATCGGCATCCTGCCGATGTTCTGAGTCCATTTATTTTACAGAGTTGGTATGATACAGATCAAGGCATGCAGGGAAAATCAGGACGTGCCGCACGCGTCCGCCAACACGCCCTACAAGCCGCGTCCGTGCGGGACGCAGGTACTGGGTGTTTGGAGGTCTTCACTTAATTCCTAATTTCCAATTCCTAATTCCTAATTCCCACCAGCCGGCGGCGGCGGAGAACGAGGACTGCGCCGCCGAGGGCGATGGCGGCCATGTAGCTCCATGTCGCGGGTTCGGGGACGGCGACCAGCTCGTAGCCGGCAAACATCGCGCCGCCTCCGCCGACCAGCGTTGTGCCGCTGTCCGTGTAGAAATTGATGCTGCTCAGATTTGCTGTCCATCCGGAGGTGCTGCTGACCATGAGCTGTTCGTTGCCTCCGGCTGTGCGCGGGGTTCCGGTCCAGTTCCAGATTTGGATGGTTTTCGTGGCGGTCCACGATGTCACGGCGCCGAGCGTGAGGATGTCGGTGCCCGAGGAGAGCCCGAAATCAATGATCGAGTTATCGGTCAGCGTCAGGGCCCCGAGCGAGGTGTTTATTCCGGTGCCGGTTTTGATTTCTACTTTTCCGCCGTTCAGCGTCAGGGCTGTCGAATTGCTTGTCGCCGAATTTGCGCTGAGCAGGAGCGTGCCGGTGTTGGTGACGGTTATGGCCGAGGTGCTGCCGAGCGCGCCCGTCACTCCCGCTTCGAGCGTGCCCGCCGAGACGGTCGTCGTGCCGTTGAAGGTGTTGGCGGCGGTGAGGACGAGCGTGCTGTTGCCATCCTTGATGAGAGAGCCGCCCGGGCCGGAGATCACCCCGGCGAAGGTCGTGGTGCCGGTGGTGGTGCCGACCGTGAGGGTGTTGGCGTTCAGATGGACGGCCGAGGTGATTCCGCCAGTGAGCGACGCGACGGTTTGGTTCGCGCCAAGGGCGAGCGTCGAGTTGCCCGAACCCGACGGGTCGATGCTCACCGCCGAGCGGATCGCCGCGGGCAGGGCACCGGCGGCGTTCGCGTTGAGCGTCGCCCCGTTGATGATCGAGGTCGGGCCGTTGTAGGTGTTCGCTGTGGCGAGCGTCGTGGTGCCGCCGTCCACGACCAGGTCGGATCCGGCATTCGAGCCCGCGATCGTGCCGGTGCCGCTGACGGTGATGCCGCCCGTCCCGCCCTTGAGAGTGAGGACCGTGCCGTTCTTGGTGAGCGTGCCGGTGAGCGTCAGCAGGCCGGTGCCGCTGTTCTGGATCGTGTCAGAGCCATTGCCGAGAGCGTTGATGTTCTTGGCCAGGGTGGCACCGCCGGTGCCGGTGTATTTCAGGATGCCCGAGCTTGTCGAGGCGACGCCGAGGTCGAGGGTGGCGTTGGCTCCGAGCGACTGGGCGCCGGTGGCCGAGGCGTTGCCGGTGGTGAAGGAAACCGTGCCGTTCAGGACGTCCGTCTTGCCGGTGTAGGTGTTCGCGCCGGAGAGGGTCAAAGTGTCAGCCCCGATTTTTGTCAGCCCGTAGGACCCGCTGATCGTGTTGCTTAGCGTGATGGCGCCCACGCCGCCGATGCTGCTGGCGGCCCCCAATGCCACCGTGCCCGCATACGAGGCGGCCGTGCCGCTGCTGTTGACCAGCGCGCCGCCGCTGTTGATGCCCGTGCCGTTGATGGTCAGAGGATAGTTGTTCGCAACTGTCTGGCCGTTCAAATCCAGGACGGCGCCGGAAGCCACCGTGACCACGTTGTTGTTAAGCCCCAACGCGGTGGCATTGCCCAATTGCACCGTGCCCGCGCTGATGGTGAAACCGCTGCCACCATATGCAAATGTGTTCGCGCCATTTAAGATCAACGTGCCTGTGCCGACCTTGTTCGGGGTGTAGCCATACCCCCCCGTGAGGATCCCGTTGAGAGTTATGTTGCCGGACCCGCCGATGGTAGTGGGGATGGCGCCCGTCATCGTCACGTTGCCCGCATACACAGCACCCGTGGCGCTGCTGTTGGTCAGCGCCGCGATGCTAAATCCTGAGCCATTCAAGGTCAGGGCATTGGTGTTGGTCACCGTCTGGCCGTTCAAATCGAGAGTCGCTCCCGATGCGACGCTCACCGCGCTGGTGCTGTCACCCAGCGCCGTCGCGCTGCCGATTTGCAGCGTGCCCGCGCTGACGGTGGTGCCGCCGGTGAAGGTGTTCGTGCCGGAGAGGGCCAGGGAGCCGATGCCGGTTTTGGTGAGGGAGCCGCCGGTGCCGGTGAGGTTGCCCGAGTAGGCGGTGTCGAACAGGTTGCCGCCCACGGTGAGGGCGACGGCGGCGGCCGAGGCGTTGGTGAGGGCGAGGGCTTTATCGCCGCTGAGCCCGCCCAGGGTGGCGGCGGTCAGGGTGCCGAAGGACAACGTGCCGGTGCTCGTGTAGTTGAGCGTGCTGTTCTGGAGGGCCAGTTGGGAGCCGAGGGTCAGCGTGCTGCCGCCGGTGATATTCGTGGTGCCCGCGAAGGTGTTGACCGTCGTGAAGGTGACGTTCGACGCGCCGCCGGTCGAAATATTGTTGGTGAGTGTCACGCTCAACCCATTGACATAGTTCACATAAGTTCCCCCCGGGATGTTGGTGCCCGTGACAAGCTGCCCCTTGTAAACATTCCCCACGGTAGAGAGGGTGTAAACGTTCTGAGCGGCTACCCCGGATCCGTTGACCGTGCCGTTGAAGCCGAGGGTGGTGCTGCCGCCGCCCGCGATTTCGAGGGTGTTCGTGGCGTTGGTGCCACTCAGGCTGTTGGTGGCGACCGCGCCGCTGAGGGTGTTGCCGAAGGTGTAGTTGCCGCTGTGGCTGAGGATCAACGCGCCGAGGTTGGAGACCGTCACGTTGGGGTCGATCCCGCCGCTGTTGCCGGTGGCGGCGCTGCCGATCTGGAGGGTCGCGCCGTTGGCAATATTCACGCTTGGCATGATGATATTTGAGGCAGGGAAAGCAGCCCCGCCGATGGCGCCGCCGCTTTGGAAGGCGGCGGTGATCGAGGTGCCGTTGGCCGAAGCGTTGTTGGAGATCGTCACGCTGACGCCTGGATTAATCGCCGTCACGACGTTCGGGAGGCCCCCGTTCGGCACCGGCAGGTAAGTGGCAATGGGAGTAATCTCCTGGCCAATGAAGAGGCCCGTGGTGTCGGACATGGTCACGACGTTGGAGCCGAGAGTGGTGGCGATGGTTTTTACCGAGCTCTGCGTGTAATTGCCGGTGGCGATGACCGTGCCTTCGAGCACGTTAAACGAGGCGGAGTTCACATTCACGCCGTTGAGAATCACGGTGCCGGCTCCATTCTTGAAAAAACCGCTCGAGCCGGCCTGGTCGGTGATCTGCGAATTGATGATCAGGTTGCCGAGCGTGTTGTTTTGGAAAATTCCCAGTTGGGTCAGGTTGGAGCCTGTCAGGAAGCCACCGCTGATCGTCGAGTCGTGCGCCCCCGCGTTGGCAGTCATCAGGATGGCTCCGCTGGTGATTTGGAACACTTTGGTTCCGTTGAGGGTCAAGGTCTGACCGGCGCCGGTGGCCAAGGTGTCGTTGAAACGCAACGTTTGCGCCTGGCTACCAGCAGCGAAGGTGCCGCTGGTGACGATGTCCGCCATGCCGCCAATCGTGGTGGCCGTGTTTTTCGTGTAGGAGGAGTCGGCAAAGCCAACGAGGTTGCCCGACGTATTGACGGTCGCCCAAGTGGATTTGTTGACCGTTGCCCATGCGTAATTATTGCCGCCGCTCCCATGGAAACCCTTGTCGAGATACGAGCCCGGGGTGGTGTCGTTGACGCCGGCCACGGTGACGTTGCCGCTGGTGGAGACGTCCATGTATGAGCTGCTGCTGCTCCCCCCGCTGATGTTGCCCAGGTTCACGGTGAGCGAGCCGCCAGCGCCGGCGTTGAAGACCAGGTTGTTCATGCCGCCGAGAACCGTCGTCGCGGCGTTGCCTCCCAAGGGGCTGTTGGTGGCGCCAAAAGTCTGGCTGTTGGCGACGCCGGCCGCGCCCTGAATGATGAGGGTGTCACTGACCCCTGCGACGCCCAGTTGGAGGAGGCTGTTGGCGTTGATGATATCCGAGGCGGGCGCGCCGGATGCACTGAAGTCGAGACTGAGGGTGCCGTTCTGCACCGTCGTGATACCGGTGTAGGTATTCGCGCCGGTGAGCGTGAGGGTCCCCAACCCGGTTTTGGTCAGGCTCGCGTTGACGCCGCTGACGACGCCGCCCACGGAGATGGCGTGGCCGTTGGTGTCTAAGGTCGCTGTCAGCCCCGAGGCGATCGTGACGGCGCGGCTGCCCAGCGCCACGTTGCCCGCGGCCTGAAGGTTGGCGTTGCCGGTGAAGTTGAGCGCGCCGCTGCCGAGGCTCCCTGCCGAGGCGACATTGAGGATGCCGTCCGCGAGGTAGGTGCCGCCGGCGTAGGTGTTGTTGGTGTTCGTCAGGTAGAGGGCGCGCGGGCCGGACTTGGTGAGGCTCGAACCGCCATTGTCGATGATCTGGGAATTGATGATCATCCCGGTGGTCGCGCTGGCGTAGTAGCCCTGCACGACCCACAAGTCGCTGCCGGCAATCCCGGTGGCGAGCGTGCCGCCGGTGATGGTCACCGGAATAGCGGTGTTGTGTGTCGCCAAAATGCCGCCCGACTCGACCGTGAACGCGCCGGGAAGCGTGAGGCTGCCGCCCGTATTAAAACGGAGGCTCTGGCTCACTGAGCCGATGGCCCCGGAACCAGCAAGCACATCGGTATTCACTCCCGTCCCCCATACGCCCGCACTGGCCGTCGCGGCGGTCAAGGTGCCGTTGCCAGCCTTCACGAAATAGTTCGCGTCGGTCGTGCTGCCGCCGTTGCCGTAGGAATAGGTTGCGCCCATGAGGATGGCGTTGGCGCCTGTGCCGATGACATTGCCGGCCCCGCTCGGAGCATTCGTGAAGGAGCTGCCGGCCAAATTGACATAGTGCAGCACGCCGCCCACGCTGCGGGTGTAGGGATTCGCCCCGGTGAACGCAATCGAGGGGCCGCTGTTGACCAGGTAGCTGAAGAGCACATCAGTTCCTGAGCCGACCGTGAGGCTGGTGAAGCTCTGCCTGCCACCGGTCGAACCTCCCCCAAAGTCGAAGACGCCGCCGCCAGCGCCGCCCAGGGTGAGCGTTGCCAAGGGATTGATGGGATTCGTGGAGTTGGTGGTGCCCACCTGGAAATAGCCGCCGCCATTGACGGTCACGGAGGAAGTGTTGGCGAGAGTCCCCGTGGTCATGACGACCATGCCGAGATTGCTGGCGGTAAAGGCGGCACCAGACTGGCTTTGCACAACCGTCGCCCCGTGGTAAGTGCTGGCTCCGGTCAAGGTGATGCGGGGGCCGACGCCATTGTAGCCCGCGACCCAGGTGACGCCGTAATTGTTGCCGCCATCGCCGATGGCCCCGCCTTCGGTGAGGTAGTTGTTGACGGTGGTCACGGTGCTATTGCCCGCGAGGGTGACCGCTCCGGTTCCCATGTTCAGGTTATTGCCACCAGTCCACTGGTCAGTACTGTTGATGGGGCGGAAGGAAAAGGCGCCATTCCACACCTGAGCATTGTTGGTGCTCAACGTAAAGCTGGCGGCATTGACGGCCAAGCTGCCGCCGTTGATGGTCAGGGTGCCGTTGCCCAAAGCCGCCGCGTTGCCGATTCGCAGCGTGCCGGCGTTGAGCGTGATGCCGCCGGTGAAGGCATTCGCAGCGTTGAGGGTCAGGATGCCCGTGCCGTTCTTGATGAGGCTGTTGGCCGTGACGCCGTTGGAAATGACGCCCCCGACGATGAGGTTGCCGTAATAACCATCCGTCGTGATGGTGCGGGTGGTGCCCGTGCCGCCCAGAGTGACGGCTCCGGTGCCGAGGTTTATGCCCAGGTGATCGACTCCGCCAAATAATCCGGATGTCATCGAGGCGTTCCCAGAATACCCGAAGTCGCCGTTCCAGGCCTGCACGTAGTTGCTGGTGACAAAGGTTTGAACATTGGCAGTCTGGGCAAGGGTGCCGCCGTTGATGGTAAAGGTCCCGGCGGTGGTGCCGAGAGCTGCGGCGTTGTTGATGTTCAGAGTGCCGGCATTCAGCGTCATGCCGCCGGTGAAGGTGTTCGCGTTGCTGAGCGTCAAGGCGCCCGCGCCCGCCTTGATGAGGCTGTTGGCGGTCGTGCCATTGCCGATGACTCCGTTCAAGGCCAGGGTGCCCGCGTTGGCCGTGATGGTGCGCGAGGTGCCCGCCGTCGTGCCGAGAGAAACGGTCCCATACAAGTCGCCGATGCTCAGGTTGTTGGTGCCGGTGAAGGCGAAGTCGCTGTTCAAAGTCAGCGCGTAGCGGCTGGTGGTGATGGCCGCGCCGCTGGTGTTGTCGATGGTGCCGCCATTGATGGTGAACGCGGCGCTGCTGCTGCCGAGGGCGGCGGAGTTGTTGATATTGACCGTGCCGGCGTTCAGAATGAAGCCGCCGCCGAAGGTATTCGCGCCGGAGAGAGTGAGCGCGCCCGCGCCGGCTTTTGTGATTCCGGCTCCCCCCGAACTGGAGATGACACCGCCCTCCGTGAGGGTGCCCGCGTTGACCGTGATGGTTCTCGTGCCCGCCGCAGCGCCGAGGCTCACGGCACCTGTGCCGAAGGCCAGGTTGTTGGCACCGGTGAAGGCGAAGTCGCCGTTCCAGGTCTGCGCGTTGTTGCCGGTGGTGATGGCCGAGCCGGAGGTGTTGTCAATGGTGGTGCCGCCGGTGATGACGAATGTGCCGGTGCCGAGAGCGGAGGCGTTGTTGATATTGAGCGTGCCGACGTTGAGGGCCACGCCGCCGGCGAAGTTGTTCGCGCCGGACAGAGAGAGCGTGCCGCCGTTTACCGTCACCGCGCCGGTGCCGCCGATCTGGTTGCTCACCGTCCCGCCGTAAGTGTCCGTCCGGTTGAAGACCAGCGTGCCGTTGTCCGTGACAGCGCCGGTGCCGAGCGAGCCGGCCGTGCCCGCGTTGCCGATTTGCAGCGTGCCGGAGCTGATCGTCGTCGTCGTGCTCCCGTTGGTTGCGCCGGTGAGAATGAGAGTGCCCGCCCCGACTTTTGTGAGCCCGTAGGCTCCGCTGATCGCGTTGCTCAGGGTGATGTTGCCCGCGCCGCCGATGCTGCTGTCGGCACCCAATGCCACCGTGCCCGCATACGTGGTAGCGGCGCCGCTGTTGGTCAGGGCACCGGCGCTGCTCACGCCCGTGCCGTTGAGTGTCAATACCACGGTCGCCGTCGGCGTGGTCCCGTTCAGGTCAAACGCCGCCCCGGTTGCGCTCACTGTCACCCCGGATGTGTTAGACGTCCCGTTGCCCAAGGCCCCGGCAGCGCCAAGCTTCAGCGTGCCGGCGTTGACCGTCGTCGCGCCGGAGTAGGTGTTCGCGCCGCCCAAGGTGAGCGTGCCGGAGTTCAGCGTCACCGCGCCGGTGCCGCTGATCGCGTTGCTCACCGTCACGCTGTCCGTCCGGTTGAAGGCCAGCGTGCCGTTGTCCGTGACCGCGCCGCTGCCCAGCACGCCGGCCGTACCCGCGTTGCCGATTTGCAGCGTGCCGGAGCTGATCGTTGTCGTCGTGCTCGTGTTGGTTGCGCCGGTGAGAATGAGAGTGCCCGCCCCGACTTTTGTGAGCCCGAAGGCCCCGCTGATCGCGTTGCTCAGGGTGATGTTGCCCGCGCCGCCGATGCTGCTGGCGGAGCCCAATGCCACCGTGCCCGCATACGAGCCCGCCGCGCCGCTGTTGGTCAGCGCGCCGATCGTCGAGCTATATTGTCCATTGAGGGTCAGCGCTTGCGCTCCCACCGCTTGGGCATTGATGTCCAGCGCCGCGCCGGAAGAGACCGTTGTCGTCACCGCCGTCGTCCCCAAGGCCGCCGCGTTGCCGAGCTTCACCGTGCCGTTGAGGATCGCCACCGCTCCCGTGCGGCTGCTGCCCGCGCCGTTGAGCGTCAAGGTATCCGCGCCGACCTTCGTCAAAGCAAAGGCATCGGTCCCGAGCGCGAGCGAGAGCGTGATGTCGCCCGTGCCGCCGATGCTGGTGGCGGATCCCAATGTCACCGTGCCCGCATACGTAGCACCGGTGGCGCTGGTGTTCGTCAGCGCGCCGCCGCTGATTCCTGAGCCGTTCAAGGCCAGGGTATTGGTGTTGGCAATCGTCGTGCCGTTCAAATCGAGGGACGCGTTCGCTGTGACGCTCACCGCGCCGGCGCTGGTACCCAGCGCTGCCACGTTGCCGATTTGCAACATGCCTTGGCTGATCGTCGTGTTGCCGGTGTAGGAGTTCGTACCGGAGAGCGTGAGGGTGCCGATGCCGGTTTTGATGAGCGAGCCGCCGGTGCCGGTGAGGTTGCCCGAGTAGGTGGTGTTCAATTGGTTGCCGCCCACGGTGAGGGCGACGGCGGCAGTCGCATTATTGGTGAGGGCGAGGGTTTTATCGCCGTTGAGCCCGCCCAGGGTGGCGGCGGTCAGCGAGCCGAACGAGAGAGTGCCGTTGTCGCTGGTATTGTAGTTGAGCGTGCTGAGCTGGAGGGCCGTGGAGGAGCCGAGGAGCAGCGTGCTGCCGCCGGTGATCTTCGTGGTGCCCGCGTAGGTGTTCGCGGTGCTGAAGGTGACGTTCGTCGCTCCGCCGGTCGCAATATTGTTGTTGAAATACACGTTCAACCCATCGACGTAGGCGACGGTGGTATTGGCCGCAATATTTGTGCCGGTGACATTCTGTCCGACATAGACATTCCCCGCGGTAGTGAGGGTGTAAATTTTCTGAGCGGCCGCCCCCGAGCCGTTGACCGTGCCGGAGAACCCGAGCGTGGTGGTGCCCGTGCCGTTGCCGCCCGTGATTTCGAGGGTGTTGGTGTTGCCGGTGCCGGCGAGGCTGTTGTCCACCACGCTGCCGGAAATGAGGTTGCCGAAGTTGTAGGA
This sequence comes from Verrucomicrobiia bacterium, assembly GCA_037128135.1. Taxonomy (GTDB): domain Bacteria; phylum Verrucomicrobiota; class Verrucomicrobiia; order Chthoniobacterales; family Terrimicrobiaceae; genus QYQL01. The sequence goes on from JBAXXD010000013.1 coordinate 57,196, forward strand.
ATCGCTGCGGTTGAGGACAAACGCGCCGAGGTTGCTGATCGTGTAGTTGGGATCGAGGCTGCCGTGGGTGCCGCCGTTGCCGATCTGGAGCGTGCCGCTGGTGCCGATCATCACGGGGACCGCGACGCCGCCATTGCCGCCGATCAAGCCGGACCCGCCGAGGGCGCCGCCGCTCTGGAAGGTGGCCGTGATGTTCCCGCCGGTTTGGGGAGCACCGCTAAGCGTAATGCCCACGCCGGGGTTGATGGCAGTGATGACTTGATAGCTCCACCCTCCCCCTCGCATGCCGGTCCCGGTCATCACCTGGCCAAGGAACAAGCCGCTGGTGTCGGACATTGTCACCGCGGTGCTGCCGGTGGTGGTGAGGACACCCGTTTTAATAACCTGTGGGGTGTAGTCGCCGGTGGCGATGACCGTGCCCTCGTTCACATAGGTGGCACCGGTATTGGTATTGAGGCCGGTGAGGATCAAACGCCCGGCACCAAACTTGCTGAGCGCCGCGGCTTGATTGGTATCCACACGTTGCGCGCTGATGACGAGGTCGCCGGCGGTGTTGTTCTGAAAGATCGGGAGATCGGGGCCGAAGCCCAGCAGGAACCCGCCGTTCCCCGTTGAGGCGATGGTCGATGTGTGAGCACCCACATGGCTCGTCACCAGGATGCCATAGATGCTTTCCAAAAACGGAACCGAGGGGCCGGCGAGCGTCAACGTCACGTCGGCACCGGCGGTGTTGGTGTCGTTGAAGCGCAGCGACTGTAGAGTGTTCGCGCCTGTCAAGGTGGCGGAAGCCCGCAGGTCACAATTGTTCCCCGTCCCAATGTAGGCACTCGGAATGGTGCTGTAGCTGCTGTCGGCGAGGGGGATGATGTTGTTGCCCGAGAGAGTCGCCCAGGACGAGCCGTTGACCGTGACCCAGGGAGGAACGTTGTTTATAGAGGTGCCGGTGGATGCCGTGCCCAGGAGCCCGCTGCCAGTGAGAGAGGTGGTGGTGGTCACCGTGACGCCCGAGCCGATGGCGATGTCCAGCCCGATGTTGGCAAGGCTAGCACCGCTTAGCGAACGGGTGAGGCTGCCGAGATTCACGGTCAGCGTGCCGCCACTTCCGGCGGCCAGATTGAGGTGGCTCATGCCTTGATTGACGAGCACGGAGCCGAAGAGGGGGTTCGGGGAGACGCCGCTGAAGCTCTGGGAGTTGGCGGTGCCGGCCTTGCCCTGGATGGACAGGGTGTCGGAGAGCGCTGTCGGCGTGACCGGTTGACCCATGGAAACGATGGAGCCGAGATTCACCAGGCTGTTGGCGTTGATGATGTCCGACACGGGCGCGCCGGCCGCGCTGAAGTCGAGCGCGAGGGTGCCGTTGGTGACATCCGTGAAGCCGGTGTAGGTATTCGCCCCGCCGAGGGTGAGCGTGCCGACGCCGGTCTTGTAGAGGCTCGAGTAGGCTCCGCTGATGGGGCCGCCCACGGAGATATTGTGGCCGTTGGTGTCGAAGGTGGCGGACACGCCTTGGCCGATGGTGACGGCGCGGGTGCCCAGGGCGATGTCCCCTGCAGCCTGGAGGGTGGCGCCTCCGGCAAAGTTGATCTGGCCGACGCTGCCTCCGGTAAAGTTGAGAGCGCCGCTGCCCAGCGAACCTTCCGAGGCGACGTTGAGGATCCCGTCCCCGATGTAGGTGCCGCCGGCGTAGGTGTTGTTGGTATTCGTCAGGTAGAGCGCGCGCTGGCCGACCTTTGTGAGGCTCGATCCGGCGTTGTCAATGATCTGGGAATTGATGACCATCCCGGTGCTCGCGCTGGAGGGGCCTCCCTGCACGACCCACAAGTCGCTGCCGGCAAGTCCGGTTTTGATGGAGGTGCCGGTGATTGTCACCGGAGCAGCGGTGCTGGTTGTCGCCAAAATGCCGCCCGACTCGACGGTGAACGCGGCGGGGAGCGTGAGGCTGCCGCCCGCATTAAAACGGAGGCTCTGGCTCACTGTGCCGGTGGCCGTGGAACCAGCAAGCACATCGGTATTGATTCCCGTGCCCCAGGAGTTCGAAGCGCTCGTGAGGGTGGTGATCGCGCCGGAGGCAGATTTCACGAAATTGGTCGCGCCGGTGGTGTCGAAGGGCGAGGACCAGGTCGCGCCGAGGAGCATGGCCGTTGCGC
>JBAXXD010000014.1:0-59229 GCA_037128135.1 Verrucomicrobiia bacterium
AGTGAGAATTCCACTTTTGAACCGTCTCAGTCCACTTTTGAACAGGCCCCGACACAACAACCGCTTTTTGATCCCACCGTGGGTGCGAACTCCCAACCTCGCATCCCGCCTGCTCTCCCTCGTCTCCCGGCGCATCGCCGCCGACTGGCTCTCCCGCTACGGCTACAGTCCCGTCCTTCTGGAAACCTTTGTGGAACTGGAGCGGTTCACCGGCACCTGCTACCGCGCCGCCAACTGGATCGAAGTCGGAACAACCAAGGGCCGCGGAAAACTCGAAAAGAACCACCAGAGCGTCCTGCCCCTCAAAAGCATCCTGATCTATCCCCTCCAAAAAAACTTCCGCACCATCCTCGCCGGCTGAACTCACACGGGGTTCACCGAATATTTCACCTGTTTTTCATCGCTCATGCGGAAAATATACAAGCAAAATCATCTCGTTGGTAAGCTTCATGAATAGACAGCCTGTTTGATGCGCGTAAAAGATACTGTCCTATGAAAACTCGAAATCACGCCATTTTGGTTCTGTTCGGAGTCTTGGCCTCCGGCTTCCTTGGCGCTCTGCCAGCCGCCTGCGCGGCCACGGTCACGTGGAACGGCACAACCGGCGGCGACTGGAACTTGGCCACCAACTGGACGGGGTCGGCCAAGCCCGGCGCTTCGGACACCGCCATCTTCAACACGACCCTGGCGACGGTCGCCAACGCCATTGCCAACCAGAGCGTCGGCAGCATTTCGTTCGACACCAACGCCGGCACGGCCTCCGGCACGTTCACGCTCGGCACGACGGGCGGCAACATACTGACCCTCGGGAATAACGGCATCATCCAGATCCTCTCGACGCTCGCGGGCACGGGAAAATCCATCTCCGTCAACTCCCCGATCGTGCTGACCCCGGCCTCCACGACCACGGCGGGTTCTTACACGTTCGCGAACTACAGCATTGACCCCACCAATACCCTGAACTTCGGCGGCACGATCTCCGCTTCGACGACAAGCAGCACGGAAACCCTGACCCTGGCCGGCACGAACCTAGGTGCCAACACGATCAGCGGCCTCATCTCCAACGGGTCTGCGACGACGTTTGCCCTCGCCAAGAGCGGCGTCGGCACATGGACGCTCACCGGCGCGAACACCTACAACGGCGGGACCGCGATCAGCGCCGGGACCTTGAAAATCGGCAACGCCACCGCTTTGGGTGCCAACGGCGGCGCGGTGAGCGTCACGGCGGGAGCGGCCCTTGATTTGAACGGCACGGTGATGACAAACACCAATGGCCTGATCCTCAACGGCTTGGGAGTCAACGGCGGCGGGGCGCTGACCAACAGCAGCGGGACAGCGGGGAACTACGCCGGTCTGCTCACGCTGGGCAGCGCCAGCAGCATCATTGCGGGCAGCGGGAACATCACGCTCTCGAACGCCGGCACGATCACCGGAGCCACCTTCGGGCTCACGCTGGGCGGCGAGCAAAACGGCACCATCGCGAGCATCATCGGCACGACGACGGGCACGCTGACTAAGCAGGACGCCGGCACATGGACCCTCTCCGGCGCGAACACCTATACCGGCGGGACCACCATCACCGCGGGCACCTTGCAAGTCAACCGCGCCACCGCTCTTGGTACCGGCGCGGTGAGCGTTGCATCGGGAGCGGCCCTCGATTTGAATGGCATTACGATGACCGGCACCAACGCCCTGACCATCAACGGATCGGGCATCAGCGGCGGCGGTGCGCTGGTCAACAACAACAATTCGGTTCCTTGGAACCCCAACTCCACGGCAGGCACGTATGCGGGCACGGTTGCCATGGCATCCGACAGCAGCATCGGCGGCAGCGGTGCCACCTTGACTCTCAGCGGGATCGTTGGCGGGGCTTTCAATCTGACCAAGGTCGGGAGTAACACCCTGGTTCTCAGCAACACGGGGAACACCTTTGGCGCCAGCAAGACCTTCACCATCAGCGCGGGCACGGTGCAATTGGGTGCTGCTACCCTCTCGTTGGGCGTTGCCTCCAACGCGGTCTCGGTGACTAACGGCGCTACTCTGGATTTGAATGGCAAGGCGTTCACAACCCTGAATGCCCTGACCATCAACGGGCAGTATAGCTCGACTGTCGGCGCGCTGACCAACAGCATCCAGGTGTCTGTCGCCGGTGCCCTCGTGGTTCCATCGTATGCGGGCACGGTGACATTGGGTTCCGACAGCAGCATCGGCGGGAACAGTGCCGGCATTCTGACTCTCAGCGGAGTCGTTTCCGGGGCTAACAACCTGACCAAGGTCGGCACGGGCGGGTTGCTTCTCAGCAACGCGGCGAACACCTTTGGCGGTGCGGGCAAGACCTTCACCATCAGCGCGGGCACGGTGTATTTGGGGGCCGCCACCACATCGTTGGGGGCTGCCGGCACTGCGGTCACGGTGTCCAACGGCGCGGTTCTGAATTTGAACGGCAAGTTATATACAACCAACAATCCTCTGACCATCAACGGGTCGGGCATCGGGGGAACCGGTGCCCTCATGAACAGCGGGTTCGCGGCCAGCTACTCGAGTGACGTCACCTTGGGCAGCGACAGCACCATCGGCATCATTGCCGGGGCGGCCGCCCTCACCCTCAGCGGCAACCTGACCGGCACAGGAAACCTGACGCTCATCGATTCGAGCGCCTCGGTGCTCACCCTGGCCAATGTCAACAACACCGGCACGGTCACCAACTCCGGATCCGGGGGCACGGCGGCCATCATCACGACACTCGGCAGCAACGTCACCGGCCTCACGCAGGCAGGGGCAACGCCGTTCACCGTCACCAACGCGATCGGCCTGACATCGGGCCCGATGAGCTTCACCTCCACCGGCGCCGGGCTCTTGACTCTCAGCGGCCAGGTCACGGGCGCGCAAAATATCACCCTCACCGCCAACAGCACGGGCAACATCACCCTCTCCAACGGCGCCAACAACGGCGGAAGCATCACCAACAACGGCACCGGCAACGGCACCGTCACCGTCGGCTCGATTGGTACCAACGTCACCGGCGTCACGCAGAACGCGGCCAATGGGATCCTGTATCTCAACGGGACGAATACCTACACCGGCAACACGACGATCGCCGCGGGCACCTTGAAAGCCGGCAGCGGCAGCGCTCTGGGGAACAGTACCAGCACGGCGAGTGTCGCAGCAACGGGAGCGGCCCTCGATTTGAACGGCCAGACGATCACCAACGCCCTGACCTTGAACGGCACGGGCATCAGCGGCGGCGGCGCGCTCACCAACAACAGCGCGACAGCCGGAACCTACTCCGGGCTGATCACGCTCGGCAGCGACAGCAGCATCGTTGCGGGCAGCGGGAACATCACGGTCTCGAACGTCGGCTCGATCACCGGTGCCACCTTCGGGCTGACGCTTGGCGGTGCCCAAAACGGCAGCATCGCGAGCAGCATTGACACGACGACGGGCACGCTCACCAAGCAGGGTGCCGGCAAATGGACGCTCTCGGGCACCAACACCTACACCGGCACCACCACGGTCAGCGCGGGCACGCTGCAATTTGCCAAGCAGGCATCCCTTTACAATAGCGACCCCGTCAGTTGGACAGCGACCAACATCATTGTGTCTAACAATGGAACGCTGGCCTTGAACGTGGGCGGCACCGGGGAATTCACGACGGCCAACGTGACCGCCCTCCTCGCGAATCTGGGTGGTGCGAACGGCACCAGCACCACCGGTTTCGCGCAGGGATCCGCCATCGGCTTCGACACCACCAACGCTTCCGGCTCGACATTCACCGTTGCGGATCCCCTCGCCGACTCGACCGGCTCGGGCGGCGGCGCGCTGGGCGTGACCAAACTCGGCACGAATACGCTCGTCCTTACCGCCGCCAATACCTACAACGGCCCCACCACGATCAGCGCGGGCGCGCTGACCATCCAGAACGCGACCGCCCTGGGTTCCTCGTCCGGTGCCGTTTCCGTCACCAGCGGAGCGGCCCTGCAGATTCAAAACGGCATCACCGTCGGCACGAAACCCCTGACCCTCAACGGCACGGGCATCTCCTCGGGTGGTGCCTTGCGTAACATTAGCGGCACGAACGTCTGGCAGAGCACGGTGACGCTCGGCAGCGCTGCGCGCATCAACTCGGACCTCGGCTTGCTGACGTTCAACACCGCGGCCAACAGCATCAACGGAACGAATACAAATCTCACCCTCGGCGGCGCGGGCAACGGCACCATCGCTGGCACCATCACCACCGGCAACGGCACGCTGACCAAGGACGGCGCGGGCACATGGACGCTCTCCGCCGCGAATACCTACTCGGGCAATACCCTGGTGAGCGCGGGCGTTTTGGCTCTCGGGGACGCTCTGGCCCTCCAGAACAGCGCCATCGACACCACCGGCACGGGCACGATCACCCTGACCGGCTACACCACCCCGACCATCGGCGGACTTACCGGCAGCAGGGATCTGGCTTCGGTGCTCACGACCGGCTACAGCGCCGTGACGAACCTGACCCTCAACCCGGGCGCGAGCATCACCTATTCCGGAGCCATCGCCAACGGGCCCATGGCCCTGACGAAGACCGGCGCGGGCACCCAGATCCTCTCGGGAACCAACACCTACACCGGCACCACGACCGTCAGCGCGGGTACGCTGCAATTCGGCAAGCAGGCATCCCTTTACAATAGCGACCCCGTCAATTGGACAGCGGCCAACATCATCGTGGCCAACACGGGCACTCTGGCCTTGAACGTGGGCGGCACCGGGGAATTCACGACGGCCAACGTGACCGCCCTCCTCGCGAATCTGGGTGGCGCGAACGGCACCAGCACCAACGGTTTCGCGCAGGGATCGGCCATCGGCTTCGATACCACCAACGCTTCCGGCTTAACCTTCACCGTTGGGGATATTCTCGCCGACTCGACCGGCTCGGGCGGTGGCACGCTGGGCGTGACCAAACTGGGCACGAACACCCTCGTCCTCACCGGCAACAGCACCTACACCGGCCCCACCACCATCACCGCGGGCACGCTGCAAATCGGAAACACGTCCGACGCCGGCTCGATCGACTCGACCAGCGCGATCACCGACAACGGCACGCTGACTTACAACGTGGGCGCAGGCAACCGCACGGTTTCGGCGGCGATCAGCGGCACCGGCTCGATCACCCAGAACGGCACCGGTACGCTGACGCTCTCGGGCGCGAACTCTTTCACCGGCAACGTGACTCTCAACGCCGGCACGCTCGCCCTCAACAATGCCTCCGCCCTCGGCACCAGCAACGGTACCTTGACCATCGCCGCCAGCACCACCCTCGACAATACCAGCGCGGCGGCCATCACGCTCTCCAGCAACAAGACGGTGACCCTGAACGGCGACTTCGCCTTCACCGGCACCAAAGACCTGAACCTCGGCAACGGGACCGTATACCTCGGCACGGCTGCGGGCACCTCACGCACCATCACATCCAACTCGGGCAACCTCACCCTCGGCGGCATCATCAGCAATGGCGTTTCCGCCAGCTCAATCATCAAAGCCGGCGCGGGCGCGCTCACTCTGGGCGGCGCGAACACCTTCACCGGCGGGGTCACGCTCAACGCCGGCACCCTGAACATCAACGCCGCCGCCGCCCTCGGCACCAACACCAGCACCTTATTCATCGCAGACGGCACCACCCTTGGCAACACCAGCGGCACGGCCATCTCCATGACCGTCAACAATCCGCAGACCTGGAACGGCAACTTCACCTTCACCGGCGCGGGCTTGAGCAACGTGAGGTCTGATCTGTATATGGGCGGTGCGGTGTCCCTCGGCACGGCGTTGGGCACCTCGCGCACCATCACGGTTACTTCCGGCACCCTCGACGAGGGCGGCGTCATCGGCAATGGCACGACCGCCAACAGCCTCATCAAGGAGGGTGCGGGCGCTCTGTCGCTCACCGGCACGAACACCTTCACGGGCGGGGTCACCCTCAACGCCGGCACCCTGAACATCAACGCCATCGCGGCTCTGGGCACCACCGCCGGCACATTCACCATCAACGGCGGCACCCTTGCCGTGAGTCAGGGCAACGCCGGTAGCGGCGGTAGCAACGGCTTGCTCACCTCGAACTACGTGCAGGTCTGGAACGGGGACTTCGGGTTTACGGTCGCCCCCGTGACATCCGGATTATTCGTGGGATACAACAGCCAAAACCTGAACATCGGTACCGGCACCGTCAGCCTGGGCAACGTGGCGGGGGGTAACGCCACCCGCACGATCACGGTGGGCGCTGCCAGCGCGAAGGATGGTTATTACGCCAACTTCACCGTCGGGGGCATCATTTCCAACGGCTCCAACGGCTCCTCGGCGAACAGCATCACCAAGAACGGCACGGGCGTCTTGACCCTCAACGGCGCGAACACCTTCACGGGCGGCGTCACGCTCAACGCCGGAACCCTGCAACTCGGCAACGCGGCAGCATTGGGCACGGGCACACTGACCATCAACGGCGGCAGCCTGGCCGCCAACGTCGCCACCACGTTGACCAACGTGCAGGTGTGGAATGGCGCCTTTTCCGTCCGCCCCAGCATCCCCGCCGCTACTGGCTTTGCCCTGAACATGGGGACCGGAGCCGTCACCCTCGCGGGTAATAGCACCGTGACCAACGTCGCCGGCGCCCTCCTCACCGTAGGCGGGGCCATCGGCGATGGCGCCAACACTTACGGCGTCACCTGGGTCGCGGGCTACAACGCCAACTCCTCCTTCGCCTTGACCGGCAACAGCACCTACCACGGGCCGACGGTGGTGCAAAGTCTGAGTGGCACCGGTTCCGTCGTCCTGGGCACGGGGAATCTCACCAACACTTCCGGCGTGACCGTCAACGGCGGCGGCAATTTCCAGGTGGGCACCACCGGAGTTGGTGTCACCAATCGCATCAATCCCAACGCATCGCTGACCCTGGGCGGCAATGGCGGCGGCACCTTCACGTTTGTGAACAGCGGAAACGCCGTGGTGAACAAGCAGAGCTTCACCAGCCTCACGGTTGGCTCGGGCAATGACATGCTCAGGACCGACGTGGCCACCAACGCCTCCCAACTCACCTTCACGGGGGTGAGCGGGACGAACTACAACCGCAACGTCGGCGGCGTGGTGCGGTTTGTCGGTTTGCTCGGCAATGCCAGCTCCCAAACCAGTTTCACCAACGCCGTCACCGGCAATATCATCGGTTCAGGAACCAGCGCCATGCTGATCGGTGCCACCACCAGCACCGGCACCACGGCCGACGACGCATATAGTTTCGTCGGCTTCACCTCCGGCAACTCCGGCAACCTGACGGCCATTACCAGCACGGCGAATACGTTTGGCTCGGGAGTGAACACGACTCTCGCCACCACATCCTTTGGCCTTCCCACGACCGGCACCACCCAAAGTCTCAGGTTTGACGGTGCCACCACCTTGACTCTTCCCAGCGCGTTTACCGTCCAGTCGGGCGGCATTTTGGCGACTTGGAATGTGGTCGCACCGATCACGATCACCGGCGGCACCCTCACGACAGGGCTTGCCGGCGGCGACTTGTGGATCGTGCAGAGCTCAGCAGCCAGCGCGATCACCGGGATGGTCCTCAAATCCCAGATCGTTGACAACAGCAATTCGAGCCTCACCAAGGTCGGCGCACGCGCCCTCTACCTGAAGAACACTAGCAACACCTACGCCGGCGGCACCTACCTCGCGGACGGAATCCTCAATGTCGCATCGGAAGGGAGCCTGGGCATCGGCGCGCTCAATTTCACCGGTGCCGCCACCCTCCAGGCCGCAGGCAACGTGACGCTGGGCACACGCGCCGTCGCCATCGGCCAGGGCGTGACCGCCACGTTCGACACCAACGGCAACGCGATCACGGTCGGCGGCCTCGTCAGCGGCGTCAACTCGGGCCTGACCAAAACCGGGTTTGGGATGCTCACGCTCACCGGCAACAACACCTACACCGGCATCACGACGGTGAATAACGGCACCCTCAAACTCGACTTCAGCGCTGTCGGCGCCCCGACGGAGAACATCATCAACCCCAACAGCCTCCTCGCTCTCGGCGTTAACGGATATAGTGACACCCTCATCATTCAGGGCGCGGCAGGCGTCGCCAACACCCAGACCTTTGGCGCCACCCCCAGCCCCAATAATTTGACTGGCGCGACGACGTTCTACGGGGGCATGACCAACATGGTGTTTCATGCCGGTGCCGGCGGCTCACTCACCGTGAACCTGGGCAACATCATCGGTGGGCCCGCGGGCGGCGGCGCATACTTGGACGTCTCCACCAGCGGCAACGTCACCGTGGCTGGCGTCAACGCCACCACGGGGCAGGGGAGTTACCTCGACAAGAGTTTTCTGAATGGCGGTGGCAATTTGAACGTGTGGGCCACGGTCAACAAATCCACTTGGGCAACCGTCAATTCGTCGGGCAACCTCGTTGGCTTTGCCGACTCGGCCTACACAACGAACTACACAGCAGCCAATCTCAGTGGGGCAATGGTGGATGTCACCACCAGTGGCACCCTTTCCCCCACGAATCAAGCCGCGGCCACCACGTTGCGTTTTAACGACACTCTGAACACCGGCGTCGGGAAGACCTTGTCCCTCGTCGGCACCAAAGTGTACCAACTCTCCATGGGGGGCATCCTGGTGACCTCCAACGTGGGCGCACAAGACTCGACGATCAACGGCGGCTTCCTCACTGGCGCCAACCTGACCAGACTGGGAATTTTCCAAAACAACACGCTCGGCAACCTGGTCATCAATTCGCAGCTCGTGGACCAAGCGGGTGCGTGCCCTGTGATCAAGAATGGAGCCGGCACCGTGATTCTCAACGGCGTGAATGTAAACACCGGCGGGTTAACCGTGAACGAAGGCACGGTCATCGCGACCGGCGATTACATGCCGAGCTCGGTGAAAACCATCACCACCACCGCCGGCTCGAACGTGGTGGCCATGTCCGACACCACGGGACTCTTCGTTGGCCAGCAGCTTATTGGCAGCACCCCCGGACTGGCGGTGACAAACGGGCAACTCCCCAACGTCGTCACGGCGATTAATCCAGGCGTCAGCGTGACGATCTCCAACAACGCCACGGCCAGCAACACGCTGAGTGCCACCTTCCAAAGCGGCGGTGCCATCGGTAGTAGCGCGTCGATTGCCAACGGCGCGACCCTCCAGATCGGCAGCACCGCCACCGGCAACCACGGCGGGATCGACCCCACCCTGACGATCACCAACCTCGGCGCGCTCATCCTCAACCACAGCGGCAACTACACCTTCGGCAACACCCTCAGCGGCTCGGTCGCCATCAATAGCCTGAGTGCCACCAACGCCACAAACACCCTCGAAATCACGGGCGGCGGCAATACCACCCTCGGCGCCTACGGCGTTGTCAATGGATCCGGTGCAGGCGGTCAGAATTATTACACTCTCGCGACCGCCGGAAATGTCTATGCCGGACAGCTTGTCACGGGCACCAATCTCCCGGGGGGAACGTATGTTAACACCGTGGATGGGTTGAATGTGTATCTTAGCAAAAGCATTTCGACCGGCGGGGCGACGAACCTCACCTTCCAAACCATCAACACATTCAACGGCAACACCCGGATCACCGACGGCAGCACGCTGACCCTCGCCTCCGCACGGTCTCTTGATACCAGCACGCTCCTCTACAATAACAGCGACAGCGGCACGTTGTCCTTCGGCAGCTTGACCGCTGTCACTCTCGGCGGGCTTGGCGGCGATAAGAACCTCGCCCTCACCAACGCCTCGTCCGCCGCCGTCGCCCTCACCGTGGGCGGAAACCACTTCGACACCACCTACTCGGGCAACCTCACCGGCACGGGCAGTTCATTAGCCAAAACCGGCATCGGCACCCTCACGCTCACCGGCACAAACTCCTACACCGGCGGCACCAGCATCGCCGCAGGCGGAACCTTGATGGGCAACTCTGCGAGCCTGCAGGGCAACATCTCCGTGGCCTCCGGCGCGACCGTGGCATTCAACCAGACCTCGGATGGCACGTATTCGGGAGTCGTCAGCGGCGCGAGCGGCGTCACGTTCATCAAGTCCGGTGCTGCCAAGCTCACCCTCGGTGCCACACAAGCCTTCTCCGGTCTCGTCGATGTCCAGGCTGGTACCCTCGCCGTCTCCGCAAACACTACACTGACCGACACCCAGATCTCCGGCGGCACGTTCGATACGGCTACCTTCATCACAAGCGTCGGCGTGCTCACCATGAGCAGCGGCTCCATCACCGGCACTGGCGTAGGCCAAGTGAACGCTTCGAGCTACAGTTTCACTGATTCCGGTTCAGTGAGCGCCAAGCTTGGCGGCAACGTCGCCCTCACCAAGTCGGGTGCAGGAACGGTTACGCTCACAGGAGCGAACACCTACTCAGGGATCACGACGATCTCCGGCGGCACCCTGCAGCTCGGCGACGGTGGCTTTACGGGAAGCAGCGGTGGTGGCGCCATAGTTAACAACGCGAACTTCGCCATCAACCGCAGCACCACCGCCTCCCAGGGCGCCGACTTCAGCGCCGCCGCCATCACCGGCAACGGCACCTTCACCCAGGCCGGTACCGGGAACACGACCCTCAACGCCGCCAATGCCTACACCGGCAAGACGATTGTCCAGAACGGCACCTTGGCCTTCACCACCGGCAATGCCTCGTCTACCGGGGCCCAGTCGCTGGGCGCAAACGCCGACCTCGACCTCGGCGTCGCCTCGACAAGCTCGGGCATCCTGAACTACACCGGCACCGGTGCCGCCACCCTGGCCAAAAATATCAACGCTCTCGGCAATGGCACCGACACGATCCAGAACAGCGGCACCGGCCTGCTGACGCTCTCCGGCACGCTCACCAAGAACAGCACAACACTCACCCTCAAGGGCGGCAGCAGCGGGATCAATGTCACAGGGGCCATCGCGGGCTCGGGCGCAAACTCGGACCTGATCGTGGACGGCGGCAATACGACGCTCTCCACAGCGAACACCTACAACGGCCCGACCTCGATCATCAATGGGGCGACACTCACAGCGAACGCCACTGGTGCCCTGCCCACGGCGATCCGCTCGGCAGTGAGCATCGACCAGACCGGCTCTGGCACCTCGACGCTCGCCCTCGGTGCAAGCCAGTCGGCCGCTTCCCTCACCGGCACCTCGACTTCGAAGGTCACCCTCGGCGCCAACACCCTGACCCTCGGCATGACCGGCAACGCGACAACCACCTTCTCGGGCGTCATCTCCGGCACGAACGGCAACGTGATCAAGGACGGCACCTCGACCCAGGTCTTCTCCGGCAACAATACCTTCACCGGCACGACCGCCGTGAACGAGGGCACGCTTGAAGCGGCCGCAGCGGGGGCACTCGGCGGCACCACAGCCATCACCGTCACCAACACCGGCACGCTCCTGCTCAGCGCAAATGCGGCAACAAGCAATTCGACAACCCTGACGCTGTCCGGCGGAACCGTGGAGATCAAATCCGGCCCCTCAGTATCCACCTCGCTCGGCGCCCTGACCCTGACCGACAACTCGATCATTGATTTCGGACTCTCCTCAGGCACCAACATCCTCACCCTCGGCGCCGTGACATCGTGGACAGCCACGAAAACCATCGAAATCTGGAACTGGTCCGGAACCCCGTTCACGCCCGGCGGCACCGACCGGCTCATGGTCAGCGACCAGACCGGATGGACAACAAATCTCGGCAGCATCAATTTCTTCACGGACAGCGGCACAACGCTGATCGGCGCCGCAACGTTTGCCGGATACGAGCTGGTGGCCGTCCCCGAGCCCGCCACATGGAGCTACATGGCCGCCATCGCCCTCGGCGGCGCAGTCCTACTCATCCGCCGCCGCCGCGATTCCTAATTCCTACAAGATATTCTTGCTAATTAGAAATTATATTCCAGGAACCGTGAACCAAAAAATCATGAAGAAACAAATCCTAGCCCTCGCACTTAGCATCGCGGCTCTGAACCTTGTCGCTCAGGAAGCGCCGCTGCCCAACCCGGCCGCGCCCTTCCAGGCGCTCAAAGGCTCGCAGTTAGACCCCGTGTTGAAAGTCGGCGCCTTCGTTCGCGACGAAAAAACCTATCTCCAGCCGAGCCTCTGGATCGGCAACAAGCGCATCGGCGTTCGGGAAAAAATCTCGGGTCCCGCTACGGAGTGGGGCCAGTCAATTAACTTGCTGGTGGATAACCGCGAAATCCTCCGCTTCACCTTCTGGGGAGCCTACGACGAAAGCGGCGTCGGCTATCCCTTCAAGCTCAAAGAGGGAACCCAACCGGAACTCAAAGCGGACGAGGCCTCAAAATCCATCACCTATTCCAAGCCCTACGTGTTGCCGGGCGGCAAAGGGGCGACGTTCACCTACACCTTGAAAGCGCTGACCGGGAGTAAGGTCGAGTTGAGTTGGGATCTGGGAATCAGCCAGGAAAAACTCGAATCGCTGCCCAAGGACTTTGGCGTCGGACTCTGGATGGTTTCGCCTAAAAATGACGATTTTCTGACATTTCTCATCAACAAACAGCCGCTTCCGTTGGCCGACATCGGGAAGCTCCCCAAAAAGGAGCGAGAAATCCTGAGCGGGGACGGGCTCGAATTCGTTTACGCCCCGGAGAAACCGCTCCAAGGGTTTTCCTTGGCGCTGCCCGACGATCACAGCTTTTCCTTGGCGTCCGAGGCTCCCAGCCCTGGTGGCAAAAAACAAGCTGGGTTCATCATCCGGGCAAGCTCCAAAGCGCGCCTAAGCCACGACAAACTTGTCATCGACTTCGGCGAAGCCGCCGAGAAAGACGCCGCCGCGCCCGCGCCGGTAGCCGGAATCGACTTCTGGGGACGCGACAGGACGTGTGTGCCCGCGCCCTCCACCCGCAACATCATGCCCAACCCGAGCTTTGAACAAGGGCTGCGCTACTGGGCGTGGTGGTGGGGCGGCGGCAGATACGTTCCCTCGGAAATCCCCGCCTACTCCATTGTGGATGGTGGAAAATTCGGCCGCAAATGTCTGCTTATCCAGCGCAGCCAGGGAGGGCTTCCGATGCAGAGTTTTTCCATTCCGGTCGTCAAAGATAAAACCTACACTCTGAGCTTTTACGCCAAAGCCGAGAAACCCAACGCCGACATCGTGGTGGGCATCCAATGCCCGGTGCAGCACAGCCAGTTTCTTTGGCGCCCAGCTCTGGCCACCACCCACAAGCTCAACACGGAGTGGGAGCGCAAATCCATCACCTTCACCGCTGACCGCCCCGCGATCTCCGTTCTGATCGCCGCCCGCAGCATCGCGTGGCTTGACGGTTTCCAACTCGAAGAGGGAATCGCGCCCACCGAATTTGTCGCTCCGGAAATCGAGGGCGTCCTGCGCACCTCCGACCCCGACAACGCGCTCGCCGTCGGAGCGCCCCTTCAAGCCGCCTTTGAGATGTATGGCAAACCGGGAGCCAAAGGCGAAGTCGGGCTGGTAGTTAGGAATTATTATCGGGAGAAGCTCTACGATACGAAGGTTAAGTTTTCCTTGGATAAGGAGGGTGTGGGGCGGATCGAGCTTCCTTGGGAGAGTGCAAAGCTCGGCACCGGCGTTTTTGTCGTCCAGGCCGACTACCACCTCGATAGCGGAGCGGTCTTGCGCGACTATTACCGACTCTCCATCATGGACTTTCTGGAGAATAAACACGCCACCAAAGACATCTTTGGCAACCTCTGCATGGCTTCTCGGCTCACGCGTGGCGACGATATGGCCCGCAATTTCATGCATTGGGGGTTCGGCTCGACGACCTACAACCTTGATCTTAAAGAGGAGGCGGATCTCATTGATAAATACAGGATCACCAATTACCTGCTGATCGTCGCCGACCTTGCCGACGCCCCGGAGGACCGCGTCCTCGTGAAAGAAGCCCAAAGCAAGTGGACTGAGGTGACGCCTGAGCGCGAAAAGCAAATCGAGGATTTCTCCTATCGGATCGCAGCAAGCCATCCGTGGGGGAAGTCGTGGGCCTTTTCAACCGAAACCGAGACCCGCTGCCCGATGGTCCAGAAAGGGAATTTCGCGGAATGGGCCAAGATCCAACTTTCCTGCCAGCGCGGCGTAAAGCGGGCCAACCCCGACGCCATCGTCCTGCCGGACGGCGGCACCTCCGGCTTCAACGCCCTGCGCGGGATCCGGGAAACCGAAGGCTACCTTGCCGCAACCCAGGGCAAGGTCAAATGGGACGCCATCGCCACCCATCCCTACTGCAACCTCGACGGCGTCAGGGGTGGGCCAGACCTCGACGTGGAGACGCAACGGCTGCTCGACCTGATGAAAAAATACGGCTACGGAGCCGAAACCCATATCGATTACACCGAAGGCTTCAACTACAGCGACTTGGTGCTGCCTGAATGGGGGCTCACCAATAATGATGACAACAACGACGCCTACTTCTGCGGCCGCCCGAGTTATGACACCGGTTGGCGGGAATTTCTCCACGCCGCTTGGGCTGCTCGCACCTACATCATCTGCCTGAAATACTGGCCCCAAGTCCGTTCCTTCAACATCTGGGTTAGCCGCCCCTACCTGGACCAGTATTTCGCGCCGCTCTACACTTGCAAGGTTCCCAACACACTGGGGCACTTGCTGGGCAATCCGAAATTCAAGGCCAACATCCAGCCCGCAGCCGGGATTCGCGGCTACGTCTTTGAAGACGAGCAGGGTCGCGGCGTGGCGGCCCTCTGGTGCGCCATCGACAAGGTCGAGGAAGGCTTGGAACGCGGACCGGTCGTCCAGGTCCAATTCAAAGGCAAGATGCCGCAATTTATCGACTTGATGGGCAACCCCCGCAAGGTGGAATCCAAGAAAGGAACCGTGGCAATCCAGCTGACATCCGCGCCGCTCTTCCTGCGCACTGAAAAGGGTGGTGCCGACCAGCTGGTGGCGGCCTTGAACCAGGCGGAAGTCGAGGGAGCTGGGTTAGCGCTCAAAGTAAACATCCTCCCCACGCTTAGCGGCGGTATCGAGGCTGGCCTGACCAATCAGACCAATCGCCTCTTGCATGGCGACATGAACGTGAACGAAACCAAGACCCCCTTCGAGATACCCGCCCAAGGCAGCGCGGTCTGTTCGATTCAGCCCAGCCAGGGGAACGAGCCGGGCAAACTCTATCCGTGGAAACAGTCGATCAGCTTCCAATTCGCGGGCGGCCGCATGGATAAAGTGGACTGGAACATGGCCTGCTTCTACGTGCCGCATACCGCTGCGCCGCTGCCGCTCGACTCCTTCGCAAAGGAGTGGGAAGCAATTCCCTCGATCCCGGTCAACAACTGGCACGTCAATCCGCCCAAGGCGGGTCAGCCTCCCGTGAAAGCGGGCTATCCTGGCGATCTGGACGCGAAATTCCAACTCGCATGGGACAAGGAGAATCTTTACCTTCGGATTAGCGCCACGGATGATCACTTTGTCCTCACTGAAGCTTCCAAATGGAAGGACCGCGTCCTTTACATGCACGACGGTTGCGCGGAGGTCTACTTTGACACCGGAGCCAACGGACGGAGCAACTCGGTCAAGGGGTATGACCTCGACGACTACCGCTACGACTTCTCAATGGGCAATTCCGAAGGGGCAACTGGCCCCGGAAAAGTCTATCGCTTTGCCGAAGCCTACCATCAGTTGGCGGGCGGCATCGTCATGCCGACCAAGGATAACGCGGCCCAGAATGTCAAATGCCAGTTCCAGCGCACGGCGGACGGCTACGCATACGTAATGATTTTCCCACAACGCTACATCGAGCCGTTGCGCCTGGAGAAAGGAACCCGGGCCGGATTCGGCCTCTATCTGCACGACAAGGACGACCCGAAAATGGATTGCCCTGGCAAGGGCGTTGGGCTCACCACCGAGCCTGGCGTGCCCCCAGACCGCCGTCCCGACCTCTGGCCCATCCTGATCCTCAAGGACTGATTGACAAAACGGAGCATGCCATCACAGAAATCCAATAGATACCGATGTTATTAATGTCGAATTTCCCATCAGTCTCTGTCCCGATTCTTCGGGATGCCGATATCTTAGTCCTTGGCTCCTCCTGCGCTGCGGTCGCCGCAGCTCTTGAAGTTCAATGTTCAGGCCGTTCCGTTATGCTGGTGGGCGATTTAAGCTATTTCGGAAGCGATCTTGCAGGTAAATTCCAGTTGTGGTCAGGCGGATGGTGCATCGAAAATCCAATTTTAAAAGCGGCCTTTGCGGAAAGGTCCTGTTTGCCCGCACGCCCCGGGGCGATTAAGCGGGCAATGGAAGAAGCTCTCATGGCCGCCTCGATCCCTTTTCTGTTTTCGGCCCGTCCGGTTTCGTTGCTGCGGAGCGAAACCGGCGAAATCGCGGGAGCCGTTCTAGCCACTCGAACCTCATTGATTGGACTAACCTGCCGAGCCATCGTTGACGCAACGGATTTCGGTCTTGGCGCCCGATTGGCCGGACTGCCACTTTGCACGCGCGAAGACGTGCCATCCCGGGTCGAATGGACGGTCCTCGCTAAGAACCCTCCAACGGCCTGGCCGGGAGAGATCGAAGAGCTTCCGCAAACATTTGATCAAACTTTCCGCGAGGGTGACGAAACCTTATCGGCATTCCGCCTCAGTATTGACCGCGCCGCACTTGGAGCCGATCCGATGGCGGCGGAACATGTCGCGCGCTCCTTCCTTGTTGACGATAATATTTTGGTTGCGGCAGATCTCCTGGTTGATCCGCCCTGTGAGATGACCTCTACCGGTTCCGTTTTGAAGAACTGTTTAGCCGATCTGGGTGATGCGGATATCCAACCCGCTCCAAACCTTTGGCTACTCAATGGAATGCTGCCGCTCTCAGGAACAGGGCTTCGCGATTTGAGCAGTCCAGACAAAGCGACGGCTTTCGGGTATCGGATCGGTGCGTCCGCCGCAGCAGCGGTACCGTGTCGACAGCAATCCTCTGCTTTCAATCTACAAAGCTGCGGTGAAGAGTCCGGCCCGTTTCGTTTCGCGACGGCCTTTCTCCGGGAAACGCAAGGGATTCTGGAACTGGCGAATTGGTCGTTTCCGATTCTCGGCAAATTCGATGTTGTGGTTGCTGGAGGCGGAACCGGCGGGGCTCCGGCGGGAATCGCCGCAGCACGTGCCGGAGCCAACACGTTAGTTCTTGAAAACCAGCACGGCTTAGGAGGGGTAGGCACCCTCGGGTTAATCAATAATTACTGGTTTGGAAATCGAGTTGGGTTCACCGCAGAGCTGGACGAAACCGTAAAACACTTCGATGCGCTGAGTCGTTCTAAGGATGGCCAATCATGGAGCCCGGAAGTGAAGTCCGCCATCTATCACCAAATGCTACAAGCCGCAGGCGGGCGGGCCTGGACTGCCAGCTTTGCCTTTGGTGTGAAAATGGAAAGTGGAAAGGTCGGCGGATTGTTGGTATCGACTCCTTTCGGAAGCGGGTTTGTGGAAGCTGGCGGCATTATCGACGCAACCGGCAATGCAGATGTGGCCGCCGCAGCCGGCGCCCCCTGCCGCGTGATCGACGCGTGTCATGTCGCAGTACAAGGCGCTGGCATATCGCCTCGCTTCCACCCTAACGTGCGAGGTCAGAATTCGGACCACACCTTCGTGGATGAGACAGACCCGGTTGGCATCACCAGCGCTTATGTGCAAGCCAGGGCAAAATACCCCCACGCCTTTGATACTGCAGCCCTGGTAGACACGCGAGAAAGACGACAGATCGTGGGGGACTTGGAATTATCACCGATCGATCTCCTTGCCTGTCGTACTTTTCCCGATACGGTAGTCACCGCATCCAGCAATTTCGACACGCACGGCTTTACCATCCATCCGGTATTTATGGTGGCGGCTCCGGATCATGATCCCCTCCAGGCACACGTGCCCTTTCGTTGTATGCTGCCGCGCGGAATCGATGGAGTGTTAGTAACCGGGCTTGGCATGAGCGCTCATCGCGATGCACTGCCTGTCATTCGCATGCAGGCCGACGTTCAGAATCAAGGGTACGCTGCGGGGTTGGCTGTTGCTGAGTCTGTAGCGAAGAAGGTGAGCCTTCGTCAGCTCGACATTCACGAGTTGCAAGGCAAGCTTGTCGCGCTCGGCATTCTTGCCCCCGGTGTCTTGGAGCACCAGGATTCCTTTCCGATGAGTTCGGAGTCCATCCGTGAGGCGGCCGATGGTGATTTAGGCAAACTATTAAATGTCGCCATTCTTTTCGCCCATCCTGAGGAGAGCAGGAATGCATTGTTGGCCGTAATGGCGAATGATCCCACGCCGCAACGACGGCATGATGCCGCGCTTATCCTCGGTTTGATGGGAGTAAGCGAGGCTGCATCCACTCTCGAAGAAATTGTACGATGCTCTTCTTGGGATCACGGATGGAATTATTGTGGAATGGGCCAATTTGGCCGAAGCATGAGCCGGCTTGACGCGATCATCATTGCGCTGTCGAGGACACGCAATCCCATCGGCATTGAGGCCATCGAAGAAAAAATTCTGGCTCTCGATGGGAACGCTCAATTTTCTCACTGCCGGGCTGCTTCACTTGCCGCAGCGGCACTCCCTCACCCTCGGCTTGCAAGCGCTTTGGCCTGCCTGATTGGGAAACCGGGCGTTCGCGGCCATGCATTGCTGAGTGTCGAAACGCTCCGGGCGCGGGCGAATGCCAATCTTGTCGAAACGGAACCAAGGAATCTTTCTTTGCGCGAAATTTATCTCGGGATGGGACTTTTCCTAACAGGTGATTTCAATGGTATTGGACGCAAAGTTCTCGAAGCCTACGCGACCGATCTTCGGGGACATTTTGCGCGTCACGCCCTGGACCTGCTTGCCCACAAGGACCATGATCGCTTGCGTTTCAATCTCGCTTGATTAAAAAGGAAGAGGATCTCTATGAAATACTGCGATATTAAAGGTTTCAACTACCAGCCAAGCTATGGAACATCTGGCCTGGAGTTGTGGATGAAATTCCATGCCGAAACCATCAAGCTGGAACTTGGAAGGGGGAAAAGGCATTTTCCTTGGATGAACACAGTCCGCCTATGGCTCTCCTGGGATGCGTACCAACGCGACGAAAAGCGCTTTGTTGCCAATTTTGAAACCGCGCTTGCCATTGCCGATTTCTACGGTTTAAAGGTGATGCCTGTGCTTTTCAACCGCTGGCACACCAATTCGATAGATTACGGTGGCGTCTATATTGACCATTTCCTCCCGGGTTCCAGAAACAATGTCCAAAGGCTCTTTGAACCCTATATGGAAGACATTGTGGGAGGCCATGCAAATGACGCGCGCATTTCCGCATGGGATCTCTGCAACGAACCTCTTTTTTACCGCAACTCTGAAATTCCTCAGGTGGTTGTCGATGCGGAAATAAAGTGGCTGGAATACTTATATTCAGACTGCAAACGCCTCAAGGCGGAAGCTCCTGTCACCGTATGTCCCATGCGTCATTTTGATGAACTGATGCACTTAAGCGACTTTCTCAGTTGTCATCCCTATTACAATTTGGGAGACGCTAAAGAAGACTTTGAGAGAGCGCTCGACTCTCTTGTTGAAAAAGCTGCAAAGGCCCAAAAATCGTTGGTTGCCACGGAAACCTGTTGGGGCTCCTACGATGATGCCGAACGAGCAGAGATCATTCGCTATACGTTGGGGGAATTAAACAAACGAAAGATTGGTTGGCTGGCGTATGTTCTCCATAATAGCGGCGTGGCCGATGCCCATGCAAAGGACGAAGGCGCGTTCAGCAACGCCGGAAACCTTGCGTTTATTGCGGCGAACGGGGAATTGCGACCCGGACATCAAGTGGTCAATGAATTTGGATCAAGCGTACGAGAAGATTAGGCTAAATCGACATTCATCGTGCCCTCTTGTTGCCAAAACCCAGCTTTGACTGCTCTGCTGCGCAAGCGAAGCGCACAATGCACAACCCACACGGATAAATGCAAGATCCCCAAGACTCCAGCCTCTCAAACCTTGGAAGGCCTGACGGATGCTCGCATTAACCACGCCGCCCCGGGAAGTTGAAGTTTCCAAGAAAAAAGCGTGCCCACGCTCAGCGTGGGCACGACATCCCTCGAAGTTGAATGTCGATTCGGCCTGGTCTATTTGACGCTGTCGTGCAGGACTTCGGTAATGTAGGCGTCGACTTCTTTGCCTGATGCTTTCGCTGCGGTCCTCAACTTCGCGTAAGTGTTGTTGGAAACCGACGGTGGAAATTCGAGGGGCCACGCCTGACGGCAGGCAGCGACTTCCTGGTCGCTGTACCCGAGCACGCGCAATATTTCACCGGTTAACATTTGATTGACCACGGCTCTCGCCATGAGGCTTCTGTCGAAGGGGACAATTTTCTTTTCATTGTCGACGACTTTTACGAAGTCGATCAGTGGCAGTCCGTGCTCCTTGGCCATAGACCGGATGGCGTCGTTATGCTCGGCAACATTCTGATTTGGAATAAATGCCAGATTGCTATTGCACGCATAGCTTGTGACGAGGACGGTTTTAATACTGGCTGCATGGAGTTTCCCAATGATGGCGTCGAGGTTGTTTTTGAACGACTCGGAAACGGTTTTTTCAGCCCAAGGATTGTAGTCCTCCGTGCCGGGAATGATTAGTGCGACCACGGGCTTTTTCGCAATCACCTCGTCATCGAGCCGCGCAAGCATCTGCTCGGTTTTTTTGCCTTCAAGAGCGATTAAACGGGGTTCTTGTTTGATCCCGGCCTTTGTGAATTCATTCAGCAGGAGGCGAATGTAACCGGAGGGACCACAACTCCAGATTTCAAAATTCTGTCCGCTCAAAACAGCGATCTGGTCTCCGTCTTTCAAATCCAACGCATTAGCGAAGAGCGGAGCGCCAATGAACAATGCCAGGAGAGCCAGTTTTCTAAAAATAGGTTTCATGATTTATCTCCTTACTTCACGTTAGCTGTTAAAATTTCCGACACCTGCTCGTCGATGGTCATCCCGTTCTTTTCGGCGAGAGCTTTAAGCTTTATATAGTCGCCGACGGATACTATCGGCTTGGCCACCGCGAAGGGATAGTTATCCCAACGCTTCCGCAATGCGGCGAGGTCCGGTTCGGAAACGCCCAGCGTGCGGAGGATTTCCGCCGCCACGATCTGGTTTCCCAGGCCGTTTAGATGCACCCCGTCGCTGAGAAGTATGGGTCCATTGACACCGTCTTGTCTACGTTTTATCAGCTCCCGGGTCATCGCCGTGTTCAAATTGACGAGGATCAAGTTCCGCTTCTTGGCGAGTTCTTTGAACTCCTCGCAAAATTGAAGACGCTTCAGGCTGTCGGAACAGTCGAGTTTTTCAGCGGCCGAGATTGTGGTGTTCATGAGAATGACTTTGATCCCCGCGGCGGTTGCCTGGTCGACGATTTTGGCGAGGTTCGCGCCGAACTCCTCGACGGTGAACACGGAAGTATCGTTGACGCCGCTGTTCAAGGTCATCCATGTCGGTTTCTTAGCGATGACATCCTTGTCGAGCCGGCCCAGCATGGTGCCGGTGTTGTCGCCGCCCACCCCTGCGGGAATTGGGGTCGCATTGACACCCGCCGTTTTGAGTCCCTCGATGACGAGGTGGATATAGCCGTTGGGCTTGTCGTTGCCCAGGTAGGTGATAGAGTCGCCTAAGAAGGCGATGGATTCTCCATCTTTGATGACGACTGCATCGGCCCCGAGACAGGTGGCCAGCATTAAGGCCAATGACGATGTTGCGAGTATTTTCATTTTCACAGGCATTCTATAGCGGGCGAGGAAAACTGTCAATAAATACGGCTTGGGAAAGTTGGTTGACCCTGCCACTCGGCAGGGATGAAAAAGAAAACCATTCCAAGCCGCAGTCAGTATTCAGTATTGCGGTAGATTTGCAATTTGATTCTGTCGTATCTGGTGCCAAAGATGGCGAAGGAGACCGGCGCGGACAAGGAGGCGCGGACCTTCAGCCCCGCATTGCCCGTGGCAACCGGGGCAAGGGCGTCGCCTGGCGCGTCATTCATGCGGTTGATTCCACCATCACAAAATGGTCCACTCCTGCATGGACTGGGCCAAACACCGGCGGCGCAAGGTGGCTTCCATTTGCGCTTGGACCTTCACAGTTTTCTGCCCCGCTTCGCCATTATTGATGTGGCGCATCACGGCGCTGGTGGAAGTGGACGGGGGCGAACAGGGAATGGTATTCCTCGCCAACAAGATGGAGTGGAGTCCGGCCGGTGTCCTGGAACCGCTCGGTCTCGAAGCCGACAACGAAACAGCGATACGGATCTTTCCAATCGCTGCGCGCAATCGTGAGATCCCCTTCGACATGCCACAGCAGGGCACCGCGCGTGACTGAGGTGGCTGATAAGCAGGCGTTAATCTGGGAAGAATGAATGTCGTTCGATTGCATGCACGCGCAGGCGAGTGTCCCTCGTGGTTCCTGGTAGTCGTCTTCTCGGAAATTCCGTTTGACAAAATTCGCCGATGAAGGAAGCTGCTTTCCAACGATAATTTTTATGTTCCTCCCATTCCACCGGTATCAGACTCGCTTCTTTTCTCTCGCTGCGGCGTTTCGGGTGGTGCCCGCTCTGGCTATTTTTCTGTGGACAGCCGGTCTCTTTGCGGCGGGCCCTTCCGCGCTCACCGTCGAACCGGATACGGTTATCCTGTGGGGGCTGAACGAGGGGGAAGGAATGGTATTCGGGGATCAAGTGGGGGGAGTCGAACTCAAAGTCACTTCGCCAGATGGGAAAGAGCCGACATGGGTAGAGGGAAAATTCGGGAAGGCGCTGAGTTTTCCTGGCGGGGTGTCCCTTGGGGCGAGTTCCACAAAAAGTCCTGTCCCTGAACTCTCCACAGGTGAGGTGACGGTCGAGGCGTGGCTCAAACCATCGGAGGAGGGAGCGGGAAAGCCAATGGGGATTTTGCAAATGAGCGGCTTCCGTGCGGTGATCGGCCCGAATGGCACGGTCACTTGGTTGGTTGCGGCTGACGGACAGACAAATAACGAAGTGGGCGCGACAACGAAGGGGAAGCTGCCATATGGCGAGTGGTCCCATGTGGCGATGACCTATAACGGATCTGTCTTGCGGGTGTTTATCAACGGGGAGATCGCTGCCGAGCATGAGTTTGCAGGCGCCAATATCCAGCCTGCTACTATGAGTGGTGTGATCATCGGATACTTCGGGGGCGCAGAGAAACCATATTTTATCGGCGATATCAACGGCATCCGGATTTCCAATAAAGCCCGTTCCGAGTTCCCTGTGCCGTAAGCGCCCCTTGTTTCCGCGAGCGAAAAAAAGGGGGCGGCCGGGGAAATGGCACTAAGTTCAGGCGGTTTTAGGATGGTAGAGCGACCGTCCCGGTTGCTGTACTGCCGGGGAAAACAAGCGGGACGCTTGTTCTACTCTGGCTTAACTTAGAGTGCCATTCGGGCCGGCGGAGGACAGACAATCAGATCGTCTGCTACCTTCAGAGTTGCTTTTCCACACAGCTTTCCTTCCTGCGATACTCCAGGGGAGTGAGCCCGATCTGCAATTTGAAGGCGCTGCAAAATGAGGAGGTGTTGGTGAACCCGCATTCTGCGGAGATTTTCTTGATCGGGTCGTTGGTTAGGCTCAACTGCTCTTGTGCCAACCGCATTCGCCGACGGAGAATGAATTGGTAGGGCGTGACGCCGAGGTGCTTCTGGAATACCTCGTGGAGGTGGGGTGCCGACCAACCGATCTCCCGTGCCAGTTGCCGGATGGCGATCCGGCCGTCCGGGTGCTTTTCCATGAGTGCCAGGGCCTGCACCAATTTGGGTGGAAGGTCGGGTTTTTCTTTGGTCGTGTGCTGCCACATCTGCGATTGAAAAAGCAGTCGTCCGTAGGCGTAATGGAGCAGGGCCTTGCGATCGAACCCCTCGTCCAAATGCGCGCGGATGATCTCATGGCTGAAGCGTTCCACTTCCTCGGAATCATGCCACCAGGTCAGGCGCGGGGTGCGCCGGATGCCAAGGAACCGCTCGGTCTCGAAGCCGACAACGAAGCACCGATACGGATCATTCCAATCGCTGCGCGCAATCGTAAGATCCCCTTCGACATGCCACAGCAGGGCACCGCGCGTGACTTCCACCCATTTAGTTCCGATCTTCACCCACCCGCGACCGCCTCTCACCACTTCCACAAATTCGATCCCTCTCTGGATGGTTGCAAATTTCGGGTGGCATCCCCGAGATTGATGCCACATGCCCGCCCGGTAGATGGCATTGGGCATTTTCACCGGGGAATCCGACTTTTTCATAACAAATACTACTTTTGAGATATTGTTTGGTGTTGAATTGAGGGTTGCCTCAGGAGTATGCTGCCCAGATCTGACAATTCAATATATTCGTTAAATCTCCATGAATGCAAAAAATTCATTTGTCCGTCTTCTGCAACAATCTTTCGCAAACGTAAACATGTGCGCCAGTGCCGTGGCACTGACGGGGGCGACCTGTCTGTGCGGGTCAATCCAAGGCGCTGAAACTGAGACCTCACGCGTGCCGCAGACCTACTTTGTCGCGCCCGCCGGTTCCGACGACAATGCCGGGACCACACAAGCGAAGCCGTGGCAGACAATCAGCAAGGTGAACAAGGCTGCGCTGCAACCCGGTGACAGCGTGTTGCTGGAGGGCGGAAAGTCGTTCGCCGGCAACCTGCTGATCACCGCCTCAGGCAACAAAAATGCGTTCATTACGATCAGTTCGTATGGCACCGGGCCAGCGACCATTCAGGCCGGCGATTCCTTCGGCATCCGTCTGCTGAATTGCCAGTATATCAAGGTCCACGACCTGATCCTGGAAGGTTCCGGCGTGAAACCCGACGGCACGAGCACCAACAAGGAACCGGGCTTGGACATCTTCAGTAATGCCAAAGAAGGGCGGCCGTGGCAGAGCATCTACGTCGAGAAAATCGCCGTCTCCGGATTCCACGACGGGATTTTCCTGCACACCCCGATTGGCACACAGGACGTGGTCGGGTACGACGATGTGCGCATCATCAACTGCTCGGTTAAGGAGTGCCTGTTTTGGGGTTTCGGCTGCTATGGGTCAAAGCGTACGACTGGCAAGCCGTTTAACTGCGCGGCTGGCGCAGGCGTGTTCACGAACTGCTACCTTGGGGACTGCACGTTTCACGACATTATAGGCACTATGATTACCGGCGATAAATATTGTGGCGGGGCCTCGCCGGTTGGGATCAGCAACGCCACCTCGTTTCTGATGGAACGTTGCACGATCTCCAACTGCGGCCAGGCTTTGCAGAGCAAGGGCCTTCCGGGCGGGATCGGGGGAATGGTTTTTCTCGAATGCGAGAAGTGCGTCGCCCAGTTTAACGAATGCTATGGGATCGAGACGAAGATGCCTAAGGACGGATGCGCTTTTGACATCGATGGCGGCTGCTCGAACTGCATCCTGCAATATAACTATTCTCATGACAACGAAGGTTCGGGCTTTCAGACCGGATGCATGCCCGGCGGCGGGCCGGTGCGCGACAACATCATCCGTTACAACATCAGCCAAAACGACGCGAAGAAGAATCCCGACAAGTCGGGAGGCATTTCGACTTGGGGCACTCATGGTTCAACTTATGTCTATAACAATACGGTCTTCATCAGCGCCGGGATTGATGGCAAGAAGCCTGCCGCGTTTCTGGCCACAGGGGAGGGATTAACCGTGTTTAACAACATCTTCGTGGTCGCCCACGATGGCGACATTGTCTGCAGTAAGGGAGGCAACATATTCAGGAATAACTGCTACTATCGCGTCAAGGGGGATTTCAGTATCAAGGACGTCGGCAAGAGCTACACAACTCTGGCGGCGTGGCAGGACGCTACGGGACAGGAGCAGCTCGACGGTGCCGCCGTGGGGGTCAGCGTGGATCCGCAGCTGAAGGCTCCCGGTAGTGGCGGAGCCATCGGCGATGCGAGCAAACTCGCCTCACTCAAAGCCTACGATTTGTTGCCAGGCTCGCCGTTAATCGGAAAAGCGCTTGACCTCAATGCACAGTTCCATCTTGCCCCGAGCCCGCATGATTTCCGCGGTACACCATTACCCGCGGATGCGATGCCTGACCTCGGTGCTATACAGCACCAGTGAGTTCTGAATCGCTTGATCCGTTGATCCTTAACAATCCATTGAAATAATCGAATGAAAAAAACAAACAAAAACATGTGCGCTCGCGCCATGGCAGTGACACTGGCAGGGGCGACCTGTCCGTGCGGGGCAATCCAAGGTGCTGAACCTGAGACTTCACGCGCCCCGCAGACGTACTACGTCGCCCCCACGGGATCCGACGGCAACCCCGGGACCACACAAGCGAAGCCGTGGCAGACGATCAGCAAGGTGAGCAAGGCTGCGCTGCAACCCGGGGACAGCGTGTTGCTGGAGGGCGGAAAGTCGTTTGCCGGCAACCTGCTGATCACCGCATCGGGTAATGCAAAAGCGTTCATTACGATCGGTTCGTATGGCGCAGGTCCAGCGACCATTCAGGCCGGCGATTCCTTCGGTATTCGTCTGCTGAATTGCCAGTATATCAAGGTCCACGACCTGATCCTGGAAGGTTCCGGCGTGAAACCCGACGGCACGACAACCAACAAGGAACAGGGTCTGGATATCTACAGTGATGCCAAAGAAGGGGCGCCCTGGCAGAGCATATACGTCGAGAAAATAGCCGTCTCCGGATTCCACGACGGGATTGTTCTGCACACACCCATTGGCACACAAAAAGTGGTCGGTTACAACGATGTCCGCATTAGCAACTGCACGGTCAAGGAGTGCCTGTATAGCGGTATCCTTTGCTGGGGGTCGGAAAAGGCGAGCGGAAAACCGTGGTTTTTTCCTCTCGGCAGCGGGCTATTCACCAATTGCTACCTCGGCGGCTGCACGGTTCACGACATCTACGGCGACCCTAATGGAAACCCGGGCTACTGCGTGCCGGTGCAGATCACCAACGCCACATCCTTTCTGGTGGAGCACTGCACGATTTACGACTGCGGCCAGGCCGGGCGAGATAATGGCCAGCCGGGCGGCGTGGGCGGACTGGTTTTTCTCGAATGCGAGAAGTCCGTCGGCCAGTTCAACGAATGCTACCGGATTGTGACGAATCAGCGCATGGACGGCTGCGCGTTTGACATCGATGGCGGCTGCTCGAACTGCATCCTGCAATATAACTATTCGCACGACAACGAAGGTTCGGGGTTTCAGACCGGATTTATGATTGGCGCCGGGCCGGTGCGCGACAACATCATCCGTTACAACATCAGCCAGAACGACGCGAAGAAGAATCCCAGCGCTTCGGGCGGGATCATGACGTGGGGCGTGCAGAGCGGCTATGTTTACAACAACACGGTATTCGTCAGCGCCGGTATTGGCGGCACGAAGCCTGCCGCGTTTCTGGGCAACACTTTTGGCGGACAAAATGGAGTCACCGTGTTTAACAACATCTTCGTGGCCAATCACGACGGCGACATTATCAACAGCAACGCCCGCAGCACGTTCCGAAACAACTGCTACTATCGCGTCAAAGGAGATTTTCGCGTCACGTATGCCGGCAAGGGCTACACAACTCTGGAGGAGTGGCAGGACGCCACAGAGCAGGAGAAGCTCGACGGTGCCGCCGTGGGGTTCAGCGTGGACCCGCTGCTGAAAGCGCCCGGTAGTGGCGGGGATCTCGGAGACGCGGGCAAACTCGCCGCACTCAAGGCGTACGATTTGCTGCCAGGCTCGCCGCTAATTGGAAAATCGATTGACGTGAATGCCGTATTTCCTCTGGATCCGAGCCTTCGCGATGTTCGGGATTTTCGCGGCACTCCCTTGCCCTCGGGCGCGAAGCCGGACCTCGGTGCCGTGCAGCATACGACCAACAATCGAGCCGTTTACAACCAAGGCCGCTGCGGACAGAACAGCGGTATCCTTCGCTCTAAGTTTGACGCCGACGTGCTTAAACTTACCCCGAAGCCTGACTGCGTGTTGATCTTCATCGGGATGAACGATGTCATTAACGACAAGTTTTTCACGCCTCTGGACAAGTACCTCGAGAACATGACGTGGATGATCGAGCAGGCGCGAAAGGAGGGGATCACGCCGGTGATTTGCACCATGCACCACGTCGTCGAGGACGAGGTATACAAGCACCACTCACGCGATAAATTCGGCACGGAGACGGTCAACGGCAAGATGGATCGCTACAACGCTGCCCTGATGAAGCTTGCCACCGAACAGAAGGTGGATTTGGCGGATTTCAGCGCCGTCACCGCCAAATTAGCGCCTTCCGAGTTTCTTAGCGACGGCGTTCACCTGACTCTTTCCGGCAACAAGCTGCTGGCTAAGACGTTCTTCGACATCATCACACCGCACCTCCGCGGACAGGAGACGATCGTTTGTGTCGGAGACAGTCTCACTTATGGTTACCTTAACAAAGGGGCAGGCACCTCCGAAGGCGAAACCTATCCTTCAATGCTTCGGTTGCTTCTGATGACCTCCGGCATTTCCGTTGAACCTTAACATCCTATCCAAATAAACCATACAATCATAATGTAATTGGGTCGAGTCGAACCCCATTAAAGGGTTCAATTCGCTAACTCTTACAATTCAATAAGATCATCCCTGTAGCCCTCTCAATTTTATGAATGCTAATAAATATCTCCACCAGTTTTATCAACAATCTCTCGACGGCGTCTGGAAGGCGACGTGGTTTGACGGTCAGCGGGGAGGCGACCGCAAGGATGTCGCTGCGGAGCATCCCGATCTTTCCAGCTATATCGACGCGGTGGTGCCGGGCGAAATCCATTTGGATCTTATGCGGGCGGGCATGCTCGAGGATCCCGCGCTCGATGCCAATTGCCTCGCGGCCCGTTGGGTTGAGGAATGCATCTGGAGCTACCGTCGCAACTTTGATGTCGTTCCGGAAGCGGTCGCCGCGCAGTCCTGGCTTGTGTTTGAGGGGCTCGACTATGCCGCCGAAATCCTGCTCAACGGCGAGATCATTGGCACCCACGCCAACTTTTTTTCCCCGTGCCGGATCGAGACGACCGGCAAGCTGCGCGCTGGTGCAAACTGGATTACCATCCATCTTGATAGCGGGCTCTTCGCGGTGAGCGAGAAGCCGGTCGAGGGCTACGGGCTTCCGCTCGACGCCAAGCTTCACAAGCGCCATTGGCTCAGGAAACCGCAATCCCAGTTTTCCTGGGACTGGTCGCCACGGCTCATTAATGTGGGGGTTTACAAATCCGTGCATCTCGACTGGACGACGGATCCAGTGCGTCTGGACCGTATGGTGCCAATCGTCCAGCTCGCAGAAGGGCTGCAAAAGGCGGTCGTCAAGGCTCGGGTATTTGTCGAATGTCTGACAAAAGAACCGGTCGCCGGCGTTGTAAAAATCACGATGCCGGGCTTGAATTGTTCGGTTTCGAAGAAGGTTCTTATTCAGCCCGGGCTGGCGGCTTACGAAGTGGAGATGGAGGTGAGCGGTTACGAGCTTTGGTGGCCGATCGGACACGGGGATCAGCCGCTCTATGCCCTTCAGGCCAGCTTGGAAGCGGGCGGCCGCACGATTGGCGGGACGGATTCCCGGATCGGATTCCGCAGCGTCCGAATCGATCAATCCGCACATCCGGAGACCGGGAATTATTTTATTCTGGAGGTCAACGGTCGGAAGATCTTTTCCAAGGGCGCAAACTTTGTTCCTGCCGATCTGATTTTTGCGAGGCTCGATAAGGATCGCTATACGAAGCTGGTAGATCTTGCCATCGAGGCCAATTTTAATTTGCTGCGCGTGTGGGGCGGCGGGCTTTACGAGTCGGACGATTTTTACGATTTATGCGATGAGCGGGGAATTCTCGTCTGGCAGGAATTTATCTTTGCCTGTGCGCGATATCCGGGGAATGACCCAGTATTTCTGACGTCGGTAGCGGATGAAGCGACCTATCAAATCCGCCGTCTCGCTTCTCATGCGAGCCTGGTGGTGTGGTGTGGCAATAATGAGATGCAATGGCAGCAGACCAGCAAAGGATCTTGGACGAAGGGTGTGACGCTGCCGGATTACGGGATATTTCATCTCGTTCTGCCCAAGCTGCTGGCGGAGGAAGACCCCGGCCGGTATTACCAGCCGAGCTCACCGTATTCGCCGGATATCACGAAGCATCCCAACGAGGACGAGAGCGGGGATCAGCATCCGTGGGGAATCGGGTTTGGAGACACCGATTTTAGAAAATACCGGGAGATGGTGTGCCGGTTTCCCAATGAGGGAGGGATCCTCGGGCCGACATCGCTCCCAACGATGCTCGCCTGTTTGCCTGAGGGTCAGCGCCACTATAACTCGCTCGCTTGGATGGTTCACGAGAACTCCATCGCTCCGGCTCATTGGGTGAATCCGCATTCTGACAACATTTACAAACAATGGCTGGATCGTGATATCCATGAGATGATGATCGAAGATTACGCCTACTGGGGCGGGCTGCTCCAAGGTGAAGGGCTCAAGGAATATTGCGAAAACTTCCGCCGACGGATGTTCAGCAGCGCGGCCGCTATCTTCTGGATGTATAACGACTGCTGGCCCGCCGTGCGATCCTGGACGATCGTCGATTATTACCTGCGTCGGACCCCCTCCTTTCATTTTGTGCGCCGCGCGATGCAACCGATCCATGTCGTGATCACTGAGGATGCCCAGAAAGGGACGATCACGATTCACGGGGTCAACGATACGCCTGGCGAGTTTGCGGGCAGTCTGCGCTCCGGGATTTTCCGTCTGGATGGGGATTACCTGATCGATGGCAGCAAGGGCGTCGTGCTTCCGGCCAATTCTTCCGTGGTCTTGGCGGCGTTCGAATCCAGCTCATGGAGTCAGCGATCCGACTCCATGCCATTTGCCATCCTCTCGGATGCTGAAGGCAGCTTGGTTTCCCGCAACCGCTTCTACGATCAGTTCCTCAAGGAAATCAACTGGCCGCAGCCGCGGATCCGCGTCACATTGGAAAATGGGAACGCGGTGTTTCAGAGCGACGTCTTCGCCCTTGCGGTTTGTATCGATTTGGACGGCGAAGAACCGCTCGCAGACAATTTCTTTGATCTGATGCCCTCGATTCCCTACTCGATCCCATGGAGTAAGCCGACCCCGCCAGTTATCAAACAAGTCGGATGGAATAACTAAACCTAAATCCGGCATGAGGAGTTCACCACGAAGCGCACGAAGAGCGGAACTTGCAAAGATTCTTTATGATTACCGAAAACAAGCAACTGGGCTGGGGGATACTGGGCGCTGGTAAGATTGCTCAGGCTTTTGCGCTGGGAGTCGCGGCGTCGCGGACTGGCCGGCTCGTGGCGATTGGAAGCCGGACGGCGCAAAAGGCGCAAGCCTTCCAGGAAGCTGTTGGCGTGCCGCATGCTCACGGCAGCTATGAGTCCCTCTTGGCTGATCCGGACGTCCATGCTGTCTACATCGCCACTCCCCACCCCATGCACGCTGAATGGGCGATCAAAGCTGCCGAGGCAGGCAAGCACATTCTCTGCGAGAAGCCGCTGACTCTCAATCACGCACAGGCCATGTCGGTGCTGGAAGCGGCCAAGCAAGCAGGGGTCTTCCTGATGGAGGCATTCATGTACCGATGCCATCCGCAGACTGCAAAAATCCTTGAGATCATCCGCTCCGGTCTTATCGGCGAGATTCGGGTGATCCAGGCTTCGTTTGGTTACGGCTCCGGCTCGCGATGCGACCCCGCCATCCGCTCATTCGCCAATGAACTGGGCGGTGGCGGGATTCTGGATGTCGGTTGCTACCCGGTTTCGATGGCCCGCCTGATCGCCGGAGCGGCTCAGGGCAAAGATTTTCTGGATCCCATTGAGGTGCGGGGGATGGCACATCTCGGCGAAACCGGCGTTGATGAATGGGCAGTCGGGCTCTTGCGATTTCCTGGAGACATGATGGCAGAAGTGGCCACCGGGGTGCGGCAGAATTTTGAAAATGGCGTTCGTATCTTTGGCTCAGCCGGCAGCCTTTGGGCAGCCCAGCCCTGGACACATAACCGCCATGAGGCCGTGAGCAATGAGCTCGTCGTCACGGTCAATGCGGAGAAAGAGCCGCGTCTCGTGACGGTTGCATCAGAGATGACCGCCTATGGCTATGAAGTTGACGCGTTTGGCGACGCTCTCGCTGCTGGCCGCTGCGAGGCGGTTCCTCCAGCCATGACTTGGGCCGACACCCTGGGCAATATGAAAACGCTCGATCGCTGGCGTGAGGCTGTCGGCCTCACTTACGAAATGGAAAAGCCCCGCCCTGAGCCAGATCCGAAACTCCCGACTTAAATAGCAAGGCATCCTGCCTGTTCCAACCAACCGAACTCACTAAATCCTATGTCACAGAATATCCTGAACCTGGCTTCCCTCGCGCTTCTGCTTGGAACCTGCCATGCCAAAGAGAGTGTGCTGCCTCCGCTGACGGTGGAAAATCCGCGTACCGAGTATACCACCAACCCGTTGGGAATCGACGCGGTTCCGCCGCATCTCGATTGGGAACTGAAATCGACGCAGCGGGGATGCCTGCAAACGGCCTATCAAATCCAAGCCGCCTCCACGGCGGAGAAGCTCGCTGCTGGCGATTGCGACCTCTGGGACAGCGGAAAGGTATCCTCCGACAACTCGACCCAAATCGCCTATGCCGGCAAGCCACTGGCTTCGGGAGCGCGTGCTTACTGGCGGGTGCGGGCATGGGACAATCAAAACCATGTGAGCGAATACAGCGCCCCGGCGTATTTTGAAATGGGGCTTCCGAAAAAAGATGACTGGCAGCCGGGTTATTGGATCGGGGCCTCGGAACTGCCGTTGCTCCCGTTTGTCCCCGGCAACCCCTGGCAGCCAACGCATGGCGAGAACGGCGACGCGCCCGTGAATCCCGCCATCATGCTGCGCACGGAATTCAAGTTGCCGGGCAAGATCAAAAGCGCGCGGGCCTATGTTTGCGGCCTCGGGTATTTCGAGCTTTATCTCAACGGGGTCAGGGTGGGGGATCATGTGCTCGATCCGGGATACACCGATTTTGACAAGCGGGTTCTCTACGTCACCCATGATGTGACGGCAAATTTGAAAGAAGGCGACAATGCGATCGGCGTGGTCCTGGGAGGCGGATGGTATGACATGCCGACCCCCGATATTTGGGACGGACAAAAAGCTCCCTGGCGACGCTCGCCGAGGGCGTTGATCCAACTGAATGTGGAAATGGCCGACGGCTCACGACAGACTCTCCAGAGTGACGAGAGCTGGCGCGTCACGACCGGTGGCCCGGTTGTCTTCAACTCCGTGCGGGGCGGCGAGATTTACGACGCCCGCAAGGAACAAAAAGGATGGGACCGGCCGGGGTTCAGGGACGAGCAGTGGAAAAAAGCTCTCGTTGTCGAGGCACCCAAGGGGACCCTTAGCGCCCAATATGGCCCGCCGATCAAGGTCATGCAAACCGTCGATCCGGTCAAACTCACCACGCCGCGCCCGGGCGTGTATGTTTTCAACATGGGCCAGAATCTTGCCGGCTGGGTCCGTTTGAAAATCCGGGCCGACGCGGGGACGACGGTCAAGATGAAGTATGGCGAACGCCTGAGCCCGGAGGGAATGGTCATCCAAAACGGATTGAACCGATTCAATTTCGGGAGGTTTCAGACGGACACTTATATTGCGAAGGGCGGCGGCGAAGAAGTCTGGGAGCCGGGGTTTAACTACCATGCCTTCCGCTACGTGGAAGTCACCGGGCTGAAGGTGCCTCCGACGCTGGACATGTTGCAGGGCCGGGTGGTTTACAGTTCGGTCGAGCCGGGCGGATCGTTCACCTGCTCGAACGAGCTTCTCAACCGCGTCCAGGAAGCCTGCCGCTCGACGCTGCTGAGCAACATCCACAGCATCCCCACCGACTGCCCCAGCCGCGAGAAACAGGGCTGGACTGCCGACGGCCTCGCGGCGGCCACGGCGGCCGTTTACAATTTCGACATGGTCAACTTCTACCGGAAGTGGCTCGACGACATGCGGGACGCCCAGACCCCCAATCACGGCGGGATGCCTTGCGTGATCCCCTGGAACGGCTGGAGCGCGGGCGCGGACAACGGAGCGCCTTCGCCATGGAGCTGCCCGTGCTGGGGCGGCGCGTGCGTGGTCCTCCCGTGGATGCTTTACCAGCAGACGGGCGATATTGGGATTCTGGAAAATAACTACCAGATGATGAAAGACTACACGATGAGTCTCGAACACCGCTCGAAGGATCATATCATCTCCTGGGGAACCGGGGATTGGCTCGAGGTCGGCTCGACCAACTGGCCGAAACGCACCCCCAAGCCGCTAACCTCCACCGCATTTTTCTATGACACCGCCCGCATCGTTGCCCAGGCAGCCACGGTGCTCGGAAAAAAGGAGGACGCCGGGGCGTTCAACGCGCTCGCGGAACAAATCAAGGACGCCTTCAACAAAGCATTCTACAACGAAAAATGGGGCGGCTATGGCGAGGACAGCCAGACCGCCAACGCGTTCCCGCTGGCCATCGGGCTCGTCCCTGCCGAACGCGAAAAGGAAGTTCTTGCGAGCCTTGTCAACAATATCGTCGAAACCCGCAAGAACCACATCAGCAGCGGGATCGTCGGCACGCGCTTTGTCATGGATGTCCTTTCCGAACGGGGACGCACGGACGTGGCCTATGCGATGGCTGCGCAGAAAGATTTCCCGGGATGGGGCAACATGCTCGAGGACGGAAACACGACCTTCACCGAGGAATGGACGGGCAACGATTCCCGGAACCACCCCGCCTTTACTACCGTGAGTGGGTGGTTCTACCGTTCGCTCGCGGGCATCAACATCGATCCTGCAGCGCCGGGGTATAAAAACATCCTCATCAAGCCGGCGGTCGTGGGAGATCTGACCCATGCCAAGGCGAGCCTCCAAACGGTTCGCGGACTTGTGACCTCCGAATGGACGAAAACAGAGAACGAGATCAAGTTTCACGTGGTGATTCCGGCGAACTCGACGGCCCAACTGACGTTGCCTGCCTCCGAGAAGTCCGAGATCACCGAGAGCGGTCAGCCCCTGAAATCGGCCAGAGCCGTTACCCTTATTCGCCGCGAGGCAGGGCAAGCGGTTTTTAACCTCGGTTCCGGCAGCTACGAATTTAAGGTTTGCAATGCAAAATAGACAGACTCACTCCTGCGATATCCTCAAGCGCATTAGACATCGTTCTTCTGGCGTTTTTTCGAAAAGCTCCTGTGGCATGGGCATCCTGCCCATGCGTCACAACCCATCAAGACATGGGCAGGATGCCCATGCCACGGCAAGTTTTCTACGGCTTAACTGACTTTGCCTGCCTCCGAAAAATCCGAGATCACAGAGAGCGGTCAGCCCGTGAAATCGGCCAAGGGAGTCGTTCAGGAACATCGCGACGCCACCCGGGCCGTTTACAAAATCGGATCGGGCGATTATGACTTCGAAGTGCGCGGCACTGAGGCGCACTGATCCTTTCGCTTTTTTATTTGTGTCAAACTCCATTCTCCTTCTCACTATAGCCGCCATGATGATTTCTCCGCTTTGCGCCGAACCTGACACGACAACCAACGGACCTGATGCCGCCCGCCCCTTACGGGAAAGGCTTTCCCTGGACGCGGGGTGGCGGTTCCATCCCGGGGATATTCCTTTTCCTGTAGTGAAGGGGCATAACGATTCCTACACCAATGCAAAGGCAGGGCGAGCGGGAGGGGCGGCAGCCTGGGTTTATGACGACACGGGATGGCGCGAAGTCACCCTTCCGCACGACTGGGCGGTCGAGGGGCCGTTCGACAAGGAGGCGAATCTCTCGCAGGGATTTCGCCCGCGCGGACTCGCATGGTATCGCCGTTCGTTCAGGCTCGACCCCGCCGACAAAGGGAAACATCTGGAGTTGCGGTTCGACGGCATCTCGACCCGCGCCACGGTGTGGCTCAACGGGACGGAAGTGCACCACAACTATTGCGGCTACACGGGCTTCAAGATCGACCTCACGCCGTTTGCGAAATTCGGCGATGAGCTGAACACGATCGCCGTGCGCGTGGACGCCGAGTCGCAGGAGGGCTGGTGGTATGAGGGGGCCGGGATCTACCGCCACACCTGGCTCATCAAGAGTGCCCCCGTGCATCTGACCAGCGACGGAGTCTTTGCCAATCCGGTGAAGCAGCCGGACGGAAAATGGATCGTTCCCGTCGAGGCCACGCTCGGAAATTCCGGAAAGGAACCGGCCGCGGTCCAAGTGGAGACAACGCTCCGCGATGCCTCCGGCAATCCCATCGCCCGGGGATCATGCGACGCGCAAGTGGCCCCGCTCGATGAGACGACCGTCAAATTTTCCATTCCCGTTGATGCGCCGCGCCTCTGGTCGGTGAATGACCCCGTGCTTTACGAGGTGGAGACCGTCGTGAAGCGCGCCGGTGCACCGGTCGATTCCCTCACGACCCATTGCGGGTTCCGGACCATCCGGTTCGACCCCGACCACGGCTTCTTCCTGAACGACGAACCGCTCAAACTGCAAGGCACATGCAACCACCAGGACCACGCAGGGGTCGGGGTCGCGGTGCCCGATTCGCTGTGGGATTTCCGGATCCGCAAACTCAAGGAAATGGGATCGAACGCCTACCGCTGCGCGCACAATCCGCCCGCCGCCGAATTCCTCGACGCCTGCGACCGGCTCGGGATGCTGGTGATGGATGAAAACCGGAACTTCAACTGTTCGCCCGATTACATGGCGCAGTTGGAATGGCTGGTACGTCGCGACCGCAACCACCCGAGCGTGATCCTCTGGTCGGTCTTCAATGAGGAAAGCATGCAGGGGACAGAAACCGGCTACGAGATGGTCCGCCGGATGTCCGCCGCCGTGAAAAAACTCGACAAGACCCGCCCGGTCACCGCCGCCATGAGCGGGGGTCACAACACGCCGCTCAATGTCTCCCACGCGGTGGACGTTGTCGGTTTCAATTACTGCCAGAACAGCTACGACGACTTCCACAAGGCGCACCCGGAAAAACCGCTCACCAGCTCGGAGGACACTTCCGCGTTCATGACCCGCGGCGAGTATGAGACCGACCATTCGCGCAACATCATTGCCTCCTACGATGACGAACGCGCTCAATGGGGCGCGACGCATCGCGATGCGTGGAAAGCCATCGCCGAGCGCCCGTTCCTGGCGGGCGGCTTCGTCTGGACCGGCTTCGATTATCGCGGCGAGCCGACACCTCACGGATGGCCCAGCGCCGGATCCTTCTTCGGCTGCTTGGATCTCTGCGGGTTCCCGAAGATGGCATTCTTTCTTCACCAGGCCCAGTGGATCAAAGACCGCCCGATCCTCAACATCGTGCCGCACTGGAACTGGCCGGGCAGCGAAGGCAAGCCGGTCAAAGTCATGGCCCTCACCAATGCCGAGACCGTCGCGTTGAGCCTGAACGGAAAATCGTTGGGCGAAAAACCGGTGGATCCCTTCACGATGGTCACCTGGGAAGTTCCCTACGTGCCCGGCCGCCTGGAAGCCGTCGCTAAGAATTCCGGTAAAGAAGTCGCACGGTGCGCCGTGGAAACCACCGGCGAGCCCGTGGCGTTACAGTTGACGCCCGACAGACCAACCCTCAATGGCGACGGGCTCGATGCCCAACCCGTGACGGTGAGGGCAATCGACGCGAAGGGCCGCCCGGTGCCGACCGCCAACCTCGCTGTCGATTTCGAGCTCGCCGGCCCCGGCGCCATCATCGGCCTCGGCAACGGGAACCCCAACTCGCACGAACCCGAGAAAGGCAACCGCCGCAGCCTCTTCAACGGCCTCGCGCAGGTGATCCTGCAAAGCCGTTCCGGCGGATCTGGCCCGATGACTCTCCGCGCCTCGGCCCCGGGACTCCAGCCCGCCTCCGCCACGATCGCGGTCGCAGCCGCCCCTGAAACCCCCTCCGTCGCGGCCGCCGCCCCCTCGCTGCAACTGCGGCAATGGCGCATGTCGTCCGCCTCCACGACGAAACCGGACCCCTGCGCGCAGGTTGCCGACAACGACATGAATACCTGGGCAAATGTCTCGCCGGGACATCTCGAAAAATTCGGCGGTGGGGCCTGGGCGGTTTTTCGCTGCGAGAAGTTCCGGCCTTACGAATCGCAGCGCAAGAACGGCGGAACCATCGTCTTCGAATCGATCTCGGGCAAAGCCGAAATCTGGCTGGACGAAAAACTGGTCGCGACCAAGACCGACAGCCGTCCTGCCCGGCTGACAGCTCCGCTCCCCGCCGCCGATGGCCCCCACGCCCTGAGCGTGCTCGTCGAGACCGCGCCGGGACAACCCGCCGGCTTGGGCGGCCCGGTCAGGGTGCAACCGTGAGCGCATTCGACACCGCAACGGACGGGAACAAGTCGCCGGTTTCGGCGATAAGGCAATGTTCCATTTTGCCACTCTGCGATATGCATCGCATCTAACATCTATGAAAACAATAGCAATCACAGCGGCCCTGTTGACAACGGGCACGCTCATTCTCGCGCAAGCACCGAATTCGGACGCAGTCATCAAACCCGGACAAACCTGGAACGACACGAAGGGCAAGCCCATCGAATCCCATATGGGGGGCGTCCTGTTCGACCAAGGCGTCTATTACTGGTATGGGACAAACTTTGATGGGCCCACCATCCCCCGCAATACCGTTCCGGGCCTGAATTACACTTGGTTCTTTAACCGTGGCATCACGATTTATCAATCGAAGGACCTGATCCATTGGGAATACGCCAGCACGGTTTTGGCCGATGTCAGTTTTAAGCCCGACAGCCTCCTCCAACCGCTCAACAACTTGGTCCGCCCCAAGATCATCAAGAACGATATCACGCACAAGTATCTCTTGATGGCCGCGCTGACATGCCCCGATTTTGACTCCTTCAACGATGTGGTCGTTGCCGTCAGCGATTCCCCAACGGGGCCGTTCAAGCTTCAAGGCAAGCTGGGCTGGAAAAGCGCTCCCAATCAATCAGGGCTTTGGGATCGGGCCTATCCCGGCGCGAAAAACGACCCGCCGACCCGCATCCGGGGCTGGGACATGACGCTCTACAAGGATGACGATGGAAAAGCCTATCTCTTAACCGCTCACCACGATGTTTTCCTCTATGAATTGAGCGAAGATTATCTTTCGGTCACCCAAGTACGGAAGATGGAGGGAGCAGCCGGCGAGGCTCCGGCCCTGTTTAAGGCAGCGGGAACCTATTTTCTGGTGACTTCCGACCTGCTCGGCTGGGCGCCGAACGCCAACCATTATTTCACCGCCTCCTCACTGGACGGCCCCTGGACCCCTCGCGGTACCTTCGCCAAGGGTCCGAAGGCAGCATCCACGTTCGACTCTCAAGTGACTTTTGTCCTGCCAGTGGCAGGCAAACCGAACGCCTTCATTTTCATGGGCGACGTTTTTCATGCCACGTCGATTTACGAAGTCCCAGATCTTCGCAAGGCGACCCACGTCTGGCTGCCGATCAACATGGATCTTAAAACCAAGTCGATGCAGGTGGTATGGAAGGACGAGTGGGACTTATCGGTCTTCGACGGCCGGTAGGCAACAGGCTACGTGGTCTCATCTAATGTCAGTTTCTTCTCGGACAGGTCGTTTAATTCTGCCAGCATTTCTCATTCCAATCATATGATGTACCCTTCATTTTTTTATCGGCTGGGCTTCGCCCAGCGTGTTGTTGTGTGGTTTTTGGTTTTGATGGCAGCGGGGGCGGTGATGGGGCAGGACAAGCCGGCCGCGGGCTGGACGCTTGGCAAGGACGCGCGGGCCATGAAATCGCCGTTGGGGCAGCCGTTCATCCGGCTCGAGATGCCTTCCAAGGCCGGGATGGCTTCGATGAATTCCCCCCGCTTTGTACTGGAAAATGACAAGCAATCCCGGCTTTCGCTGCGCTTTCGGACCACGGTCAAAAGTTCCGGGCGCGATCTCGGTGCATGGCTCTTGATTTCGTATGTGGGGGAAGGGGACAAGCCCCTGGGAACACAGTTCGCGGTTTTTGGTTGTTCTTCTTCGTGGCGCGAAAAAGTCATCGAGCTGGCTCCGCCCAAGGGGGCTGTCGCCGCCGGGATGCAAATGCGTTTGCAGCAGCAGGAAGGGACGTTCGACGTGGCGGATCTGGCATTTACGAGCGAGGCCGTGGCGGTGGAGCAGGCTCCGGTGGCTTCGGAGGAGGCCTTCCAAGAGATTGCCTCCTACACCTTCAAGAGTGAAGACGGCACTAAGCCCGAGCTGGTATCCCCGGGCGGCTCGCTGCCCGCCGTCAGCGTGGGAGCAGCCGGGTTACCAGTTGGCTTTGTGCTCCCGGATGCCTATTGCGATAGCCCGACCCTGCGCTACGAAGTCGACGTCCAGTTCAGCCCGGAATTTGAAAACGTCAAGGATCTCTACGCGGCTCTTTTTGTCCTGGGCCGAAACATGTCCGGACCTGCGGAACCCAATTCCATGTCGCTCATGTTTTGGGGACCCACCAATTTAATGGCCCGCTTCACGTCACGCGCCACCTCCATTTCTACAACACTCGGCAAAGGCGAGCTGAAGTGGGTGAAGGGGCAATGCTATGAGGCGAAGATCCGATGGAATTCTACGACGCTGGAGCTTTGGTGGAACGGCGAGAAGCGGGGAGAAAGCCAGCTGAGCCAGCCGTTCCTGTGGCCCAAAGGGAGAACATTCTGGATTGGTGGCGAATCCGCGAGCGAGTCGGTTTTTCGAGGGAAAATCACGCGCCTCAACCTGCGGGTTCTCAAGCCAAAGCTGGTGGTGGAATTCTCCGGCGGAAACGACGGCGGCTATTTCTTCGGTCCCGGCCCGCACGAATGGGGGCTCACGTTCCCGGAAAACAACGGAGAGAAAATCAGCGCGGAATATTGGATCACCGACGAGGCCGGGAAGCGGCTGGTGGAAAAACCGACCGAGGCCGAACGCACCTCCGGAACGAGCAATCTCAAGCTGCCCAAGCTGCTCCGGGGCTGGTATGAACTCCACGCCCTTATCAAAACCGATGGCGCAATGCGGGAGATCAGCCGCTCGTTTGTCGTCTGCCCGCCGATGAGCAGCAACGAGGTTGCGTTAGCCAATCCGTGCGGCATGGTGAGCGCACCCGTGGCTTGCTTTCCGCTCGTGGCGAATGCCGGCATCGCCTGGATTCGCTGGTGGCTGACCTGGGACCAGATCCAGACGAACCCGAATGATTTCAACTGGACCAAGCTCGACGAGACTGTCGCCGAGGCGGAAAAGTATGGCATCAAACTTTATGTCAATATCACTGGCGGAGCACAGCCATTCCAAAGAACCCCCTGGGCTAATGGAGAAAAATGGGACCTCATGGGCCCGGGATGCACCGCGCCTGCGGACATGGAGGCGTGGAAGCGTTTCCTCAAAGCCATGGGCGAACGATATAAAGGCCGCATTTCCGGCTACCAAATCTGGAACGAACCGGATGCCAAAAATGGATTGTATCCCTTCGATCCCAAAACCTACGTCGCCATCCTGAAAGCAAGCTCCGAGGCACTTCGTGCGGCGGATCCGAAGGCCAAGATCGGACTGGGCGGCTTCTGCGCCGCGTTCCCCAACGCCAGCACCACCTTTTCCAAAAACGCATCCGCATGGACCGCCGGCTCCTTCTACGTCCTCAATCCCCAACCTTATTATGACATCGTCGATGGCCACTTCTACAGCATGTCGGAACCGGGGCAATCGTGCGACCGCGTTCGATTAATCGTAAAGGAAATCATCGAGTATTTGAAGACCGTTGGCGAGGATAAGAAGCCGATCTGGAACAGCGAAGTAGGCATGTACACCGGTCCCGTCGGCCAGAGTGGCGGCTTTGCCAACGTCCCCTACATTTCGGAAACCGCCCAAGCCAACGAACTGATCAAGCTTCACGTCCAGAGCCTCGCGGCGGGCGTGTCGCGAACCTTCTGGTATGGGCTCATCGGCTCCGAGGGAATCGTCAACGGCAATCTCTCGCCCAAGCCGGCCTTTGCCGCCCAGTGCTTTGTCTCGTCGATCTTATCGGGAGTCAAGTTCGTTCGGGACGAACCGGTTTCCTTCAACTACCGCGCGTATACCTTCACAAAAGGCGAGCAATATCTCACCGTTGCCTGGACGATGGCGGGGCGGGGTTATCTGGCCGCAGAGAGCCCTGGAGCCAAGCAGTTCCAATCGATCGACCGCATGGGCAACCCGACCCCGCTCGCGGAGGGGGCCACGACGCTCGTCAAACTGTCGCCCGACCCCGT
This sequence comes from Verrucomicrobiia bacterium, assembly GCA_037128135.1. Lineage (GTDB taxonomy): Bacteria > Verrucomicrobiota > Verrucomicrobiia > Chthoniobacterales > Terrimicrobiaceae > QYQL01. Next base: position 42,238 of record JBAXXD010000014.1, read on the forward strand.
CTATTTCCTCTCCGACAAGCCGATCAAATTGCGAGAGATCGTCTCGGTGCAGACCGCGCCGGGCACATCCGGCACCGTCGTGGTCAACCTGTTCAACCCGTCGGAATTCCCAGTCACCTTCAAGCTGGCGCTTTCGAGCGCCGACGTCTCTGGAACCCCGCAGGAAGTCACACTGGACGCGGGAGAAAAGAAGCCGCTCACACTTGACGCCACGGCGTTTTCCGGGCCGCTCGATTTGGAAATCATCGCCACCGGCGGGCTGGAGGAACGCTTCGACCTGGCGCTGAACCGGCCCATTTACCAACGTTTGAACGTGGCCTCGGGACAACCCGCGCAGTTCGAAATCAACCAGGCCGAGCAGTTGCGTGTGGGAGCCGCAACCATCGACCTGCAAAACCGCATATTGACCCCAGCCGCATGGAGAGGGCCGCAAGATTGCAGCTTGAAAATGCAGCTCGTCCGCGAGGGCGACCAGGTGAAATTTCACATCGAGGTGGCCGACGACCACGCCGCCCCGGCCCCGGCCGACAAACCCGTCTGGGAAGGAGACTGCGTCGAGCTCTTTCTGGATTTCAGATGCAAAGGCCTCGCTGCCGAAAAATACCAGCCGTGCATTTCCGCCGATGGACGCATCCAGGCCCCGGGCGACAAGCTCCCGCCGGGGTTCACCGCCACATCACAAAAAACCGCCACCGGATATTCGATCGAAGGTAGCTTCCAGATCGTTCCGGCGATGGCCGACGAGATCGGGTTCGACGTCGCCGTGGACGATTCCGATGACCCCGCCGCCGGACGAAAATCCCAGGCCTTCTGGACCGGTCCCGCCGCGAGCCCCACCCAACCGGAAAATTTCGGCGTCCTCCGCATCCGTTAGCGTCATTGTGTTGACAATATCCTGCCAAGACTCACATGATTCGCCGCTGGTTTTTGCGGCGACACCGAACACAAAAAAACACTTATGAATACCTCCACGATGAACCTCATACAGCACACAACATTCTTCGGTGTCCCTTCCCGGTGGTTCTTGATCCTCCTTCCCATGTTTGTGGTTGGGAGCACGTTTGGAAGAGAAGCCACGGAATGGATGACAAGCTACTGGTATAATGCCAGCGACAGCAACCTGCCGAGAGTGCTTCTCATCGGGGATTCCATCTGCAAAGGCTACGAGTCCTTGGTTCGCGACGAGCTCGCAGGGACGGCCTATGTCTCCTTTTTTGCGACATCCAAGTGCGTCAGCGACCCGACGTATTTGAAGGCGCTCGGGTTCATGCTGGAAGAGTATGATTACAAGGTCATCCAGCTCAACAACGGCCTGCACAGCTTGAACGCAGACCGCGGGGCGTGGAAGGCGGGGCTGGCTGCCGCGCTCAATCTGATCAAGGAAAAAGGCAAGGGGGCGAAGGTCATCTGGGCCACCTCCACGCCGCTCAAGGATCCGGCTCTCACCGAAAAGGCCAAGGAACTCAACCTCATCGCCGACGAGGTGATAAAGCCCAATGGCATCCCGATTAACGATCTCTTCGCGCTCATGGATCCGCTCGACAGGAACGCCTTCTGGGTTGACACCTACCACTACAACGACGCGGCGCGCAAAATGCAGGCCAAGCAGGTCGCTGACGCCATCCGGCAAGCGTTGGGTGCAAAACAGGCGTCGGCCGCTGAAGCCCGGGCGACACTGGCGTCGGCCGCATCGGTGACCGGGCCAAACGGAAAGATTTCAACGGCCGCTCCGGCATCCGCATCTAATCCGGCGTTTGACTCCAAGGGCGGGTGGAAAGTCTGTCCGGAATCCGCTGGCGCATTCGAGATGTCGCAAGAGAATCCGCACTCTGGGGACAGCGCCGCGAAAATCACGGTCACTTCCCCTGGCGCGCAGCTTTACCAGCACCCTCCGGCGTTGGAAGCGGGAGCCACTTACACCCTGAACTACTGGGCGCGCTCAGCGACTTCCCTGAAGGCAAACGCGTATCTTCGCACCACCCGGCCCCCCTACACTTATCTCGGCAAAAACACGGCTGACTTGGAGGGGGAATGGAAAGAATTCAACGCGACGTTCACCGTTCCCGACGACTTCAACCCGGCAAGCTACAACCTCTTTTTTGAATTTCCGGCACCCGGCACCTGCTGGATTGATGACGTGAGCTTTTCTAAATAATTCTAATATTATGATAGTCCCCTCTTTTTATTATCGGCAGGACTTCGCCCGGTGGGTTGGCGTGTGGTTTTTGGTTTTGATAGCGTCGGGAGCCGCGGTCGCGCTGGACAAGCCGGCGGAGGGCTGGATCCTCGGCAAGAATGTCAGCGCGATGCACTCCCCGCTGGGAGAACCATTCATCCGGTTGCAGTCGGCTTCCAAAACCGAAACTGCCAGTATGAATTCCCCTCGCTTTGCACTGGAAAAGGACAAGCAAGCCCGGTTTTCGCTGCGCTTTCGGACCACGGTCAAAGGTTCTGCGCGAGATAACGGTGCGTGGCTCATGATTTCGTATGTGGGGGAAGGGAGCAAGCCGTTGGAAAGGAAAGACGTCATTTTTAGCTATTCCCCCTCATGGCGCGAAAAAGTGATCGAGCTGGCACCGCCCAAGGGGGCCGTCGCCGTCGGGATGCAATTGAGGTTGCAGCAGCAGGAAGGGACGTTCGACGTGGCGGATCTGGCATTTACGACGGAGGCCGGGGTGGCGGAGCAGACGCCAGTGGCTTCGGAGGATGCCTACCAGGAGATCGCCTCCTACACCTTCAAGAATGATAGCGGCACAAAGCCCGAACTTGTGTCACCGGGCGGCTCGCTGCCCGCCGTCAGCGTTGGAGCAACTGGGCTGCCAATCGGCTTCGTGCTCCCGGATGCATTTTGCGATAGCCCCACCCTGCGCTACGAAGTCGACGTCCAGTTCATTCCCGATTTTGACAACGTCAAGGATCTCCATGCGGCTCTTTTTGTCCTGGGCCGAAACATGTCCGGGCCTGCGGAACCCAATTCGATGTCGCTCATGTTTTGGGGGCCCACCCAGCTCATGGCCCGACTCACGTCACGCACCACCTCCGTCTCTACAGGTCTCGGCAAAGCCGAGCTGAGGTGGGTGAAGGGGCAGCACTATGAGGCGAAGATCCGATGGAATTCCACGACGCTGGAGCTTTGGTGGAACGGCGAAAAGCGGGGTGAGGCACAGATGAGCCAACCGTTCTCCTGGCCAAAACAGAAAACCTTCTGGATCGGCGGCGAGTCCGCGAGTGACTCGGTTTTCCGAGGCAAAATCCTCGGCTTGATCCTGAAGGTTCTGAAGCCAAAACTGGTGGCGGAATTCTCCGGCGGCAACGACGGCGGGTATTTCTTCGGCTCCGGCCCTCACGAGTGGGGGCTCACGTTCCCGGAAAACAACGGGGACAAAATCAGCGCGGAATATTGGATTGCCAGCGAATCCGGGAAGCGGCTGGAGGAAAAACCGACCGTGGCCGAAAAGACCGCCGGAGCCAGCAAACTCAAGATGCCCAAGCTCCCCTTGGGGTGGTATGAACTTCATGCCCGCCTCAAGACGGATGGCGCACAGTTGGAAAGCAAGCGACCTTTTGCGGTTTGCCCGCCGGTCATCAGTCGGGAGGCAGCGCTCGCCAACCCCTGCGGGATCCAGGCAGGATTCCACAGCAAAGAGAACGCGCCATATTTTTTGCGAGTGGCACAAGCGGGAGTCGCCTGGTGGCGTTTATGGATTCACTGGGATGACATCGAGACGACCAAGTCGGAATACAACTGGAAAGCCCTCGATGCGGTTGTTGCCGAGGCGGAGAAAAACGGGCTGAACCTTTACGTTAACATCATGGGGGGCGAGCGCGTTTTTCAAAAAACTCCTGCTGCGCCTGGCGACGATTGGGCAGTGGATCTGGTTCCGGGTGGCTCTGCGCCTTTGGACAGAGAGGCATGGAAGCGGTTTCTCAGTGCCTTGGGCACCCGATACAAAGGGCGGATTCCTGCTTACCAAATCTGGAACGAACCCGATTCGAAGGGCTACTTCTACCCGTTTGATCCCAAGGCCTACTTTTCGGTCTTGAAAGAGAGCGCCGAGGTCCTGAGGGCGGCGGATCCGCAAGCGAAAATCGGGCTGGGAGGATTTGCTGCCGGGCTGTCGCCCAAGACCACCTTCACTAAAAAAGAAAGTGCATGGCCGGCGGGTGCCTTTTATGCCCTCAGCCCTCAACCTTATTACGATATCGTTGACTGCCATTTTTACAGCATCGGGGAGCCCGGGCAATCGTGGGATCGGGTTCGGGAGGACGTCAAAGCGGGACACGGCTTTTTGAAGTCCGTCGGCGAGGACAAGAAGCCGCTCTGGAACAGCGAAACCAGCATGTATAGCGGTCCAGTCGGCCAGAGCGGCGGCTGGGGCAACGTTCCATATATCTCGGAGAGCGACCAAGCCAACGAGCTGATCAAACTCCACGTGCAAAGCCTTTCGGTCGGCGTGGAGCGGACGTTCTGGTATGGGTTCATCGGCGGGGACGGCATCGTGAACGGCGATCTGTCGCCCAAGCCCGCCTACGCCGCCCAAGCCTTCCTATCGTCGATCTTGTCGGGCGCGAAGTTCCTCCGCGACGAGCCCTGCTCCCCCAATTACCGCGTCCATGCCTTCACCAAAGGCGAGCAATATCTCACCATTGCCTGGACGATGGCGGGACGAGGCTATCTGGCCGTCGAGAGCCCGGGAGCCAAGCGGTTCCAAGTGATCAATCGTATGGGCAACCTTGCGCCGCTTGCGAAAGGGGCTCCGAACCTCGTCAAAATGACGCCCGCCCCGGTCTATTTCCTCTCTGACAAGCCGATCCAATTGCGCGAGATTGTCTCGATGCAAGCTGCGCAGGGCTCGTCCGATGCCATCACGGTCAACCTGTTCAACCCCTCGAAATCGAAGACCACGTTCAAGCTGGCACTTTCGAGTGCCGACGTCTCTGGAACCCCGCAGGAAGTGACCATGGAATCGGGAGACAAGAAATTGCTCGCGCTCGACGCCACGGCATTTTCCGGGCCGCTGGATTTGGAAGTCATCGCCACCGGCGGGCTGACCGAGCGCTTCGATCTGGCGCTGAACCGGCCTATTTTCCAACGTTTGAACGTGGCTGCGGGACAACCCGCGCAGCTCGAAATCAACCAGGCCGAGCAGTTGCGCATGGGTGCCGCCATCATGGACCTCCAAAACCGCATCCTCAGCCCAGCCGCATGGACAGGCCCACAAGATTGCAGCCTCAAAATGCAGCTCGTCCGCGAGGGCGACCGGATAAAATTCCACGTCGATGTGACCGACGACCACGCCGCCCCAGCTCCCGCCGACAAACCGGTATGGACCGGAGATTGCGTGGAATTCTTCCTCGATTTCGGACGCAAAGGCCTCGCAGCCGACATTTACCAGCCGTGCGTCGCAGCCGATGGCCGCATCCAGGCCCCAGGCGACAAGCTGCCGCCGGGATTCACCGCGACATCACAGAAAACCGCCTCCGGCTACCAGATCGAAGGCAGCTTCCAGATCGTCCCGGCGATGGCCGACGAAATTGGTTTTGACGTCGCCGTGGATGACGCCGACGACGCGGGTGGCCGCAAGTCGCAAGCCTTCTGGACGGGATCGCCTGCGGGCGCGAGCCATGTGGAAAAAGCGGGAGTTCTGCGCATCCGTTAAATCTGCGTAAATCCCGTGAACCTGCGGCTAAGCTTTCTGCGGAATTTAGGATAAATACCTCCCCAACATGTGAACAATCCCACTTTGCCAAAGCAGCAGAGCGTGAACGAAACCCCGTCGGCCAACTGGACGGTGGAGGCGGTTGCCTTTTCGCCGGACCGCGAGCCCATGCGTGTCGAGGTCGCGGATGCAGGGGCTAACGACCCGCAACTGATCCGGGCCTTTTTCCAGGCCTCAATGCCAGCGCTTCTGCAACGGTATGAGTTGGTCTTTCGCATCAATTTCCCCATTGGCGAAGAGCTTCGTATCCATCACCAATCGCTTCCCCGGATGCACCGGCGGATGACGGTGCCCGTGTCGCAATCGCTCGGAGATTCGTCGCTTCCCCGGTCGGATTTTGCCACGCCCGGCAATTACGACCTTCCGGCAGGCCACCAGGATATGCTGCTGCATCCCGCGTGCGTGGTTTTCCAACCCGGAGGCCCCCGATGGACTGCCGGCCCGCTGACGCAAAAAGAGTCCTTTGCCGGCTACCGATGGAAACTGGTTGATGATTCTTGCGTGGAAATCACGGCGGTCTTCCAACCGCTCGGCTTGCCCGGCTGGAAGCTGGATCACGAGGAATTCGAAGGGGAGACATTCTGGGTGGAAGCCCCGGCTGACCGCGCCGAATTTGGCCCGTCCGTTTTTCACAATTACCACGCGGCACTGTGCGAAGCAGGCCTTCGCTCACGCGCCCGCATCGGCCCGCTATCCCGTCACGAAATGTTCTGGGGCACTTGGAACGATGGCATCAAAAAGAAAGTCAGCGAGCAGCTTGTTTTGCGTGAGGCGGCCTGGATTGCACGCCATTTACCTAATGTGCGATGGATCCAGGTCGATGACGGTTTCCAGGTTGATGCCGATCCTGAAAACCCTAATCCGGAGTTCGCGCTGGCGGATCTCGGGGTCCATGCCGATGCGGCGTTGAGGGTGTGTCCCAAGCGCTTTCCGCGCGGGATGCGGGCGATGACCGACGACATCAAGGCGATGGGCCTCCGTCCGATGATCTGGTTTTCCCCCGCATGCGTCGTGGGGCGCGACCTGTTTCGCGAGCGCCCGGATCTCTTCTTCCCAGAGGCGCGCTTGCATTTCGCACCCACACTTGCGTTCCCTGACTTTTCCCAACCTGAGATCAGAACATTGGCAGGCGAAGCCCTCGACCGCCTGTTCGATGAATGGGGATTCGAAGGGATCAAGCTCGACTTTTGGACCTATCAATTTCTCCAGGCCCGCCTGCCGCTCGCCCGGCAGGACCACACCAACCTTCATTGGATGCGCTGGCTGGAAAAAGAGATCCGCCGTCGCCTCGGTCCGGACGGGCTCATGCTCAGTTGCCTCGAACCTGCCAACGGGGATCCGTTCCGATCGGATGTCTGGGACATGCACCGCATCGGCCCGGACTCAGGCGGGTTGAGCTTGGAAACATACCAGGAGCTCGCGGTGTTGATCGCCTCATTGAACGGGCTCAAGCAGACTCACCGGCACTTCTGGACTCCCGACGCTGACGAGCTCTCTCTCTTCCGGAACCAGAACACCCCGGATCCCCAGTGGCGGGCCATCACTGCGCTATTGGTGGCCTCCGGGGCCTGCGTCGAATTGGCAGGACGCCTCAGCGAGCAGGAGCACGATCCGCGCATGCCCGCCTTCCTGCGGGCGGTCGCCTACGTCCGGCACGGGCAAATCGTGGAATGCCCCGGCTACAATTGGACCGCCAACGAGGGAAGCGCACCCGATGTCTGGTGGAGGCGCGATGATGATGGCGGATCGGTGCTGGGCATCATCAACTGGCACCAGGAATCTCAAGTGTTCCAGGTTCCCCTCCCGCTGCGCGGCCGTCCGGCACTCGACGTGTTTGCCGGCACCACACAACCGATGGGGCAGAGCGTCCACCTGAACGGGGGCGATGGATCGTTGTGGCGGTTAAATGCTTAGACAAACATTAATCGACTCCCATGAATCCTTTTGACCGCGTATTGTCCCGTATCCGGAAACACAAAGCTGTCTTTGACCGCCCTTCCGAGCGGGTTCCCTCCGACAAGAATGTTGACGGACCGCTGCTCGGCAACGGTGATGTCGGCATCATCTTGAGCGGCCCGCCTGAGCGTTTGAGGTTCTCGATTTCCAAGAACGACTTTTGGAAATCGAAGCCGGGCTTTCCCAACGGCGGACCCCGGCCGATCGGCGGGCTCGACCTGATCGCGCCTTCGCTCCAGGGCGCTTCCTACCATGTGGAGGTCAATCTGGCTTCCGGGGAATTGGTCGGCGTCTTTTCCAAACCCGGCGTGATTGTGGAACTCCGCGCCTGGGTTGCCGCCACGCAAAACGTCTTGGTCGTGGAAACCGCTGTCACCGCCGGACCGCTGGAGATCGAGCCGGAATTATGGGTCTGCACGGGCGATGGTTCGACGACCTCTGCCAGCCCCGGTGTGATCAGCCGTCGTTACGAAGGGCAGGACCTCGCGTGGCCATGTCAGGCCAGCGTCGCCTTGAAACGCCTCGGAAATACGTGCTTTGTCGCGGCAATTGCGAGCAGCTTTGAATCCGCCGATCCGACTGGCGATGTCGTCCGCCGCGTAGAAGCGCTGTATGCGCCCGCGTTGGAAGAAATGCGCGTTGAGCATGGCCGTTGGTGGGCCCAATTTTGGAGCGAATCGTGGGTCGACATTCACGACGACCTCATCGAGCGCCACTACTACGGCGCGCAATACATCCTGGCATCGTGCAGCCGGAATCCCGGTTTCCCTCCCGGCTTGTGGGGCAACTGGACCACGACCGACGCTCCCGCTTGGGCGGGCGACTACCATCTCAACTACAACCATCAGGCTCCGTTCTGGGGATTGTATGGCTCCAACCACTTGCGGTTGGCCGACGGCTACGATGCGCCGCTGCTCGAATATCTCGAACCGGGCAAGCGTAACGCGAAAGCATTTCTGGGCGTGCGCGGCATCTATTACGAAGTCGGGATCGGCCCCCGAGGATTCTGTTCGTCGCTGTTTCGTGAAGATGAAGAGAATCCCGGCACGATCCGGGCCGCCGAGCTGGAATGCGGCCACCAATTCTGGGGGCAAAAAAGCAACGCGCTCTTTGGAGCCGTCCCGATGATCCTGCGCTGGCATCACACGCTGGACCTCGACTACGCGCGGCGCGTCTATCCGTATTTGATCGAGGTCGCCAACTTCTGGGAAGACTATCTTTCCTTCGAGAAAGGCCGATACGTCATTCACAACGACTGCTACAACGAGGCGGGTCCGTGGGAAGGTCCGGGGTGGGAGGAATTGAGAAAAGACTTCAACCCGCTCCTCTCGCTCGGGCTGCTCCGGTGCTTCCTTGCCGGGCTCCTTGAAATCAGCACGGGGTTGGCGCGCGACATGCCCCGGCAGGAAAAATGGCGACACATCCTCGAGCACCTGAGCGCTTTGCCGCTGGCCGAGCAGGACGGACGGCGCTTGCCGTGCGGCGCGGAGCGCGGAGTGAACAGCCGCAAAATAGGCGTCACCCGGCTCACCTTTCACGGCACCGTCTGGCCCGCCTCCATCGTCGGCCAGAACCATCTTCCGGAATATTACAAAATCCTGAAAGAGGAAGCCGCGAAGTGGGGCGAGGAAATCTGGGTCCGCGACGGCAACTCCTTCGACACCGTGCCGCCGGGCGCGGCGCGGCTCGGGCTCGATCCCGTGCACATCTTGAAAATGATGCGTGCCAAAATCGAAGCCCACGCCCTTCCTAACCTCTGGATCGTGCAATCCGGCGGCGGCATCGAAACCTGCGGCGGCATCACCGCCGGGATCAACGAAATGCTCCTGCAAAGCTACGAAGGCGAGATCCGGCTCTTTCCCTGCTGGCCGGCAAATCAGAACGCGCGGTTTGCCAACCTGCGCGCCTGGGGCGCCTTCCTCGTCTCGGCTGAACTCAAGAACGGCGTCGTGCAGGGCGTCCGCATCCTGAGCGAAAAAGGGACGCCCTGCCAACTCGCCAATCCCTGGCCGGGCTTCTCTGTCCGGCTGGTGCGCAACGGCAGGCAAGCTGAAATCCTCGCAGGAGAAAGATTGCATTTCTCCACAGCAATCCTGGAAGAAATCGAACTGGTTATTCCCGAATCAACGGTGCCAGAAAGCGGAGAAGGGGCCAATGTCTCGAAATGACGCTGGTTCCCGACATGCGTCGAAGACAAATTCCCCCTGTGGCGACACTGGCAGATCGAGATGGCGACAACGCGCAGCCGTATTTGCACTTATCGGGCATGCGCCCAAGCACAGCTTTGTGCTTTTGAATCTGTGAAAATCCGTGAAAATCTGTGGATAGCATTTCTGTCTCGTCCAACATACTTAAAATGAAAATAAAACCACTCGTCATTATATTTCTGGCCCTCGTATCGGCCGCGACAGCAAACCTGACACCAGGCAGCTCCGCGGCTGCGCCCGCTCCCTTGCCGACTCCCACGCCATTGACGAAAGAACAGAAGGACGCGCGCATGGCATGGTGGCGGGAGGCCAAATTCGGGCTTTTCGTTCATTGGGGACTCTATGCGATTCCCGCCGACGGGGAATGGCACATGCGCAACCATAAGACGCCTTTTGCGGAGTATTCCAAGCTGGCGGAACAGTTCAATCCCACAAAATTCAACGCCGACGAGTGGATGCAGGTCGCCCAGGACGCGGGGATGAAATACCTGATTTTCACGACGAAGCACCACGATGGGTTCGCGATGTTTGACTCCCAAGCGAGCGATTATAACATTGTTGCGAAGACGCCTTTCAAGCGCGATCCGCTCAAAGAATTATCCCTTGCCTGCCCACGGCACGGCATCCGCTTTGGCGTTTATTACTCGGCGCTCGCGGATTGGGGACATCCCGGTGGCGGAGCTGGTGGCGACGGACATTGGGACAAGCCGGCGCAGGATGGCGATATCGATACCTATATCGACACCGTGGCTGCTCCACAGGTGCGTGAGCTGATGACCAACTACGGGCCGATCGCGGAGATCTGGTACGACACTGATGGCACTCCCGGGCAGACCCCCGAGCGGGCACAGAGGATTCTCGATCAGACAAAAAACCAGCCAGATGTCCTTAACAATGGCCGGCTGGGGAGAGGCGGGGATTTTGGCACCTATGAAGGCCATCGCCCCGCCCAGGCGAATCCGAACGATTGGGAATACTGCGACACCCTCGTTTACGGCTCATGGGGATACATCAACAAGCCGGCAAAGCCCTTGGATCAGCTCCTGCGTCGGCTCGTCGAAATCTGGAGTTGCGGCGGCAATGTGCTTCTCAATGTCGGCCCGACTCCTGAAGGCACGTTTGCGCCCGATAACATCGAACGCCTCCAAGCGATCGGAAAATGGCTCAAAGTCAATGGGGAGTCGATTTACGGCAGCACCTACGGTCCGCTCAGCTATCTGCCATGGGGATATAATACCCGCAAGGGCAACATGCTCTATTTGCAGGTCTTCGATTGGCCGAAGAACAGCCAGCTCACGGTGCCGCTATCTTCTCCGGTCAAAAAGGCGTGGCTGCTCGCCGATCCTTCGAAGCCGCTCGCTTTCCGGAGCGGGCAGGGAAAACTCGTGATCAACGTGCCGTCGGATCCGCCCGATTCTATTGCCAGCGTCGTGGCGGTGGAATGCGATGGCACCCCCGCTCCCGACGAGTCGCTTGCGTTGAACTGTAAAGTCACTGCCTCCGACAACGTGAAACAGGCGGCCACCCTCGTTGACAATACCAGCGCGTCATACTGGGAGCTCGCAAAAGGTTCCAAAGATGGGTGGGTGGAACTCGATCTTGGGAAGCCTTGCACGTTCGATGTGATTCGTGTCGGACTGAATGCGGCGCTGAAAGCCGGGGCAACCTTTCAATGCCAGGAGAAAGAAGGCGGCGAGTGGAAGACCCTCTGGGCTGGCGACAAGATCGAAGAGGTCGCCGTCCTGAACTTCCCTCCAGTGACCGCCACCAAGGTGCGAATGGCTTTGAAAGACGCCCAATCCGCATTCCGGATGTCGAGCCTGGAACTTTTCTCTACCAAATAATCCAGAAGCCATCGCGCCTCCACTTCTCATCCTCGTCTTGCAATCCCCGTACCAGCCAGCGACATCATCGAGGGTCGCGCTCGCAATCAGACGCCTTCGCTTGATCGCCGACCTCGCCGAGGATGGGCAACGCCTCATTGACCACGTCGCTCACTCCGCACCTGCCGACGCGAAGATCAGAAAACATAACAAGGACATCGTGCTGATTAGGAGCTGACTGCGGCCGCGCCGTGGAGCGCGTAGTAGGCGGCGCCGATGAGCGCCGCCTGGTCGTTGAGGATCACCATCACCGGCGTGCTTTCCAGAAGCGAGGAGAGCCGGCCCTTGTCGTTGAAGGCGTGGAGGAACGCGACGCTCTGGATGTGGTTGAGCATTTTGGCGGGAACCCCGCCGCCGAGATACACGCCGCCCGAGGCCATCGTCTTGAGCGCCATGTTGCTTGCCTCGGCCCCGAGGCAGCCGACAAAGATTTCCAGCGTCTGCACACACATCGGGCAGGCCCCGGAGTCGGCGAATTTCGAGATGACGCGGTTCGGGTCGGCGGTCTGCATCTCGGCGGCGACGGCGGGGAGCTCCCTGCCGCGTCCGGTTTCGCGGAGAAAATGATAAATATTTTCGATTCCCATGCCGGAAGCCACGCGCTCCGAGCTGACATGGCCGAACTGCTTCATCAGGTATTCGAGGAGGGCGATCTCGAGCGCGCTGCGCGGAGCGAAATCAGCGTGTCCGCCCTCGCACGCCCAGACGTGATACCGCTTCCCGTCCCAGAACATCCCGGCCTCCCCGAGCCCGGTTCCGGGGGAAACCACGCAGCGGTTTCCCGCGGCATCGGGCGCGCCCTTTTGGACGACCGCGAAATCCTCCGCTTTCAGGTGGGGGATTCCGTAGGCATTCGCGGCCAGGTCGTTGAGCACCGCGACGTGCGGGATTTTAAACTCCTCGGAAATCTCGGCCGCGTCCACTCCCCAGCTCAGGTTCGTCGGCTTTGCGCGGCCCTTGTGAACCGGTCCCGGAATGCCGAATGCGGCCGCCAGAACCGGGCGCTCGTCCTCGGCCAGATACTCGCGGAGAATCGCGTTCAGACCGGCATACGAGGCGCTCGGATACCGCTGGCTGCGGACCAGCACCAGCTCGCTCCCGACGACGCGCAGCGTGGCCAGGCTGGCTTTTGTCCCCCCGATATCACCTGCAAGAATGTAAGGAGAAAGCGGCATGTTTCGGAACCGATCCAAGATACCGGCGGAGGGTCTCGAACCCACACTCCCGAAGGAACACGATTTTGAGTCGTGCGCGTCTGCCAATTCCGCCACGCCGGCATTTTTTGATTTCAAATGGCCTGCAAAACATGCCCCTCATAAAATTCTATTCAGGAGCACTGCCGTGCAAAACAATGAAAGGGATCAGTGCGGGCAGTTTACCGGCGCCGACGATCCGCGCAACCGGAAAATTTCCGGGCACACAATCGGAGTTGCCAAACCGCCCCCGCGGGTTCACAAACAAACGGGAGCCACATGACATCTCAACATTTGCCACCCGAGCCCGGAGCACGTCGAATTACAGCGGTGGTTTTGGTGCTCATTCCCGTCCTGATGGCACTCGTTGGCGGCTGGTATTATCGTGCGGAGCTGGAGGAAATTTCCCGGGAAAAACACAGAGCCCTTTCTGCGATCGGCGAGCTCAAGGCCGGGCAGATTCAGCAGTGGCGGAAGGAGCGCCTGACCGAGGGGAAGAGAGCGGGGGATGATTTGTTGACACGACGGGCCGTCGAAAAATTTCTGACTGCACCCGCCGATCCTGCTTTGCAGGACGAGCTGCGCGAGTGCCTGAGGTTGGAGGTGACGGAGTTCGCGAACATGCTTCTGTTCGATTTGAACGGAAACATCCTGTTCAATGCCGGGAGCACCAAATGGCTGGTGCCCGCGACCACGCGGGAAGCCAGCCGTGCCGCGATCACAAAACCGGAGGCGGTCATGTCCGATTTCTTCCCCTCATCCACGGGGGCTGTTCATATTGACGTTGCGGTGGCGGTGAGGGATGACGAGGGGCGTCCGCTGGCCGTGCTGGTGCTCCGCACCCACGCGATCGACCATTTGTTTTCGCTGCTCGAGTTCTGGCCCCTGGAGAGTTGCAGCACCGAAACCGTTCTCGTCCAGCGCGAGGGGGAGGAAGTGGTTTTCGTGAACCCGATGCGCTCGGATGTCACTGCTCCCATGGAGCGGCGGATCCCGCTGGCCCGCGCCACTGTTCCCGCCGTGCAGGCGGCGCTCGGCAAAGAAGGCAGGTTTGAGGGCAGGGATTACCGCAACATTCCCGTTCTGACCGATCTGCGCCGCATTCCGGGGACGTCGTGGTTCCTCGTGACCAAGGTGGATCGGGAAGAGATCGTTGCCGACGCGCGTTACCGTGCGGGCGTCATGAGTCTTATTATCGGGCTGCTCCTCCTGCTGGCCACGCTCGTCGTCATCAACCACTACCGGCGGCAGCAGGCCGGGAACTTCCGCGCCCTCATTCATGGAGAACGCAAGCAAGCGGAAGCAAGGAAAAATGCGCTGGAAGAGCAGGCCTTCAGCAACACCCTCATCGAGAGCATCCCCGGCACCTTCTATATGCTCGACGAAAACGGCCTGTATGTGCGTTGGAATGCCTACCAGCGGGATGAAATTGTCGGCAAGGACGAAAGGATCGCCACCACGAACGCCATCGCCACCATCCATCCGGACGACCGCGAGCTCATCAGTTCGAAAATCGCGAACGTATTGAAAAATGGCGAGCCCGAGACGGTGGTGGCCCGTGTTCTTCTGCGTGGGGGGCCGGCATTCCGATGGCTTGTGATGACAGGCCGACAGATGGCGGTCAACGGCAGGCCGTTCCTTTTGGGCATCGGCATTGATATCACCGAGCGCAAGCAGGCGGAGGAGGAACTGAAGCGGAAGTTTGAGGAACTCGAGAGGTTCAACCAGATGACGACAGGGCGGGAATTGCGCATGATCGAGTTGAAGCAGGAGATCAACGCGATGCTGAAATCCGCGGGGCAGCCGGAAAAATACCGGATCTCGGAGGCGTAGTCCCGATCTCAATATCCCATGTCCAACAAGGAATATCCAAGGATGAAGGACAGCAGCGTCGTGTCCCCGACTCCGGCCTTGGGCGTTGGAAATTCCTTGTTGGGCCTTGGAGATTCTTCCGCAGTTGAAGCGATCCTCCGCGTGATGGCGGAGGCGCATGGCTTGGACATTTCCCGATACGAGGATGCGTTTTTGTGGAAAATACTCGACAAGCGGCTGGTGGCGACCGGGCTGCAGACGATTGCGGCCTATGCCGGGCACTTGGCCGGGGATCGGGAGGAAGCGGAGAAATTCGCCCATGCCCTGCGGATCAACCACAGTGATTTTTTTCGCAATCCGCTGACCTTTGCCCTGCTCGAACAGGTGTTCCTGCCCGGGCTCGTGGAGGCGAAAAAGAAATCCGGCGGGGACGAGATCCGGGTCTGGTCGGCTGGCTGTGCGGCCGGGCAGGAAGCCTGGTCGCTCGCCATGCTGCTCGACGAACTGACCGGGGAGGCGCCTTCTTATCGCATCTTTGCCACCGATCTGGACGGGCCCGACCTCGCGCTGGCGCGCACCGGAGTTTACAGCGTCGAAGGCATGGGCAACGTCCGCTCGCGCCACCTGCGCGGGTGTTTTTCCCGGCACGGCGATTTCTATGCCATCGTCCCCCGTCTGCGGGCGAAGGTGGATTTTTCCGTTCACGATCTCCTGGATGGGGACTCCGCGAGTCCGGCGGCGAGCATCTACGGTGCCTTCGACCTGATTTTCTGCTGCAATCTGTTGTTCTATTACCGGCCGGACGCACGGTGCCAGATCCTGGACAAGTTCTGCCGCGCTCTGTCCCCCGGCGGTTATTTCGTGACCGGCGAGGCGGAACGGGCTATTGTTTCCCAGCAGAAACGCCTTTCCGCTGCGTTTCCCCCGGCGGCGATTTTTCAAAAGACAAATTTTTCCCACCGATGAAACTGAACGACCTGAAAATCAGCACGCAACTGAGGCTCGGCTTGGGAATCATCCTGCTGCTCGTCGTCGTCCTGGGCGTCGTGGCGTGGCGGCAGGCGGATTTGCTCTGGCTCCAGACCACGATGATCTATGAGCATCCCTATCGGGTCCGCATGGCGATCGACGAGCTCACCATCGACATCCAGACCATGCGCCTGGAGTTCCGGAACATGGTCCTGGCTGCGGACGATGAGGAGAGAAAGGCCGCGGTCGCGAACAGCGACGTTCAGGAGGCCGACGCCGCGCGGCAGTTCCAAATCCTTTTCGATAATTACCTCGGCCCCCGAGAGGACATCGAGGCTGCCCGGGATTATTTCGTGCGCTGGGTGTCTTTGCGGAAAGCGAATTCCGAGTTGTTGCGGTCTGGGAAGGTTTCCGAGGCGATGGATCGTGTCCGAGATGCCGGAGACCTCGGCAAAATGAGGGAGGAGATGATGGGGTGCGTCTCGAAGATAGACACCTTCGCCGAGAAAAAGGCCGAGCAACTTTACCGCGATGCCACCGCGATGCACCAGGCTCTTTCCGTCCAGTTGGTTGTGATCGTTGCCGGTATTTTGCTGCTCTCCCTGTTCATCGTCTGGATCCTGCTGAAAGGGATCAACGACCCCCTGCGGCAACTGGCGGCAACGGCGGCGCAGTTGCGCCAGGGGAAGATGGCCGCGCGCAGCAGATTTGTTTCCGCCAACGAGTTCGGGGCACTCTCGGCCTCGTTCAACGCGATGGCCGATGCCATCCAGGTCGAAATGATGATCGGGCAGAACGCGGCCGAGCTCGCACACGTCATGCTTCGGGAGGACGAGGTGCATGCGTTCTGCCACGAGATGCTCAAGGCGTTGCTCCTGCATACGGGCTCGCAGGTGGGGGCGGTCTATTTGCTGAACGAAGCCCAAACCGCCTACGAGCATTTCGATTCCATCGGCCTCGGTCCCGGCGGCCGCACCGCCTTCGCCGCCGCGGAACTCGAGGGCGAGCTGGGAGCGGCCGTGGCCGCGCGCCAGATTCATCGGATCACCGACATCCCGGCGGATTCGCGGTTCACCTTTGCGGCGGTGAGCGGGGAATTCACCCCCAGGGAAATCCTGACGATCCCCGTGTTCTCCGATCTCACGGTGGCGGCGGTGATTTCTCTTGCCAGCGTCCGCGCCTACGACGCGCCGTCGATCCGCCTGGTCAACGACATCTGGAGCGTGCTGACCGCCCGCGTGAACGGCGTGCT
>JBAXXD010000015.1:0-58669 GCA_037128135.1 Verrucomicrobiia bacterium
CAATCTCTCAGTCCGGATATCAGGCTGGTCGGCGCGTTTCGCGACGCTGTCAAAAAACTGGCAGGAAATGGTCATTGTCCGCACCGAACAGCGGGCTGCATAAGGCTTATGGTTGAATGAAAACAATTATGAACATCAGGAAGAATTAGCGGAAGTCAGATTCTTTCGTTGCAGGAATCATAAAGCAGGCGTTGGCCGGGAAACTGGGGTCAGTGTGGGATGGTAGTAAGTTAAGGCGGTTTTAGATGTAGAAGCGGCATCTTGCCCTCGGATCTTCTGGGGAAAGCGGCAAGATGCCGCTTCTGCGTTGCATTAAGTTAGATCAGGATGTCTGTAGCCCGTCGGCCGCGGCTTCGTTCAACCGGCTTCGAAGGCGGAGAGCCTTGCCGAAAGTTCTGCGGGGACATGGGCCTGGACGAGCGCGTCGTCGCCGTCGTAGCGGATATCGAGGACGTGGCCGGCGCGGTGGATTTCCGCCAGGAGGGCGGATGCGTTCGAGGGGATCCGGTAGGTGCCGCGCAGCCTCCATGCGGCGAGGCGGACTTCGAGCTCGTCAATGAGCGAGGGGATTCCCGCGCCGGTGCGGGCCGAGATGGCGACGCTGCCCGGATACCGGGCGAGCTGGCTGGCGACGATCTCCGGGTCGGGGACGAGATCCGTCTTGTTGAAGACGAGGATCGTCTGTTTGCCTGCGGCGTCGAGCTCGGCGAGGGCGGCATCTACGGCGGACATTTGTTCGTGATATTGCGGGTGGCTAAGATCGACGATGTGGATGAGGAGGTCTGCGAGCTGCACCTCCTCGAGCGTGGCCTTGAACGACTCGATGACCGTGTGCGGGAGTTTGCGGATGAATCCGACCGTGTCGGTGAGAAGGATTTTCTGGTGGTTCGGGAGCGTGACCTGGCGGGTCGTCGGGTCGAGGGTGGCGAAAAGCTTGTCCATCGCGAGCACTCCAGCTCCCGTGAGGCGGTTGAGGAGCGAGGATTTTCCGGCGTTCGTGTAGCCGACGAGCGAGGCGACCGGCCAGTTCCGGCGGAGGCGGCCCTCGCGCTGGACGCCGCGGTTTTTCCGGACCTCCTTGAGGTCGCGTTCGAGGCGGGCGATCCGTTCCTGGACACGCCGCCGGTCAACCTCGAGCTGGGTTTCGCCCGGGCCTCGCGTGCCGATTCCGCCGCTCTGGCGCGAGAGGTGCGTCCACATGCGGGTGAGGCGTGGCAGGAGGTATTGGAGCTGGGCCAGCTCGATCTGGAGGCGGCCCTCCTTCGTGCGGGCGCGCTGGGCGAAGATGTCGAGGATGAGCTGCGTGCGGTCGAGGACTTTCCGCGCCATGAGCTCTTCGAGGTTCCGGCCCTGCGCCGGCGAGAGCTCGTCGTCGAAGATGATTGAGGTGACCGCCTTTTCTTCGCACTCCCTGGCGATCTCCTCGGCTTTGCCTTTGCCGATGTAGTAGGGGGCGGTCGGCTTGTCGAGGCGCTGGACAACCGTCCCGACGACCTGTGCGCCGGCCGTCGCCGCGAGCTGGCGCAGCTCCCCCAGCGAGTCCTCGATGTCCCATCGGCTGACCCCGCTGTGTTCGAGGCCGACGAGCAGGGCTTTTTCGACCGGGCGCGGGAAGTTTGTCGTCATGCGCCGCCCTGGGTGCTGAGGAGTGGGATGGCCGATGCGATCGGGGAAACCGGCGGAGATGTCGCAGTCAAAGGAATAACCGGAAAATTAAATTGGTGGCGGCACCAGGTCAATTGCCTTTTCGCGTAGCGGCGGGTGGCCGCGACGATCGCGTTCCGGCACGCGCCGGCCGCGAGCCGCCCGGCGATCATCTCCTGGATCTCGCGGAACCCGATCGCGCGGGCCGCGCCGGGCCCCGCGTCCGCCGCCCGCCTCACCTCCTCGACCACTCCCGCGTCAAACATCGCGCCGACATTTTTTTCGATCTTTTTCCACAGTTCTTCGCGGTCGCGCTCGAGGACGAGTCCGCGGAACCCGTCGCCTTCCGACTTCCAGTCCGCCCGCGATGCCGCGAGTGGTTTTCCGGTCGAAAGAACGATCTCCAACGCGCGGCGCACCCGCACCGGATTGCGGGCGTCAATCTGCCCGGGAGCATCGGCGTCGGCCCCGGCCAGGCGGGCCAGCGCCTCCGCAGGCACCATCAAGGAAATCTTTTCGCGGAGTCCGGGATCCGCCGGCGGCAGGTCGGCGAGCCCGTGGGTGAGCGCCTTGAGGTAAAGCCCGGTTCCTCCGGTGAGGATCGGAACCTTTCCGCGCGATTGGATCTCGTGGATGCACCGGCGCGCCAGCTCCGCGAAGCGCGCGGCGTTGCAGGTCTCCTGAAGCCCGAGGATTCCGATGAGATGGTGCGGGATCCGGCGCAGGAGCTCCGGCGCGGGCTGGGCGGTGAGAATCGGGAGGCCCGAATAAATCTGAAAGGCGTCCGCCCCGATGATTTCTCCGCCGATCATTTCCGCCAACTCGACCGAGAAGGCGGATTTTCCAACTCCCGTGGGCCCCGTCACGATGATCGGAAGGGGCCCCGGGGTGGATGTGGGATTATTGTTCAGGCAGAAGCTCGGGCTGGTCTTCCGACGAGCGGTTGCGCTCGCTGCGGCGCTCTTCGACGGCCTTGGCTCCGCTCACGACGAGCTTGCGCCCGCCCATGTATTCCTTGTCGTGGAGCTCGGTGACGGCGCGCTTGGCCTCCTCGACCGACTGCATCTGGACAAAGCCGAAACCTTTCGACTTCATCGTGTGGCGGTTCATCACGATCTCCACGTTCTGGACGGTTCCGACCCCGCTGAAGAGCTCGGAGAGATCGCTCTCCGCCGCATCAAACGACAGGTTTCCCACGTAGAGGCGCGCCGACGTCACCTCGACGATCTCCGGCTTGCGCATCCCGGTCGGACGCTCGCCGCGCGAGGGCCTGTCTTCCCTGCGTGGTGCCGGCCTTGCGGATGTGGGTGCCGCGGGCTGGCGGGATTTGGCTTCTGGTTTCCCGCCGAAAAAACCCACGATTTTTTCGATGAGGGACTTCTTCTTTGCGGGCTGGGATCCCTCCGTGCGTGCGGAGGTGTGGTTCGGGCGGTCTCCGCGGCGCGGGCGGCGGTCTCCGCGGCGGGGCGAGCGGCGCGATCCGCTCGGCGAGTATTCATTTGACATGATTTTATTTGTTTCGATTGGCGGCATTTCCATATGGAAAGCCTCCGTTTTTTGGTTTTCCCCGGCGGTGCACATCCCCCCGCGAGGGCGAACCGTTCGGCTCGTCGCGAGGAACATGGATGGCGTCATGCAGGGACCGGACAGAGGGACTCAGCGTCCGCAAATCCGGTGTCCATGAGGAATAGGCGCCAGAGGATCTGTGGAACTTGGCATGTTCCACGCTCCATTTCAAGAAACAAAAACAAACAAACAAAAACAAATTCCTCTCGCCGTGCGCGGGGGCATCGGGTTTGATGCGCTTTTCATGAGCCGCCCGGTTGTCGCCAGCTACTGCACCACGTTTCTGAAGCCGGAGATGCTGCACATCTACCGCCAGGTCTGCGGGCTGAAGCGGCACGGGACATTTGTGGTCACGAGGGAGCGTGCGTGCGCGGACCGGTTTCCATTTTCCGACATCGAGCTTCTCCCCGAGCCCGGCCAACCGGTCCTGCGGCGGTTCTATTTGAAGTTTCTCAAGCGCGTGCCGCCGCTCCACTACCGCGGGGAAATGGAGCAGCTTTCCGCGCTCTTCGCGCGGCGCGCGGCGGATCTGATGCACGTCTATTTCGGGCACACGGGAGTCCATCTCCTCGAGTTCCTGAAAGCCTGGCCGCAGCCGTCCGTGGTTTCGTTTCACGGCGCGGACGTCATGCTCCGCGAGCACCGCCCGAAATACGCGGGGCAGATGCGCGAGCTCTTCGCCCGCGTCCCGCTCGTCCTCGCCCGCTCGCTCTCGCTGGCCGGGCGGTTGGAATCCGCCGGATGCCCGCCGGAAAAAATTCGCCTGAACCGGACCGGGATCCCGCTCGGGGACTTCGCGTTTTTCGCGCGGCAGCCGCCGGTCGGCGGCGCGTGGCGGCTCGTGCAGGCGTGCCGGCTGATCCCGAAGAAGGGTCTGCACACGGCGCTGCGGGCGTTCGCGCAATTCCGAGGGCGCTTCCCGGAGGCAGCGCTGACCATCGCTGGCGACGGGCCGATGGAACGGGAACTTCGGGAGGCCGCGCGCGGGCTCGGCATAGCGGACGCGGTGACATTCGCCGGATTCCTCCGCGAGGCCGAACTCAAGGCGCTTTACGCGGGCTCTCATATTTTTCTCCATCCCAGCGAGACCACCGACAAGCAGGATCAGGAGGGGGTTCCCAACTCGATGCTTGAGGCGATGGCCACCGGGCTGCCTGTGGCGGCCACCCTCCACGGCGGGATCCCCGAGGCGGTCGCCGACGGGATCTCCGGGCTTCTGGTGCCGGAAAAAGCTCCGGACGCCCTCGCCGGCGCGCTGATCCGCATCGCCGCGTCGCCGGAAATGGCCCGGGAAATGGGGCGGCGCGCATCGGAAGCCGTACGCGGGGAGTTCGAGCAAGCACGAGCGATCGCCAAACTCGAGGGTTTTTACGATGAGGCTCTCTTCCTCGGCAAGCCGGGTTAAGGGCAGCGCTTGCCGGCTTCGCCCGGGAGGAAAAATTCCCCGAGCTTGCCATCCG
The DNA here is from genome assembly GCA_037128135.1 of Verrucomicrobiia bacterium. GTDB lineage: Bacteria > Verrucomicrobiota > Verrucomicrobiia > Chthoniobacterales > Terrimicrobiaceae > QYQL01. The sequence goes on from JBAXXD010000015.1 coordinate 4,671, forward strand.
TCCTTTCCTGGCGAGAAACTTTCTGAACGACGGTCGTCCGCGCGTCCGCGCCGCGCAAAAAACCGGGTGCTTTCATCTCTGGTTTTGTGGTATGCGGTTTCAACCAACATGAATGATGCGGGAAGAGGAAATCGTCGCGAGCAGATCTTGCAGGTTTCCCATTTTCGTGATAAGCTTCTTATCATGAAAACAGCATCCGTTATTGATTTGAGAAACAATTTTGCCAGCGTTTCGCGTTGGATTTATGAGGGCGAGAGCGTGACGATCCAGAAGCGCGGACGGCCATTCGCCATCCTTTCTCCGGTGGTCAAAAAGAAAACGGAGGCCATCGAGTGGCCGGATTTTGAGGTGCGCCTGAAGCGCCAGTTTCCAAACGGCCCGACCAAAGGGAGCGCGGAGGAAATTGTGGATTACATGCGCGGGGAATACTGACGGATGAGAATCTATTTTGACACGTCCGCTTTGATCAAAATCTACGTGCGCGAAGTCAACTCCCTGACGACTGTGGAGATCCTGCTGGCGGAGAAGTCTCCCGTGCCGTTTTCTCATCTTGTCGAATTGGAATTACGGACGGCCATCCGGTTGAAGCGCGGGCGCGGGGAGATTACGGCGGCAGAGCAGCGTGCCGTCCTTCAAGCGTTGGAAAGCGATCTTGCAAAGGGAGTTCTGGCACGCCCCGACTACGACCTCGATTCCGTTTACCGACGAGCGGAAGCGATCTCCGCAAAACATGCCGCTGGCACCCTCGCGCGCTCCGCCGACATCTGGCATGTGGCCGCCGCTCTCGAAATCGGCTGCAACGCATTTTCCTCATTCGACGGTCGCCAAAGGAATCTCGCGGCTCTTTCCAAGCTCAAGCTCCTTCCCGCCTGAATGCTGGAATGAAAAAGGAAACTGGGGGTCAGTGTTGAATGGCTCTAACTTAAGCGAACGTAGAAGCGGCATCTTGCCGCTTTCCCCAGGGAAATCCAAGCGGCAAGATGCCGCTTCTACATCCCAAACCGCTCTTAAGTTAGCGGCATTCGGGTCAGTGTTCCATATTCTTGCATTTTTACGGGGGAGAAGCGGTGGGGTCAGGCGGCGAAGGGGGCGAGTTCCGCGAGGAGGGCGCGTTCCTCGCCGACGCGGAAATCGTCCGACGCGGAAAGGACGATGGACTGGCCGTCATTCCGGACGAACTCGAGGATGAGCGGGCGCTGGCCGGGGAAGCGTTTGACGGTTTCGAGGATGGTGGCGAGGTCGGGCTCTGTGATTTTTTCCCTTGCGATGCGGATGCGCACTGGTTTGACCGGGGCCATGGGCTGGAGGGGGGCGATGGCCGAGGCGGAGGCGCGGACGGATTCGTCTCGGCGGGAGATCCGGGCGGTGACGGAGACCGCGGAGCCGGGGACGAGGGCTGCGGCGCACTTGGTGAACGCCTCCTCCCATGCGGTGATTTCGAGCGATCCGGTGAAGTCTTCGAGGACGAGGACGCCGAACGGCTTGCCGTCTTTTTTCGTGAATTTTTTTTCCACGCTGGCGAGGAGGCCGGCGAGTTTGACCGTGCCGGACTCCTCGGACTGGAGGGTCTTGGCGACGGTCGAGAATTTCCCCGAGTCGAAGTGGCCGGCGTAGCGGTCGAGCGGGTGTCCGCTCACGTAGTAGCCGAGGAGTTCCTTTTCGTAGGCGAGCATCTCGTGCTGCGGCCAGGGCCCGATGGTTCCGGAGGCGGGGGATTTGCCCGGCTTCGGCGCCGGCATCGCGAGGTCGCCGAAAAGCGAGACCTGCCCGCTCGCGCGGTCGCGCTGGGCGGCGGCGGCGGCGGCCATCGCGGACTCGGTCTCCTGGAAAAGCTGCGAGCGGAATTTTCCAAAGCAGTCGAACGCCCCGCATTTCACGAGGCTCTCGACGATCCGGCGGTTGACCGTCCGGGAATCGAGGCGCGAGCAGAAGTCCGCGAGCGAGAGGAAAGGGCCATTTTTTTCGCGTTCGGAAACAGCGGCCTCCATCGCGCCGGCGCCGACATTTTTGATTGAGCCGAGACCGAACCGGATCGCGCGGGCGTCATCCTGCGGGGTGAATTTCAGGTCGCTGGAATTGATATCCGGCGGGCGGATCGCGATATCCATCCGGCGGCATTCGCCGATGACTTCGGCCAGGCGCTCGACCGTGCTGGCGTCGTAGCTGAGCATGGCGGCCATGAACTCGAGCGGGTGGCGGGCTTTGAGGAAGGCGGTCTGGTAGGAGATCCAGCCGTAGGCCGCGCTGTGGCTTTTATTGAACCCGTATTCCGCGAATTTTGCGATAAACCCGAAGATCGCGTCGGCGACCTTTGGCGGGATCTTGTTGATCGTCCCGCAACCTTCCACGAAGCGGGCGCGTTCCTGCTCCATCTTTTTTGCGTCCTTTTTTCCCATCGCGCGGCGGAGGAGGTCGGCGTCGCCGAGCGAGTATCCGGCGAGGACGCTGGCGGCGCGCTGGACCTGTTCCTGATAGACGATGATCCCGTAGGTTTCCTCGCAGACCTGCGCGAGGAGCGGGTGGAGGTGGGTGAATTTTTTGATCCCCTTTTTGCGTTCAATGTATTCCGGGATGAACTGCATCGGGCCCGGGCGGTAGAGCGCGCCGAGGGCGATGATGTCCTCGATGGCCGTCACGTCAAAAGCCTTGCAGAACCCCGTGATCCCGCCGCTTTCCATCTGGAAGATTCCGAGCGTTTCGCCGCGGTTGTAGATGTCGAACGCCGCGCGGTCGTCAACCGGGATTTTGGCGAGGTCGAACGAAGGGTCCGATTTGTGGATCAGTCGGACGGCCTCGTTCATGACGGTGAGCGTCTTAAGCCCGAGGAAGTCCATTTTGAGCATGCCGAGGTCGGTGAGCGGGCCCATGGCATACTGGGTGACGACCTCGTTTTCCTTTCCGCGGCAGAGCGGGATGAACTCATCCAGCGGGCGGTCGGCGATGACGACGCCCGCCGCGTGGATGCCGGCGTTCCGGCTGAGGCCCTCGAGGACGGTGGCGTGGTCCCAGAGCTGGCGAACGGGCGGTTCGCCGGCGATGGCGGCGGCGAGATCCGGGTTTTTTTTCGCGGCGGATTCGAGGGTGATGTTCAGTTCGTTCGGGATCATTTTTGCGATCCGGTCGCCGTCGCCGTGGCTCCAGCCGAGGACGCGAGCGACGTCGCGCACGACGCTTTTTGCGCCGAGGGTGCCGAACGTCACGATCTGCGAGACCGCGCGCTCGCCGTATTTTTGGCGGACGTATTCGATCACCTCGCCGCGGCGATCCATGCAGAAGTCCACGTCGATATCCGGCGGGCTGATCCGCTCGGGGTTCAGGAAGCGCTCGAAAATCAGGCCGTACCGGAGCGGATCGATGTCGGTGATCCCGAGCACGTAGGCGATCAGCGAGCCCGCCGCCGAACCGCGTCCGGGGCCGACAGGGATCCCCAGATTTTTCGCGTGGGCGATGAAGTCCCAGACGATGAGGAAGTAGCTGACGAACCCGGTTTTTTCGATGACCGAGAGCTCGTAGTCGAGGCGGGTGAGGAGTTCCTGGTCGGATTCTGCGCGATCACCGAATCGGGCGCGCAGGCCCTCGTAGCAAAGCTTGCGGAGGAAGGCCTCGCGGGTGGTTCCTGCGGGCGGTTCGTAGGCCGGGTATTTCGGCTGGCCGAACTCCATCTCGAAGCCGCAGCGCGCGGCGATCTCGAGCGTGTTGTCGCACGCCTCCGGCAGCTCGGAGAAAATCGCGCGCATCTCCTCCGCCGACTTGAAATAGAGCTCCGGCGAATACCGCAGCCGCTTCTCGTCGAGAACCATCGAGCCTGTGCCGATGCAGATCAGGATGTCGTGCGCCTCATGGTGCGAGCGCTCGAGGAAATGCACGTCGTTCGCCGCCACGAGGCCGAGGCCGAGCGAGCGGGCGATCTTCACCAGCTCGGGATTCGTCCGCCGCTGGGCGTCGAGCCCGTGGTCGTTCAGCTCGATAAAAAAGTTTTCTTTTCCGAAGAGGTCGCGGTATCCGGCGGCGGCCGTTTCGGCGGCTTGGGGGTTGCCGTTTTGGATCAGCGAGGGGATTTCTCCCTTGAGGCATCCGCTGAGGGCGATGAGCCCCTTCGCGTGTTTGGCGAGCAGATTCTTGTCCACCCTTGGCTTGTAGTAAAACCCCTCGAGGTGGGCGGCGGTGACGAGCTTGACCAGGTTTCGGTAGCCATCGCTGTCGGCGGCGAGGACGGTCAGGTGGAACGCGGTGTCCTTGCCCGACGACGCGTTTTTATCGAGCATCGAGCCCGGCGCCACATACAGCTCGCACCCGATGATCGGCTTGACCCCGGAGCCTTTTTTCGCCTGATAAAACGGGACGGCACCGTAGAGGTTGCCGTGGTCTGTGAGCGCCACCGCCGGCATCCCGAACGCCTTGGCTTTCTTGATCAAATCCTCCACGCGAACCGCCCCGTCGAGCAGCGAGTATTCCGAATGGCAGTGCAGGTGGACGAACGACATGCGGGCACATTACGCTGGAACCCCCGCCCGTGTCGAATTCGGCAAGCGTCGAATTCGAGGAGACGGGTTTCCGTCGCTTCCGGGATTATTTCACGCCGAGGAGGGCGATGAGATTCAGGCCGAAGGCAAACAGGAGGGCGCCGAGGAAGATGCAGACCGGGAGGGTCAGGAGCCATGCCAGGAGGATGTTGCGCAGGGTGCGCAGCTGGAGGCCGGATTTGTTTGCGGTCATGGTGCCGGCGATGCCTGAGGAGAGCACGTGGGTCGTGCTGACAGGCAGGCCGAAATAGTTGGCGAGCATGATGGTGGACATGGCGACAAGCTCGGCCGAGGCCCCTTGGGCATACGTCATGTGGTCTTTGCCGATCTTCTCGCCGACGGTGACGACGATCCGTTTGTATCCGATCATGGTGCCGAGGCCGAGGGCGAGGGCGACGGCGTATTTCACCCAGTCCGGGATATATTTTGTGAGTTGGTTTCCGGAGATTTTGAGTTGGTCGGCCTTGGCCTTTTGAACGGGATCCTTCAGGCCGCCGGTCTTTTCGAGTTTGGCGATGGTTTTTGCGATGAGGTAGAGGTCGGTGCGCACCTCGCCGCGCTCGGCGGCCGGGAGGTGGTGGAAGGTCTCGGAGTTTTCGAGCCGGCGGAACAGGTCGCCGCATTTATCCGCCAGACCGGCATAGACCTGAGGGGAGAGTTTCCCGTTGGTTTTGAAATAATCCGTGAGGGCGGCGTTCGAGCTTGTTCCGTCGAGGACGATGCCGTCGGCGGATTTTTGAAAGACGGCGCCCATTTCCTGGGCGGAGATGGCGACAGCGGCCACGGTGTGCTGGTCGGCCGACATTTTCAGCGCGTAGGTTCCGGGGAGGATGCCGACCAGGATCAGGACGATCAGGCCCATGCCCTTTTGGCCGTCGTTCGAGCCATGGGCGAAGCTCACGCCGGTGCAGGTCAGCACGAGGATGGCCCGGATCCAGAGCGGGGGGGGCGTTTTGCCTTTGGGGGCGCGGTAGAGCGCGGGGTTTTTCACGAGGGCCTTGCACAGCAGAAGGAGGAGTGCGGCGGCGCAGAAGCCGACGAGCGGAGAGATGAGCAAGCCGAGCCCGACGTCTTGGGCCTTCGCCCAGTTGACGCCCTCGGAGATCGAGCGGGCGGGCCCCATGAGCGAATTGGCGAGCCCGACGCCCAGGATCGAGCCGATCAGGGTGTGGGAGCTCGAGGCCGGGAGCCCGAAATACCAAGTGCCGAGGTTCCAGAGGATGGCGGAGATGAGGAGGGAGAAAACCATCGCGAAGCCGGGGGCGGATCCGATATTCAGGACAAGTTCGGCAGGCAGGAGGGCCACGATGCCGAACGCGACCACCCCGGACGACGCCAGCACGCCGATGAGATTCCAGAGCCCGGACCAAACGACCGCCGGCGTGGCTTTCAACGTGTTGGTGTAAATCACGGTGGCCACCGCGTTCGCCGTGTCGTGGAATCCGTTGACAAATTCGAAGCTGAGAGCCAGAAGAATTGCCAGAGCCAAACCGACATAGGTCAAGAGGGTCGGATCGGAATAAGCGGCTGCCAGAGTGAACATCTCCGGATATCAACAGCAGAGAATCCCGCCTTGTTCAAGCCGCTTGTTCCCAACTTTCCGGCGCGGGGGTTACCGGGCCCGCAGGGAGCTGACGCTGGTGAGGATGCCGGCGATCATCGAGTAGGCGACGACGCCGACGAAGAGGGCGACGAGGAGGATGATCGCGGGCTGGATGAGAGTGGTGAGGTGGCCGATCCGGGAGGTGAGCTCGCGGTCGTAGCGGCGCGCGGCGCGCTCGAGTGCAGAGGCGATGTCGCCGGTCTGCTCGCCGACGCCGAGGATATCCATGAGGACGGGAGGGAAGAACCCGACCTTGCGGAGCGCGGTGGCGAGGCTGGTGCCTTCGCCGACCATGGCGGCGACTTTGGCGAGGAGGCCTTGGAGATAGACGTTCGCGGTGGCGGCGAGCATGAGGTGGATCCCCTGGAGGAGGTTGACCCCGTTCGACACGAGGGTGGAAAGCGTCTGCAGCATCTCCGCGTAAAATTTTGCGCGGAGGACGGGTCCGACGACCGGGAGGTCGAGCATCGCGCGGTGCCACCAGGCTTTGCCAGCCGGAGTGCCGACGGCGGCGCGTGTGAGAAGTGCGGACGCGCCGAGGAAGGCGAGGATCGCCCACCACCACCTGCCGCAGAACGCGCTCACCGCGATCAAAATCTGGGTGATCATCGGAAGCTTCTGTCCGGTTTTTCCGAGCAGCACGGAAAGCTGCGGCACGAGGAACGTGAGGAAGATGAACATGAGGACGATCGCCGAGGCGAAGACGATGCTCGGATACAGGAGCGAGCTGACGACCCGCTTGCGGAGATCCTCGATGAGCTCGAGATACGTGCACTGGCGCTTGAGGATCTGCGGCAGCGCGCCGCCCGCCTCACCCGCGGCCGCGAGGTTGCAATACAGCGCGTCGAACGTCCGCCCGCACTCGCGCAGAGCCTGCGAAAAGCTCACCCCGTCGCGCACGCGCTGGCGGAGCTTCGCCGCCACGAGCCGGACATCGGATTTTTCCTGCCTCTGCTCGATCACCTTCAGCGCGCCCTCGAGCTGCAGGCCGGCCTCCAAAAGCTCGGCGAGCTCCTCGGTGAAATACAGAAGCTGGGCGGACGACAGCCGGGTGAGGCCGACCTCGCCCGGCGCGGAATTTTTCACCGGGGCTTCTCCCTCCCCGACGCTCACCGGCTGGAGGCCTTTGCTTCGCAGGATGCGGTAAGCTTCCGCGCGGGTGTTGGCGGAGATCACCCCGCCCGAAACTACGCCGTCCGGCCCGGTCGCTTTGTAGGAAAAGTCAGGCATCTGGTTAGGATAATGGGAAATGCGAAATGGGAAATGCGGAACGAACCTCTACCCGGTGCGTGCGACGGTGGGGATGTGATCGAAGTGGGCGTCGCGGGAGTAGAGGACGAGGTTGTGTTCGATGGCGAGGGCGGCGATCCAGATGTCATTTGTCGGGATGGGGGTTCCCTTGCGTCGGAGTTGCGCGAAGAGGGCCGCGTAATGGTGGGCCGTGCCGTCGGTGGTGTGGACGCTTCGGACGCCCGGCTGGTTGAGCAGCTCGTTCAAGACACGGATCTGGTTTTCCCCGCGCTTGGCCAACTGTGCTCCCACACGAATTTCCGCCAGAACCACGAAGGGAACCACCAGGAGCGCCGCGCCCTCAAATGCCGCGATCACCTCCTCGTCACCGGAGCAGAAGTCAATGAAGCGATTCGAGTCGATGAGAAGTCTCATTTCCAATCCTCCGGGTGGATCCTGTCCATATCGGCAAGAACCTCCGACCATCCCTTGCGATCCAGCTTGTCGGTGGGGCGGACCATCCCGTGCAGCGAACGGTATTTGACCGGCTCCTCCGCCAGTCCGAGCCCCCGTTCCAACGCCCGCACGACCGCCTGGTTCAGGCTGATGTCTTCCAGTGCCGCCGCCTCACGCACGCGAAGGTCAAGCGCGGCGGGAATGTCTCGAACCGTGTATTGTGCTTTGTGCCTCTCGTTCATGCCTGCAATGAATCATTTGAATGCAGGCATGTCAAGGAGAGAAGCTCAGGAGTTCTGAGGCGCTCGTCTCCCTCATTCATCCAGCGCCTCGAGTTCGCTGGTGGTGACGCGGAGGACTTCTTCGAGCGAGGTGACGCCGTCGGCGACCTTGAGGAAGCCGTCCTTGCGGAGGGGGACCATGCCCTCGCGCACGGCGAGTTCGCGGAGCTCGGGTCCGCTGCCGCGGCGCTGGATGAGCTCTTGGAGGCGGGAGGACATGAGGCAGATTTCAAAAAGGGCGGTGCGGCCGGAATACCCGCTCTGGCGGCATTTCTCGCATCCGACCGGGCGTCGGATTTGATCCGTCCACTCGATCGGGAACCCGAATTCCGCGACCTCTTCGGGCTTGCGGCGGGCGGGTTGGGAGCAATGTTTGCAGAGCCGGCGGACGAGGCGCTGGGCGATGAACGCGCGAACCGACGAGCCGACGAGGAACGGCTCGATGTTCATGTCGAGCAGGCGGGTGATCCCGCCGACGGCGTCGTTCGTGTGGAGCGTGCTGAAGACGAGGTGTCCGGTGAGGGCGGCGCGGATCGCGATTTCGGCGGTTTCGTGGTCGCGCATTTCTCCGACCATGATGACGTTGGGATCGCCGCGGAGGATGCTGCGGAGGGCGTTGGCGAACGTGAGGTTGATCTCCGGTTTCACGGCGATCTGGATGACGCCGTCGAGTTTGTGTTCGACCGGATCCTCGATGGTGACGATCCGGCGTTCCTTGACGTTGAGGCTGCTGAGGAACGTGTAGAGCGACGTGCTTTTCCCGCAGCCGGTCGGGCCGGTGACGAGGACGATGCCGTTCGGGATCGAGATCAGGCTGCGGATGCGTTTTTCCGAGACCGGGTCGAGGCCGAGGCGCGCGAAATCAAACTGCTCCTGCCCGAGCAGGCGGAGGCTCACATTTTCTCCATAGACGCACGGGATCGTGGCGACGCGGACGTCGATCGGCTGTCCGGAATGTTCGAGCGAGATCCGGCCGTCCTGCGGCAGCCGGCGCTCGGCGATGTCGAGGCCCGCCATGATTTTGAGGCGGGAGATGACGGAATCCTGGAGGACTTTGATGCGCGGGGGGACCGGGGTTTCGTGGAGGACGCCGTCGATGCGGTAGCGGATCCGGAGGTCCTGGCCGAGCGGTTCGAAGTGGATGTCGGTTGCGCCCTGCTGGAGGCCCTCGCGGAGGATCTGGTTCACGAACTTCATGACCGAGGCCTCGCTGTCTTCCTCGTCCACGACATTGATCTCCTCGCGGATGCCGCCGGAATCGTTTTCGCGGCCCTCGAGGAGTTCCTCGAACGTGTCGGCGCCGACGCCGTAGGTGGTCTTGAGGGTTTCGATCAGGCGGCGGCGCGTGGTCATGACCGGGCGCACCGGGCCCGGCCAGTGCTGGGCGACCGCCTGCCAGCCCGCATGGTCGAAAGGATCGAACGTCAGCAGGCGGAGCTCGCCGCCCTCGACCGCCGACTCCGGGAGCACCGACTGCCCGAGCGCGAGGCGCGCGGGAAATTTCTCGCGGACATTTTCGATGGTTTGGATTTCATTTTCTTCGCGCCACGGGAGGTCGAGGGCGTCGGCGAGGGCTTTGAGGAAATCCGGTTCGCGGACGAGCTGGGCGTCGAGGAGGGCGGCGACCGGCGAGCGCTGGGCGAAGGCCGCGCGGGCGAGGATCTCCCGGCATTTTTCCGGTTCGTTGCAGCCGGTCGCCTGCGCGATCGCGGTGAGATCCTCGAGGAGATTGACCATGCCCTATTTCTTTTTTTTCGGGGTGGGCGGCGGCTTGGGTTTCCAGGGGACTGGCTCGTGAGCCTGCTCGGCGATCGGGGCGGTGATCTGCTGGGCATCTGTTCCCAGCTTGGTGCGGTCGCCCTCGTAGGCGCTGGCCTTCATCATTTCGCTGTTTGCATCCACGACGACCGGCTGGATCATCACGATCAGCTCGTTCTTGTCCACCGAGGTTCCGGTTCGCCCGCCGAGGAGGGATCCCAGCACGGGGATCCGGGAAATGTAGGGGATCCCGGCCTGGTCCCGTTTTTTGGTCTCCGTGATGAGGCCGCCGAGAACGATCGTCGAGCCGTTCGGAACCCGCACGCTCGTGGTGATTTCCTGGGTATTAATAATGTTCACCAGATTGCCGGAAATATTTTTTTCCGCGCCGAGGGTGTCATTTTTCTGGGCGATGACGAGGTTGACCTCGCGGTCCGAGTTGATGAGCGGGATGACCTCGAGTTTGAGGACGACATCCTGGTAGGCGACGCTTGAGGCGACCGACGAGCCGTTGCCGCCAACTCCGCCGCCGGTGGCGGTTGTCAGAGAGCTTTGGGGATACGGAACCCTCTGGCCGGAGAAGATCGTGGCCTTCCGGTTGTTGGTGGTGTAGATGACCGGGCGGGAGAGGGTGCGGAAGTTGCCGGTGGATTCGAGGAACCTCGCATAGACATCCACCGAGTCGGCGATGGTTCCAAAAACGGTCAGTCCGGAAAGTGCGCCGAGACCACTTTTCAGGGCGGCGGGGCTTGTAATGGACGCGGGGATGGGAAGCGAGTTGGTGGACATGTTGGGGAAGAGCATGGGGTTGAGCACCGCCGCCGCCAAACCGTTGCCCGACGCGCCCTGGTATTTGATCAGATACTGGACGCCGTATTCGGTGGTGTTCGTGACGTTGAGTTGTCCGATGACCACGGCGAGGTAGACCTGTTTCGGCCGCTGGTCGAGGAGGTCGAGGATTTGCCGGGCGCGCTGTTTGCTTTCCGGGGGGCCGAAGACGATGATGCTGTTCGAGCTGTTGTCGCCGATGATCTTGATTTCTCCGATCGTGACCGACTGGGGCGCCGACTGTCCGGTTTCGTCCGAGAGGCGATCTCCCTTGTCCATCGACCCGGTTCCGCCCGAGCCCGAGGAGCCGCCCAGCGGGGAGGATTTGCCGCTGGTGTTTTTGAACGGATTCGAAGGGGTCGGCTGGGCGTTGGCCGCGCCGCCTTTTTTTTCGGTCTCGGCATCGGCGAGCATGTCCGAGATGACGGGAAAAACGTCTGTGACCGGCGCATAATTCAGCACGCGGACATACGGCTGCTCGAAGCTTCCCGCCGAGTCGAGCTGGGTGATGACATCGCGCACGTAGCGGTAGCTTTCCTGGCGGGTGACGACGAGGATCCTGTTGGTGCGCTTGTCCGCGAGGAATTTTGCCTTGCCGGTGATGAGGCGGTTTTCGTAGCGGGTGCCCCCTGGTGTTGAGGGCTGGCCTTCCGGGGTTTGAGGGCTGGCCTGGACGTTTGCGGGGGTTCCGGTCTTCGAGGCCGGGTCGTCTTTTCCGAACATCTCGTTGAGGATTTCGACGATCCGCTCGGCGTTTGCGCGCTGGAGCGGGACGAACTCGGTGACCACCTGCGCGGGCTCGACATCAATGAGTGCGAGAACGCCGAGGGCCTTGCGGATGACGGGAGTTTTGTCGGTGATGATGAGGGCGTTGGTATTGGGGACCGGCGCGATGACTCCATACGCGTTCCGCTGGATGACCTGGTCGAGCACGGCCACCGCCTCTTCGGGGGAGACGAAGGCGAGCGGCTTGTAGAAGCTCACAACCTGATCGCCGCTCTTCGGGAGGGATCCGCTCTCGGTGTAGAGCGGAAGGCCCTCCGTGCGCGGAGCGCGTCCCGGCCCGAGCACTTTGATCGTCTGGTCGTCCACAGGCACAATGCTGTAGCCGTTGAGCAGGAGTGAGCTCTCGATCAGCTTGATCGCCTCCTGGCGGCTGACCGGCTGGGCGACCATGATCGAAAGCTCCGGCCCCGCGAGGTTCGAATCGCGGATCATTTTTTTGCCGGTCAGCTTCTCGTAGAAATCGAGCACATCGAGGACGGAGTTTTTTGGAAGTTCGAGCTTCACAAGATCCGGCGCGGCGGCGGAAGCCAACGGCGCGGGCTGGGAGGGAGCTATAATCGGCTGTCGAGCCGCGGGCTGCGCTGCTGGCTGGGAGGGAGCAACAATCGGCTGTCGAGCCGCGGGTTGTGGTGCGGGTTGGGCCGGCGCAACAACCGGCAGCGGGGCAGTGGGCAGCGGGGCGGGAGCCTGCGAGAAGGCGGGGAGCGCCGCAAGGGCGAGCGCAGTGAGTGAAAAAGAAAAGGGCTTCATTGTCCTGCTGCGGGTTGTCCGGAGATGATCCTGCGCCGGATGACGTGGCGGGCCGGAGGCTGGGTGGTTTGTTTTTGGAAGGCTGGCGAACCGGGGGCGGCGGGAACGTTCGGCGGCACGTTGACGACGGTGGTCGGAGGCTGCGCCGGGTTCGCTGCGGCCGGCCGTGGCGCGGCAATTTGCGGCAACTGGGCGGCGGGCTCGGCGTAGGCGAGCGTGGCGATCTGGCCGTTCACGCGGATCGTCGCGCGCATCCGCCTCGGGTTCGTATCGGGGAGATACTCGACAAGCTCCATGTTTTGCTTGTTCGGAATTTTCGAGAGCATGTGGCGGGTCTGCGTGGTTTTATCGAGGACAAAAACGAGCGACTCGCCATCGATGGCAACCGCGCCGGTCAAGGAAAACCTGTCCGCCAGCGGGGAGCTTTCCTCCGCGGTCGGCAGGGAGAACGGCGACCTGTCCAGAAGAAATTGGAACGCGGACATTTCGCGCGGCAGCGCCCACGGGGCATCGGTTTGCGCGATCGCGGTGGCGGCCGCAACCAAGGCAAGGAACATCGCTCGGGAGAGTGGGGTCATGGGCCGGTTGAGGACGGTGGAAGATAATACTGGCGGACCTCCATGTCCACCAGCACATTCGGGGGCTCGGTATCGCTGCGGATGATGAGCTTCGGCACCGAGCGCCACGCGGTCGGTGACTGCTGCGCGAACAGGAATTTGGCGACCCCGGCAAACGGCCCGGAGAGTTTCGCGTGGAGGGCGGCGGCGGTGCCGGTGCCCACCTCGGCCGAGGGGAGAAGGTTTTCCTCCACCACCTTGAGTCCGGCGGCCTCCGCGGAGCCGCGGAATATTTCGAGGAGGCTGGTGCTCGCCCCGTCGGCGGTCGCCTGCTGCGGTTGGTGGGCTTCCATCCACTCCCGCGCGGAACCGATCGCCGAAGCCCCGTCGATCCAGGCCCGGTCTTCGGCAAGCCGGGTGAGCGCGGCATCGGTGTCGCGGACGACGGCCGTGCGCCACGACATCCAGGCGCGTGCGGCAAACAGATTCAGGGCCAGGAAGATGGCCGAGCAGAAAAAGATCAGCAGGCGGCGTTCATTCGTTGCGAGTTTGCGCATCGGGGCGGGCTCCTTCCATTTCAAAGCGGACTTTGTTTTTTCCTGCAAGCTGCGGCTGGCGCGACGTCCAGTCGTAGTCCTGGAGAACCGGGGATTTTTTTACACGCTCGAGAAACTGGTAGGCTTGGGAAATGTCCGCGGCCTCACCCGCGAGGACGAGGCGGCCGTTTTCCAGCGTGAACTGCGTGAGGCGGACTTGCTCGCCCGGAAGCTCGGCTGCGACCGCCGCGAGCTGGTCGAGCGCGAAGTGCCGCGGGTTGACTGCGGCCTGGAACTCCTTCCATTCCGACACGAGCTTCTTTGCCTCCGCCGCGGCCGGCGCACGGGCCGCCGCTTCCGCTTTCAGTTTTTCGAGCCGGATCATTTTCCATGCGAGGTCGCCGGCGAGGGCGGCGAGGACGAGGACGTAAGCGGCGGCGGCGAGACCGCCAAGGAATGCCGCACGCTTCCAGATCGCGTGACGTTCGCCCGCCCGCCGTGCGGACGGCGGGGATACATCCACCAAAAGATTTGGAATCTGCGGCGGTGGGGCGGGGGAGACGATTTCGACCTCCACCCGCAGGGCGCCCGCGAGAGACGCGCGGTCTTCCTCAGAAAAACACCCGATGAGCCGGAACGATGCCGGCAGCCCGGCGATGACGTCCTCCGCGCGCAGGCGGAGCGCGAGCCGCGTGAGCAGCCCGCAGAATGCGGGTCCGGGGGACGGTTCCCCGCTGGCCGAGAACATGACGCATTTTTCGTTCCGGAAAAATCCGAAGCAAAGCGAGCCCGACTCGCGCCAGATCGCGACATCCGCCTTGCCGGGGTCGAGAAGCCGCGCGGGGATGTCGAAGGAAACGGCTTTCGGGAAATACGGCGCCGCCGGGGAGTCGTCGCTGACTGCGAGGGAGAGGACCAGCGAACGCCCGCCGCTGGATTCGACCGCGAGCGTGCGGACCTCGGCGTCGCGGCGCACGAGATGCCTTCCCGAAAGCTCGAGTCCGGCCAGTTCGCGGGGATCGCCCCCGGCGGCCACCCAGAGCGGCACGGCCAGGACGCTCCGCGTGGGGAGCGCGAGAAGAAGTTTCGGAGCGGAGGCGAGGGATTTTTCCGAGGGATCCCGCTCGCATTTCGGCGCGGATTTTTCCGGGAACTTCCAAAGCTCCCATCCGTCGGCGCCCGGGAACAGAACCGCTTCCGGCGCTCTCATTCCTCCTCCCAGCTCATAACCTGGCCCCCGCCATTTTCCGGCGCGATGACGACGATCCGGTGTTCGGTGCCGGCGCAAAATCCCGTGCTCTCGATCCGCCGCACGCCGCCCGCGACATCAAAAAATTCCTCGAGTTGCTCGAGTTGGCGTCCGCGCGCGCCGATGAGCTTGGCCGCCGCCTCGATGGATTCGAATTTGACGTCATCCTCGTTACCTTCGACGGCATCCGGCCCTGCACGCAACTCGAAAAGTGAGCGGCACTGCTCGGAGGTCAGTTCGGCCAGCCCGGTCAGAAGCGGTTCCCCGGCGTGCTGGAGATTAATTTTTCCGTTGTGCCAGACGGTGAAAAGTTCCTGCCAACCCTCGTGCGAAGCGAGAACCCGGTCCATTCCCAGGATGGCCTCCATCTCGCGGATATGGATCAGCGGGCGGTTCGCCGGGAAGCCCGCGCGTCCGTCCGCCTCGTATTCCCCGCGTTCGGCACCCGCGAGGGAACGGAAATCATCCGCATCAATCCAATCCGCCAGCCCGTCAATCGCTGCGTCGCGCTCCTTCGGATCCACACCCCAGGCGTCGAACAGGCGGATGAAAATTTCCCGGTGGTTCTGGGCGATCCAGAAGTTCGGGTTGATTTTTCCGGATTCGTCGGAGAGCCGGACCTCGAACCCCTCGGTCTCTTTGCTGCCGCTAAGCAGGAGCGGATCTCCCGGCTTGACGGCCGGATTCAGCCCGAGGGCGATGCCGCTGAGCGCGAGTTGGCGGGCGCGGAAAACCCGCTCCGCACGCGCCTCGTCGGCGATCCAGTTGCCCGCCACGCCAGCGACAAGCACAACCAACCCGGCCAGGAACGCAATGCTCCAAAGCACGATCGGCAAAGCAAGGGCGCGGTTCGTGCGGATCATGGCGTGCGCGGCGGCGGGGTGGGCTGCGGGTTCGGTGCAGACTGTGCGGCTGATCCGGCGGCGAGGGGAGGGATCCAGAATTGCGCGTCGACGATCGAGCCTCCCATATCGAGCGATTCCATTTCGAGGCGGGCCGTGAGCGGGCGGCCGGCTTCGGGAGGCCACTCGTCCTTCCATTCCCCGTTGGCGAAGAACGACCATTTGACGCGCTCGACGCGAGGGAGGAGCGGGATCCAGGAATTGCCGGATTTCAGGCGTTCGAGCTCTTCCGACGCCAGATCGCGTGGCACGAGGAGGAGGGACATCGTGCGGGAGCCGTCGGCACGCGGGCGTGCGGCCAGGATCAGCGAGCCGCCGCCAAGGCTCGGCACGCCGAACACCCCCGGGGCCTCCTCGAAGATCACCTCCGGAACCGGCGCGCCTGAAGGGAATTTCGAAAACCGGAGCTGGATCCGTCCGTTGCGCGGCAGGTTCAAAAAAGCGCCGCGGGTGACCTTGATGAACGCTTCGACACGGCGCACCGCAGCCTGCTCGGACATCGTCGCCCGGCTCGCCTCGCCCGCCGCCGAGGTAATCGAATAAACCGCGCCGGTCAGCAACCCGAGAAGCATCAGCGCCAGGATCACCTCGAAAAGCGTGAAGGCGGAGGAAAAGGATGAAGGATGAAGGATGAAGGATGAGGGAACTCCGCGGGGACGCGGAGCAATGCGGAATGCGGAATGCGGAATGCGGAATGAATCGACCCTCCGAAGGCGGGCACCCGGACGCGAAGCGGCCCCGCTTCGCATTTCGCATTTCGCATTCTGCATTTCTTCGATCATGGTTTGTAGATCAGGATCTCGGCGGTTTCCGTGTCCGCTTTTTCCCGGCCGGAGCCGGCGGTGATTTTGAGTTTCCAGAGTCCGGGAATGAGCGTGCCGTTGGTGGTTTTTGCCTCGAAGGGATCGAGCGTTTCCTCGATGCGGACCCCGTTGTTGTCGCGGGCCTCGATGACCCGCCTGCCGTTGAGGGGAGGATCCGACATGGCGGCCGCGAGCCGGGACTCGAGCATGATCCGGGCCAGCGCCCGCTCGCGGGCCTCGAACGCCGCCTGCACCGCGCTGTCCAGCGCCATCGCCAGCCCGGTCACCGCGATCGCAAAGACGCCGAGCGCGACGAGAACCTCGAAGAGAGTGAAGGCTCCGCGGGGACGCGGAGCAATGCGAAATGTGAAATGCGGAATGAAGAATGAATCCACCCGCCGGAGGCGGGCATCCGGACGCGAAGCGGCCCCGTTTCGCATTTCGCATTTCGCATTTCGCATTTTATTGGTCCTCGATGACGAGTCCGGTGAGCGGGTCGAATGCCATTTCCAGCGACTCCTTGCCGCAGCAGATCCGCAGGGTGAGCGGCTCGCAGATCCCCGCGCTGTTGAACCCCCAGAATTCTTTTTTCTCCGGCTTGCGGAACCGGGATTCTGTCATCCGGAGGACCTCGAGTTTCCATCCCTTCGGCAGCCGGACGGGCGGGACGGAATCGATTTCCGGGAGCAGGCCGTTTTCGTGGATCGCGATCCGCCGGGCCTCGCATTTCTCGAGGGCGTTCGCGTGGACGCTTTCGACGGTGCGCGCGATGTCGTCCGCGATTTCCTCTCCGTCTGACTTCCCGAATGAGCCCGCCAGATACGGGACGGTGATCCCCATGAGCACGGCGATGATGCCGATGGCGAGAAGGACCTCGAGGAGGGTGTAGCCCGCCGTCCTACTTGGCGGCGGGGCCATTGCTCTCTTTCCCGATGTCGTCACTGCCCTCTTTGCCGTCCGGGCCGAGCGAGTAGAGATCGAAGCCGCCGGGGTTGTTGCGTCCGGGGTTGCGGTAAACATATTCCGCGCCCCAGGGGTCGAGCGGCACGGCTTTCAGGAGCTGCTTCCATTTGCGCGGCTTCGGGTCGGAGGACGGCATCTGGACGAGCGCCTTGAGGCCCTGTTCGGTGGTTGGCTTCCGGTAGTTGAGCATCTCGTAGGTGCGGAGCTGCATCGAGATTGCCTGGATATCGCTTTCGACCCGCTGATCCTTCGCCACGTCGATGTTGCCGACGAGCATGTAAATCGCGGAGCCCACCAGCACGGCGATGATGCCCAGCACGAGCATGATCTCGAAGAGCGTGTAGCCTTGGTCGCGGGTTCGGAATGGGGCGGGAGTCTTCACGAAATTAAACCCTCGCCGGAACCGCATGTTTCTTCAAGCTCCGCTTTTGCTCCGCAGACATTTCAGACATCCTGATGGCTCTCGGAAAAATGGTGGAGCGAGGAAAGCGGATGACTCCATTCGAGAGGGAAATCAGTGCCCGCACCGGGCGGGACGCCCATGCCCGCTGAGCTTTTGCGTCTCACAAGTTTTCCTCCTCGGTCAGGATGTCTGAAATTGCGGCGGGCGGCACACGCCGGCATGCTCGCGGGCCAACGGGATTTTCTGCCGGGAATTTTCTTGCCGTGGTGTTTGGGCCGCACGTAGTATGCAATGCTTTTCCAAACGATACACCGATGGCACCGTCTTCCTTCAACCCGATTCCGAGCCCGCCGTCCCAGCGGGCTGAAAATCAGGTTGTCGCAAGATCCGCCGGCCTGGATGATATTTTGCACAAGCGCGGTTAGCTCAGTGGTAGAGCATTACCTTGACACGGTAGGGGCCGCAGGTTCGAACCCTGCACCGCGCAATCCCTTTTTTCCTCGGGAAACCGCATCAATACAGGCTCAGTGGGCTTTTTCTCCCGATTTTCATTCGCGCTCATACTCCCCGATAAAACCCCTTAAAACCCGATAAAGTTGGCGGTGGAATTTGAGCGGATTCGTCGATTTTCATGGCCCCGCAGTCTGCTCAACAGAAAAAAATGACCCGCCGAAGCCGCCGCCGGCTAAAGAAAAGTGGCCCGGATCCGTCTCCGGACCAGAGCCACTTTTCCCTCTCGGATCTCCCGGGATTATTTCTTCGGAATCACTTCTTCGATTGCGCCAGCGATTGCTTTGAGCGCGAGAATTATAATTTGTTCGGGTTGCATTTTCCTCACCTCCTCTCAAATCAATTGATGGTTTTACGGTGGCGGGAAAAAAATCCGCCGCCGTTTGACGGAAGAGGCGAAAAAGCCTTCTCCAATAGATTATACCAAGATTTTCCCTCGAAATTGCCGAGTCGGCCAAGGATGCAAGCCGTCCACCCCCTCCCCAGAAACCCCGGTATTTTCGATATGATCCATTGAGGCAATGGCTTCGCTGCCTCCGCCCTCAAAAGATCAGCACAATGGCACGATTCGCACACTACAGTCCTCCCATCCGCCATGAACTCATCCGTGTTCTCTCCTACGAACGTGTTCGCCGAGGAATTCCGATGGCCATCCTGGTTGACGAAATTCTCAGCCCCGCTCCCCAAGGCAACCAGAGCTGGCAGATGATGGAGGATGCATATTTCCTCGCCGTCCTCGTTGGCTTCAACGGGCGCGACTGGAGAGGGACGCCGCAATGAGTTTCCGGACATCTTCAGGCAGCTTCGTGATATTGCAGACGGTGCGGGAACGCGGCCCCTCAGGCGTGCGAAAGGACTCGCGAACCAGATACGTGACGTAGATCTTCCCTTTGCGGCGGGATTTGGTGGCCTGAACAAACACTTGCTACTTTAAATACGATATAAAATAACACCAGTCAATATAATATCGGAATTGTTCTATATATTACTTGCTACGTTCTCAAAAAAAAGAAACCACAAAAAGGATACAATATTCGGGAAAGTTTTGCCGCAGATTGACATGATTCACACAGATGAGGAGGAAGGAGGCTCCCGCGAAGCCGCGGAGGCGCGAAGGGTAAAAACATGAAACCAGAAAAGGATGAGGCGTCAGACGTCAGTTGGCAGAAGGGAAATACGGAATGAGGAATTCACCACGAAGCTCACGAAGAACACGAAGAGAGGAGCGCGCAAAGATTTATCTTCCTTTTGGCGTCTTCTTTGATCTTCTTAAGCATACCAACTCCTGCGCTCCTCAAGAAACCTTGCCCTGTTCGGGAATAAACCGGATCCGCTTGAAACCGGTCTTGAATTGCCAGAGCATCACGCAACACACGCTGAAAAATAGGATCGCGGCTGAATTTGGAATCAAATGCCGTATTCATGTGATCTTGATTAATTTGCGTTCCATTCGATCGGGTATCAAGCGGGATTTCATGCCGTTCGCTCTGTTTTTGTGCGTCTTTGTGCATACTTCACTGGGGGCCTTCGCGCAAAGCGCGCACCCCAATTCATCATTCCTAATTCCTAATTCCTCATTCAACATTGAGCGCGAAGCGCGCCCGCCGCCTGTTCCCAGGTATATTTTGCGGCGACCAGCTCGCGTCCGATCCGTCCGCGTTCCATGCGTCCGGCGTCATCGGATGACAAGGCATCGCGCAGGGCGGCGGTCAGGGATTCGAGGGTAGCCGAGCATTCCCATGCGCCCCCGGCTGCGGCGAGTTCCGGGAAGTTGCATTCATCGGTCATGACGACCGGGAGCCGGTGGGCCGCCGCCTCGAGCACGGCCATCGGGAACCCCTCGGAATACGAGGGCAGGACAAACAAATCCGCAGAGTCGAGCAGGGCATGTTTTTCCGTGCCTGTGACCGGCCCGATGAGCGTGCACGTTCCGCTGCAAGCATGCAAGCGGACGAGTTCCTCGACGGTCGTCCGATACCCGCCTTCATCCGGCCCGACAATGATGAGCTCCCATTCAGGAAATTCCCGGGCCAGCCTGCCCCACGCCGGCACTAACAGATCGAGACCCTTCTTTTTGTGGATCCGCGAGAGGAAAACCACACGCATCGGCCGCTTGCGGTGCGT
This sequence comes from Verrucomicrobiia bacterium, assembly GCA_037128135.1. Classification (GTDB taxonomy): domain Bacteria; phylum Verrucomicrobiota; class Verrucomicrobiia; order Chthoniobacterales; family Terrimicrobiaceae; genus QYQL01. The sequence goes on from JBAXXD010000015.1 coordinate 24,933, forward strand.
CCAGGAGCAATCCGCAAACGCATCCGTCGGGCACGGAGCATCGCACTCGGCGAGATCCACCCCGTTCGGGATCACATGCACCGGCGCGGAGATTCCATAAGCACGGATCTGATCCGCCTCCTTCGCGGAAACCGCCCGCCACCACTGGACATAGGCAAAATTCCTGTCCTCAAACAACCAGTGCGCGATCCGCTTCTTCTTCCTCGAACGCGCCAAAATCCAGGGATCCAAAAATCCCTGCGGATGAAACACTAACGGCTTCTTCCGCCGCCGCGCCTCGCCGCCAAGCCATGCGTTCAGCCACACGTAGAAACCATGACCATGAAACCAGTCCGCCTCCGCAACCTGCCGGGCCGCCAGGCGCTTGAGTTCGGGTGAATAAAACGCCTTCCCCGGTCCCCGCCGCACCCCCTGGATCACCCGCGGCCACTCGCTGCAGAACCCGCCCGCGCGCGTCGTCACAAGCGTGGACTCCTCCCCCATCGCCAGATGCAGCGAAAGCGCCGACTGCCCCAACCCCGCACCCTCAAGCGCTTCTAACGATTGAACAAAATGGAGATGAGGCATCGTGGAAAAGAAAAGTGGAGAATGTGGAAAGGATAAAGGATTCGGGAGACGGGAGGAGAGACTTGAAGCTGGAAAGAGGGAACAGGATTTTTAACCACAACCGACCAACGGGAACCGGAGCAAAGCGGCGAATCACGAAAAAGAATTTTAACCACTCATGTTCACTAAGCTGGCCGGGCCAATGGCCCCGTCCTCCAGTTTGTCAGAAAGGAGAAGAGGCAAAGATCACTCGTGATCTTGGGCCTGCGGGAATAATCAATCTCGCAAACTGGTTTGCCTCCCGGCTTCACAATGTGTTTCCCTGTTGTCAGGATGCGCTGTCGCGCTGGTGTTGCAGAGTTGATTCCTCCCGCTGGTCTGCGAACCGGTTTCCGGTTCTGCCTCTTCTTCCTCCTCCGCCGGCTGTTGGCGGCGGAATATTTCTTTCATTAGTGTTCCAAAATATTCGATCCAACCCCGCCGTAGGCGGCATGACCATTGTCTATCCCTTGCGGCTTCAAATTACAAAACGCTTCCACTCAAGTTTGGCCAGTGGCCCGAAGTTGATGAGATACCCGACCCTCTTGCCTGTAATCCGGAGGTAGTTCAGCAACTGGGCTTCGTGCTCGGGCAAGAGCTTGCTGACCGCTTTCAGTTCCGTGACGATTTCTCCGTTCACCATGAGATCCGGAAAATATTCCTTTCGGAGCGGCTGCCCTTTGTAGATCGCTCGCAAGGGCGCTTTGCTCTCAAAGGGAATCGAGCGGATTCCCAATTCGATTTCGAGCGATTCCTGATAAATCTCCTCGGCCATCCCCCCGCCGATGGTGGCGTGAACCTCAAACGCAGCCCCCATCAAAGCGAACCCCTCATTCTCAAACGAATCTCCAGACATATTCTTTAAACACTAATATACACTAATCTGGCCGGGCCAACGGCCCCGTCCTGCAGTTTTGTCCAGAAGGGGAGAGGAGGCAAAGATCGCGTTGCGATCTTCGGTCTCCGGGAGGAAACAACTCTGCAAGCCCGCTTGCGAGATTGTTTGTTCCCGCAGACCAGCGAACCGGAATCCCGGTTCTGCCTCTTCTCCCTCCGCCGGCCGTTGTCGGCGAAAATATTTCTTTCATTAGTGGTTCAAACATTCGATCCAGTCCGCCGTAGGCGCATGACCATTGTCTATCTTCTGAAAACTCGTAATAAACACACTTTTTGCGTATTCCCGCAGATAATGGCTGTAACTCTCATTGCAATGGAGCAATCCAGTTGAGCAGGCGGCCCCCCCCGCATGTTATGCGCAAGCAAAACAACGCTTTTGCCGTCTTCACACTCATAACTGGACGCCTCCCGGCGAGTCTCTGACTGCGCCGTCTGCTTCACCATTCCTCATTTGCCTCGCTCGCTCCCGCGAGTCTTGTCCTTCGGACTGCCGGGGCGGCAGGCTATAATGGTATTCACTATGGCCTTCACGTTCATAAACGCATATTATCGTTCCATCGCTTGCGAACTGAATCCAGATCGGAAACGGCGAGACGCCCCAAGCTGCGAATAAAGACGGTCTTTTCCGCCGTGATGATTCTATCCAACCGCGCAATCGACGGCTTAAGCAGTCCCGCTTCCTGCCACTTTTCAATCAATACATCCATTTGCCCGGTTCTTGCACTGCCGGTCACACGGCAAATGATGGCATCCTGATCCAGATCGAAAAGAAAAAGCGCGGGCCGTATTTTGAAGCCTACGCCATCCGTAAACGGGAAACGACAAAGGTATATCTCGCCGAATATCTTTACAGAGCAGGAGCCAGCGAATCGTAGATGGCATCCTCTGGAGCGTCATCCCTGAGAAACTGCTCGTAGGCTGCCGCCTGCCACTCCCGGTCGCCGTCGCGATCCGCTGTAAGCAGAATGATCCGGGCTTTGCCGGAACACGGCAGGTTCTTGGCGACTTCATGCGGTATGCGTAGCGTACCCGACTCGTTTAGCTCAGCCGTGAATTCAACATCATTCATGAATGCAAAATAACCTGCTTCTTTCCCAGCCGCAAGCCGTAATATCCCCATGTTTCCCGTCCTCCGCCGCCTGGGTCCCTGGCATTTTCAATGCGCTATCACGCTGGTTTTCAGCGTTTCAGAATCTCAGCGTTTCAGCTTTCCTTTTCCCCTGCTTCCCGTCACGAGATATCGGAAATCAATCCGGCAACTCGTCGCCCGGGTCTGGCTTACATTCGGGAACTCTGTCGAGAATGTCCCATCCGGCTCCGGTTGCACGTCTTGCACGGGATTCAAGATACGGATCTTCCAGGACGGATGATGATTGCGCAGCAAGGGCGGACGAGACGAATTCCTCAACGGATACGTGCCGTTTAAAGGCTGCCGCTCGAACGGCATCAAGGATATTATCAGGAATGCACACGCTCATAGATTTAACTTTCGCAGAAAGCCCCCCGGAGTCAATAAATTGATACCATGGGCATACGCAAACTTCAGATGCCGGGTGTTAAAAGTTATAAAGGTATCAGCAGCAGCCGTCACTGCCAGTTCGATCAGAGCATCATCATCTGGATCAATGGACACGGGACGCAATGAGGTGATGGATGCATGTCTGATACCGTTCGCAACGAAATCATCGAGAAAACTCGAAATTTCATCAGAAGAATATGTGGAGGAAACAAGTTCACGAGTCAGTATTTCTTCATACTCCAACACAACAGACGCGGATAAATGATATCGGACAGCAGGATGCCCATTTCGGATTAGCTCCAAAAGCTTGTGCGAAGACCCATTGCAAGAGCGAAGGCCTGCAAGCAAGATATTTGTGTCCAGAACTATATCCATGATCGAAACTGGAAAGGACTCGATGATTTCATCTCCAATGTGCTGGTGATGCGGAAAAATTTCCATTCTTGATTTCAGCGATCCGCTGCTCCAGATCCGCAAGACTCATTTGGATGCCGCGGTATTCCATCCAGTCATCATAAAACCCGGTTTCCTCCTCCGCCAAACCAGTCAGAGCCTCCCATTCATGATTTATTTTTTCGCCCCATTTTGTTGAGAACGCCTTCGCAGCTTGCCCAAGTCGATACTTCTCAGACAGCAAATCCATCAATAATGAACCCCTTGTTTTTTATCCAGTGTCACCATAAGTAATTACGTATTGCCGTTCTCTTATCACGTCAAATGATTTTTTTTGCGCCCACGTTTTTTTCACCACGAAGCTCACGAAGAACACGAAGAGAGAAGAAGCAAACGCTGTTTAACCACAACCGACCAACGGGGACCGGAGCAAACCGGCAAACACCGGATTTTTTTAACCACTAATTGACACTAAGCTGGCCGGGCCAACCAGGCGGCCCGGGAGGCCGCTCGGTAGAGTGCCGTAGGCAGCCCGCAGGGTAAGACGCCGGGGCCGGCGCGAGTCAACTGATACGGCCCCGTCCTTCGGTTTGGTTCAGAGGGGGAGAGGAGGCAAAGATCACTCGTGATCTTGGGCCTGCGGGAACAATCAATCTCGCAACGTCACTTGCAGAGTTGATTCCTCCCGCAGACCTGCGAACCGGTCTCCGGTTCTGCCTCATCTCCCTCCTCCGCCGGCTGTTGGCGGCGGAAATATTTCCCACATTAGTGTTCTAAACAATTCAACGAAATACTCGCCGCAGGCGGCTTGAGCAGATCAGTTGACGCCCGCCTTTTCCAGGCGTGACGCCCTGCGGGCCAGCCTTCGGCTGTTCCATCGAGCAGCTGAGCTCGCTGCCTGATTGGCGGCGGAATGTTTCTTAAATTAGTGTTCCAAAATATTCTCCTGGCACCCGGCGAGTCGCCGGATGTCCGGCAGGCGAGTCGCCCAACCTCCCCTTCGCGGGAGTTCTTTTTATCTGCGTTCTCTGCGATCTCTGTGGCTAACCTTCCGGATCTTTTTAGTGCTTTTCAGCACCCTTTAGTGGTGAAATTACCCTCAGCAAAAAATCAATAATTTCAAATTACTTTGTTCCGCTATGCGGCCGTTGCGGCTTGTCGTCTCCAGTTGTCAGCGGCTTTTACAAAATTCGGGAGGTGCAGATTCCAATCATGCAGGATCGCGGGATCGAAGTCCGCGCCATTGGGCCACACTGGCACACCGGTCTCCTCATCAAGTCGTACCTGAGAAAAAACAGCCTGGTCTCGGAGGGGACCATAAAGAGCACCTGCAAGAACCGGTTCAAGGTCAACAATCCGGGATTCCCCGTCATTGAAATGAAGCTCCAGTTTGTATGCAGACAGAGCCCGACAAAAAGTCGCGCGATAAATCGGATGAATCATGGACTTATTCAAGTGGCTTGATGGGATTGATGGCATGTCCGGAAATCAAACTCTCCCAGTCAGTTTTCAGTTCTTCTTGGTGAATTTCTCCCCAAGCTTCGACGAACCTCTGCTGTCTTTGCGGCATATAACCGGCGATCAATGCCACCGGTTCAATCGAATATACCGCAGTGTGTTCTTGGTAATAGACATGAAAATGCGGCAAGTGATGCGCTGCAGATGGCTCTGGAAACATCCGGATGATGAGTCCAAAAAATCGGGATAATTCAGGCATAGTTGGTTTTCGTCACGGATCGTAGTTTAGCGAGCGAATATTTTTGGAAAAGGAAAAAACCGAGTGCGATTTAGTGGTGAATCCTCCCAAGGGGAGTTCAAGTGTCCAGTTTCAGTTCAAGTTTGTTTCCCTTCGCGCCTCCGCGCCTTCGCGGGAGTCCTCTTCTTCGCATTTCATTCAAAATCCAAAATCCAGCATTCAAAATTGGCGCGCGGCTCGGAGCGCGCCGAACCACCCCCGGATCCTGGCGGTTTGATGTTCGGTGAGATACCAGACTCCGAGGCAATAGGCGAAGACAAGCAATCCGATCACAACGGCAGCGGACAAATGCGGGAGGTCGGGCGGCCAGCGTTTCGAATCGCTGCGAAAGAAGAACGAGGCCGCGCACACCAGGATGGGCATATGCAGCAGGTAAACGGAATACGAAACCGCCGAGAGTCCATGAAGCGGCTTCAGCACGGCGGCGCCGACCCGGGATGGCCGGATCGCGAGTGCGAAATACATCGTAAACGCGCAGGCGAGTCCGATGATCCCATCCCAACCAATCATCGCGGAATACAGGTGCATCCGGCTTGCCATGACACTTGCCAGAATCGCAAGCAGGCCAGCCAGGAAGCCCACCAGGTTGATCGCAACAGATTTGACCGGAAGCACTCGGAAGAGCCAGTAGGCGGCCGCGCCGGCCAGCCAGATGAGAAATGCCGCCGCAATACTTTTCCCGGAAAAGACCAGCAGCGCGCCGGCAAAGAAAAGCAGGCCGGCACGCAATTTCCATGTGGCCCGGCCGGGAACGACCGCGCAAATCATTGCCGGATATGCCAGGTAGTAGCAGAATTCGTAAGCGATTGACCAAAGCGGGCCGTTCGAGCCGAACGTCGGGACGAGAATCGTTTGCACAAATAACACATTGCCAATAAATGTCCCGATCCCCGAATTCCCTTCAACCGCGCTGTGCAGGATGTTCGCAAATCCGATTCCGTCATAAATCGACGGTGCGATCTGCCCGAATCTCATGCCGAACTGATCCCAGCAGGCAGTCAAAACCAGTGCCGGGATCAGCACCACCCACAAGCGGGTCAGCCGCGCCCACAGATACCCGCTCCATGACCACTTCCCGCGCTCAAATGATGTGTAAATCACATGGGCGATCACGCATCCGCTGATGACGAAGAAAATCATCACCGCTTCCCGCCCGGCTCCGGTGAATAGATAAAAGATCTTAAGCGCAATTCCCGGGTTAGGGAGATCCACAAAGTCTGCAAAGAACAGATTCCTCCAATGCCCAAGAAAAACCAGCATCGCCGCCGGACCGCGCAAGGTGTCCAAAAGCGGATAGTAAACGCGGTTTTGTATAGGCAATGCCATGAAATCGGGGAGGAGTAATTTTGGATTATGGATGTTGAATTATGGATTGGGGCGCACGCGCCCGAGTGCCGCGATCAGCGCGGACTGAAGAGATTTTGGATTATGGATGTTGAATGTTGAATTGGAGCGCACGCGCCCGAGTGCCGCGCCTCAGCGCGGATTATTATCAATTTAAAATTTAGAATCCAACATTCAAAATTGCGCGCGAAGCGCGCATTGCGCGGGTGGATTATCAATTCAGAATCCAAAATCTAAAATCCAAAATCGCGCACGAAGTGCGCAAAACCTATGGGTTTTCAGAAGTTGATTTGACAATTGATGTCAGGATTTTTCTGATCTTTTGAATTGTTTCCAATAGCGCGTCGGCTTCTTGTGAGGAAAGAACCTTTCCATCGCGGGCCAATTGAAGCCAATAGTGGGTCTCGCGGGCTTCCTTTGCGGCGATGCTCATCTTGGAACGGAAATCAGCACGGCTTTGGGCTGCCTGAGCCTCTTCAACGTTGGCTCCAATGCTGGTGCCCGCCCGCCAGAATTGTGATGCAAGATCATACTCCCGTCGTTCACGTATCAACTTGGCAGCAGCCATCACTTGAAGCGCGAATTGGTAAGTAACCTTAACGATCAGATTATCTTTCATAAAGCGAAAACTAAGGAAATTATGGATTATGGATTATGAATTTTGGATTGGGGCGCACGCGTCCGAGTGCCACGCCTCAGTGTGGAATATTATCAATTCAGAATCCAAAATCCAACATTCAAAATTTGCGCGCAGCGCCTATCGCGCGCTCAAATCCGGAACGGCCATAACGCGGGAATCTGTTTTGCGGCCTTAGCTGCAAGAAGGGAAAGTGCGATGGTGGTCACGAGTGTGAGCGCCAAGGTGAGGGAATTTCCGCCGAAAAAATGCGTCCAGAAGAGCGCGGACGCAGGCAGGATGATCGGTGTGTGCCAGACGTAGATTCCGGCGGAATGCCGCCCGAGCATTGCCAAAATATTATTCCCTCCCATCTGAATCCATCCAAACGCCAAATATAGAACGCAGGGTACCGCTATGAGGAGGAGTTGCGGGGAATGCCTGCAGAGCGCCGCCGCACCGGCAAGAAGGCAAACAGCCAGAACTCCCTGCCAGCCCACGAGCACAGGGAATGCCCGCGAGGCATAGCCGTGTGCGAACATTGCCAGGTAGAGGGGAAAAAGATCAGCGCGGTCACCGTAAAGAGGTAAGCGGGCGACTCCAAAAAACTCGGCGAGGTAAAAGAGGAGTGGCGCAAGAAAACACCCGATGAGCACGGAATAACGTCCCCCGGCTGCCCATGCGAGCATGGCAAGCGCCTGTACGATCAGTAAAAAGGGAAGAAAATAGAGTTGGGGAGGGGCGGGCGTGAATACCCAGAGCGCCCAACCAGCGATGTCGCTCGGAAACTTGAACGAGTATGACGAAATGAAACCACGCGCAGAAAACAAGGCGAGCACGAAGCGATAAAGCAGGGAGAAGGCAACGCACGGAATTAGCAGCCTGCGGGCGCGATCCAAAAGCTGGGCCGCCAACTCCCGCGAAAAGCTTTCCGTTGTCGTGCAGAGCCGACCCGAAACAAAAAAGAACGCGAGAACGCACCAGGATACGGCAGCCTGCGCATCGAGGAGATACGAACAGTTTGCAGGGGTGAACCGTGAGGGGGGGAGATGATAAAGAACCACCGAAAGGATTGCAATTCCCTTGAGTAGATCAAGCGCATGGTCTCGTGGATGATGATTCATTTAAACAACAGAAGAGTTAACCGCAAAATGGCTTGGATGGGAGAGACACAAGAAACAATATTAACCACGGATTACACCTGAAAGACACGGATGGGAGAGACAGAGAGACTCCCGCGAAGGAGCGAGGGCGCGGAGGAGGACATAAAAGCGGAAGTTGGCAGATGGCAGATGGAAAGAAACTTGAAACGTGATACTGGAAGAGTAGGAAAGGGAATGAATATTTAACCTCCGATTACACCAAAAAGATACGGATGGGGAAGAAGAACGGAGAGAAAAAATTGAGTTTTGTATGTTTTTTTTGGCTTATCCGTGAAAATTTGTGCAATCCGTGGTTAACTGCTTCTCCGAATCTTTTTAGTGCTTCTTAGTGCCCTTCAGTGGTTGAAGAATCTTCTTCCATGTCTCGCGGTCGCATTGCCGGACGCCTCGCGGAAACCGCAGGACTGTATCGTCGCTTGTCCGTATTCAGGAACTTGGCAAGTAGAATACAGGGAAGGAAAAAATAAAGGAGTTGATAGAAATACTGCCACATGCAGAAACGCGCAAGGAAAAGGGCATTGACCACCAGTCCGGCATAGAGACAAACCCTGATATAACCAGTCAGACGAAATAATGCGTAAAAATCGAGGAACCCAACAATCGCACCGAGTAGTCCCATGCTGAAGAGCATCCAGCCATAACCACCATCGAGAAGGTAGAGACCCGAAATTCCCGGGTTGAATGGGGCTTTATGAGTAAAATCGAAGTCTTCAAGAATCCCCTTCGCCGGTTTGCCAGGCCAAAACTTTCGTGGCACCCAGTGAACGAACGTGTAGAGCCAGACCCAGACGTGATTCTGCACCTTTGGCGTACTTTCCTTGGCCGCGACAAATGTATCGAAGATATTCATGTCTCCTCTGCTGTTGTAAAATGTCCAGTAGCTCAAAGGTGAAAAGATTTTATCGGATTGTTCAATTATAACCTCGTCAAGTTGATCTGCTGCAACAGTGCGCTTTGATCCGAGAAATCCGAACAAGGGAAATAAAAGTACGATTGGCAGGATCAGCCAGATGTAAGGCACCCTTTTCTTCCAGTGCATCAAAAAGCCGACGCCGAAGATCATAAGTCCAGTGACCCATGATCCCCTGAACAAAGCAAACTCACGTATCATATATGTCGAACAGAGAAGGAGAAAAACTGAAATGATAAGGGGGATCAGGGTGCCCAGTGTCTTTCTTTGAAGATAACAGTCAATGATTACCAGAGCGCAAAAAAGATGGATCCCTTGAAAAACGATCGGGAGATCGTAAGCGTAGGCACCGGCTGCAGCCCCATATTTAGCTGCGCCACGGAATAGAACTCCAAGTCCTACTGTCAGGAACTGCACAACGAGGAGAACAGGGATCTTCCTCTTCACAGTCTGAACAGAAATTGCAGGCATTGCCCTGTCTGTATGCATCCGCTTTCTGTTGAATAGGGCGGAAGCCCAACGTCTTCCGAAAAATCCTCCCACCACGAAGGCGAATAATGCGGCGGCCCCCCACCACATTCCTGAACTGATCATCTCCGGGTTCACTTGAAGCCGAAAAGGCGAGGAGAAAAGTTTGTAATCCTTTTCCCATAAAATGTAGATCGGACGGATCGCGAAAAACTGGAAATACATGAACGTGAATGCCCCCAGCCCTGTGACAGTTTTTTCCTTCACAAGTCGCAGAAGCAGAGCAAGTTGGGATGCAGCCAGCAGAATGACAACGGTTAGCCCAGAGCCTGCAAAAAGTCCGACGATGAGTAAAAGCAATGAAAGGCCGATGAAGAACATTTATCGAAGAAAATAGAAACTCGAAATGGGAAATGCGGAATGCGGAATGGGGAAGAAGGAAGAGGATGACAGAGATCAGAGATCAGCAAGCAGTGAGGGAATCGAAATGGGAAATTCGAAATTGGAAAGATCCCGATCAGCGCGGCACTTGGGCGTGTGCGCCTCAATTCATCATCCAAAATCTAAATTTCACCATTACACACGAGGCGCGCATCGCCTCATCACCATTTCCCTGTGTTTAGATTATTTCGCCGCAGGAAAAGGCTCACGGAAAAACCTGAGAAAATTATCCGCCATGCCTTCGATGCTATAAAGTTCGCCGGTTTTCTCCGCGAAGTCGCAGCCCCTGCCGAGCCATGTTTGTCTTTCTCTGTAGAGTTGTGACAGCGCGTCTGCGAGCGAATTTGCATCGTCCTTCTTAAAAGTCAAGCAATTGAAGCCCTGCTGGGCAATTTCTGTTTCCGGCCCATTTGGTTCCGCCGGACAAAAGACAAACGGGAGCCCAAATCCTTGTGCGTGCATCAACGCGAGACCCGCCGTCCCAGGGCAGACCACGCAAAATGCCCGGGAAGCAAACTTGCTTATTTCCTCGATGCGATTCTGGTGGCCGGCAAATGTGACATCGATCAGTTTCTCGTTCTTTGCCAGTGCTTCCAAATAGGGTCGTTCGGGTCCCTCCCCAATAATGACTCCTCCGATAGGCAATCCCAGTTTCTGTAGAAATCCCAAAGAGCGAAGAAGCAGATCCACCTTTTTCTCGGCGACAAGCCTGCCGAGGAAGAGAATCTGGTTCCGGCCTTCGGCAGCGAAGGGAAGCGGCTGGCAGAGAGCTTTCTGCAACACGGAATTCCCGGCGACGGTTATGTGCATCTTTGGGAGCGCTTTCTCCAGCGCCTCTTTCTGGCTGTAGCTGTAGCAGATGATTTCATCCGCCATTGAAAAAAGCAGTTTGCGAACCGGTCGCAGCCGGTTCGTGCCACGCCCGAAGGCGTGCCCCCATGCTGCAGTCCTGATGCCGGCCGCCTTGGCGCGGGCCAAGTAAATCCATGTGCTCAGGATTCGCGGGTTGGCCTCCACGACAAGGCGAGAACCCGGCTCGAGGACGGGCAAGCCACTTTGCCAAAGAAGGCTGTTGTTCGCGAGAAAACGGTTCCTACAAAAGCGATACCACGGCTTACCCTCGCAGGCTGTGCTGAGACTCGGGTCGAAGTAGCGAGCTCCCGCGACCACGGCGAAATCCACGCGGAGGCTCTCGGCGAGAAGATCAAAAAATGGAACACGGTAATCAGGAGCGCAGGTCTGTAGAACAAGATATCGGGGACTGGTTGTCGGTTGTTTCCCTGCGACATCGGCTCGGTGCCGGACGAGCGCCGGCGCGTGTTCAGCCGATCCACGATGCTCATGGTTCTGGAAGAAGCGGGTAAATGTCTCCGCCATCCCATCAATCGTGTAGCGCTTGAAAACAAGCGCGGAAAACTCACCCCTACGGGAAAGCCAAGTCCTACGATCCTCATAGAGTCGGGTAAGTGATTGCGCCAAGGACTCGGGATTATCGTGAGCGAATGTCGTGCAGTTGAACCCTTGCTGCGCGATCTCGATTTCCGGCGCATTCGGTTCATCCGGGCTATAGACGAACGGCAGTCCCAAGCCCAACGCGTGGAGTATCGAGAGACCCGCGTATCCCGGGGAAGCCAGACAAAAGCATCGAGAGGCATACCCTCGAAGTATTTCGAGGGATTCCTGATGTCCGGTAAACTCGATGTTGTGGAGTTCCCTTGATTGCGCGAGTCGTTCGAGGAAAGCTCGCTGGGGACCGTCTCCCACGATAATACAACCGAGGTTCATGCCGCGCTTCTGAATCAAAGCGAGCGCCTCAAGCAAGATGTTTATCTTCTTCTCCGCTATGAGGCGTCCGAGGCAGAGGATGTTAGTGCGGTCTGCGGTCTGCTCCGCCTGCGGAGCAAGGTCAGCGCGCCGCAGCACGGAGTTCCCCGCAACAGAGATCGGCTTGTTAGGGAAGTGCTTCCGCAACCGATCCTTCTCATCGAAGCCATAGCAGATGATTTCATCCGCCATTGAAAAAAGCAGTTTGCGAACCGGCTTCAGTCGGATTGCGCCGCGTCCGAAGGCATGACCCCACACCGCCGTCCTAACTCCGGCGGCTTTGGCTCGGGCCAGGTAAACCCATGTGCTCAGGATGCGCGGGTTGCCCTCGACCACGAGGAGTGAGCCCCGTTCAAGAATGGGCAAACCGCTTTGCCAGAGGAAGCGGTTGCCCAGCAAGAAATGATTTTTGCAGGGGCGATACCAAGGCTTGCCATTTCCGGCTGTGCGCAGGCTCGGGTCGAAAAAGCGGTCGCCCGCGCAGACGGCGAAGCTACCCCCGAGTTGTTCTGCCAGCAGATCGAACAGCGGAAGCCGGTAATGCGGCACGCAGGTCTGGAGGATGAGATGCTTCATCGGGCCGAATTCGTCAGGAACGATGAGGCGTCCACAACGTAAAGTTGGCGCATGCCCGAGTGGGCGGAATCGACGGCGATCTTTGTTCCCGCGCGGTTCCAGCGCGGGTGGAGGTCGCATTTGAGCGCCGGCTGCTTGAAGTTCTCGTGGACGGGGAAGCTCACGATGTCGTGGCGGGTTCGCGAGTCCATGGAGAAAAGGATGAGCGGCTGAAATCCTTCGAACGCGTAGGTGTCGGTGACCATCCATCTCCGGCCGGGCGCAAACATCGGGTGGCCATCCTGCTCGAGGATCCCCTGGCCTACCGCCTCCGAGGAGCCGGGGTTGCGGCTGTCGAGGAGGTAATACATCTCCGCAAACAGGCTCTGCTTCAGTTTTGGGTTTAATTTGCGGATCATTGCAACTACCTGTTTGAAGGGAAACCGTCGCGTGATCCCGCTTCCGCGGAGGGCGGCCGCCCTGCCCGGCAGCTTGCGCGTCCAGAGCAAAATCCTGTCGTCGTCGAACCAGTCAAAATGGCTGCACTTTTCCCGCGCTAAAACCGCGAGCTCCGACCCGTCGGGACGCGCCGAGAGCAGGAAGGAAAAGAGCGCGCCGTCGCTCGCGAAGCGGCGGTAGAGGAAGCAGATGCGTTTGCCGGTCGGGCTGAAGGTCACGTGACTGATAAAGTCGTGACCTTCGGCGCCGGTGTGTTCTTGGCCGCAGAGGGCGCGGGCTTGGGCGACTTCAACCAAGACGCGTGATTCTCCCGTCACCAAGTCCACGCGGAGCAGGCTGCCTTCTTTGCCCGGCGGGCAGGCGGAGCCACCGGGCAGATCATAGGAATAATCACGCCAGTGGCGGGCGAGGTTCGGAAAGTCAGGAGCGAGGGCGAAATCGCCCGTCCGGCTGATCGAGTAGATTGCAGGGATCGGGTCGCCCCATCGTCCGGAGTCCAAGTCCAAGATACGCGCCGCCGGCACCCGATCTTCGATTGTGTTGGTGATCAGGCGCGGGCGGGGTCCGGGCAGCCACTGGAGCCTCGAGCCCTGCTGCCAGTTGAACGCCCGGGTTTCCCCAACCGGCTCGGGTTTTCCGCGGGCGGGATCCCAGAGGCAGATTTCCGCGCGATCTTGTGCGGTGGGGGTGTGCCGGAGATCGGCGGGCACGCGCAATAATGCCAGCCGGTTGTCGGTGGGATCCCACGGGGACACATCGTGAAACCCGAAGTAATGCTGTGCGTCGGATGGTGTGGACGCCGCAAGGACGCACCGGCTGTCGGAGAGGATTGGGTCAGGCATGGTGAAGATGTGTGTTAAGTTCCGAGATTAGGCGGGCCGCCGAATCGTTCCAACCTTTCACTTCGCTGGCCTTGGCGCGAGCGGATTCTCCCATGCGGCGTCTCGCGTCCGGGTGGTCTCGCAGCCACGCGATCTTGTCTCGGATCGCAGCGGGATCGGCCGGAGGAACGATAAAGCCATCCTGTCCGTCCCGCACAAAATCGCTGGCCCCGACGGCAGAGGAGACGACAACAGGCAAGCCCGCACGCATCGCTTCGAGCAGGACCAACCCGAAGCCTTCTTCGAGGGAGGGAAGCACGAAAATATCCCCATCCACGTATTCCTGCCAGAGATCCGCACCTTTTTTCGGGCCGGTTTTTTTCAGGTCAAAGGGAAAATCTTGAGGTTTGATTCCGGAAAGCCCGAAGTCCGGGCCCACGAGCCGGCATTCCAGCGAGGGGTCACCGAGCAACGAAAGTCCCTCGATCAGGTAGCGCAGGCCCTTGCGGTAATGAAGTTGGCCCACATAGAGAACGCGCAAAGTGCCCGTATCACGCCCGGGCGATCGTTCGGGGAACCCGTCGGGCAGGGTGATGCCATGCGGCACGACGATTAGTTTACTCCCGGATACGCCTCGCGCCATGAACGAATCCTTCACCGCTCCAGAAGGGCAGAGGATCAGGTCTGCTTCCTGGTATTCCTGCACTTGCATGCGGATCTGCGCGGGCGAGTAGATCGGAGTGTAAGGGAGTCTGCAGGCTTCGGCTTCGCGCAGCAATATCTCCTCCTGCTCGATCACATGGGCGTGGTGGACCTGACAGACCGAAAGGACTTTTTTGTCGTGGCAAGCCCGGATCGTGCGGAGCCCCGCTCCACTGTAGAAAATGGCGGCATCGGCACCGTTCAAATGGCGTACCGTAGCGCGATCGAGACGGCATTTGGAGAAGTGCGACAGTGCGCGGGTGAAGCCCGATGCACCAAAAAGCCGCTGCGCCACCAGGAAGATCACCTGGACGGTGTCGCAGAAGTAAGTGCGGCTGCCGAGGCGGGCGACCAGATCGCGCGACTTTGCGCGCGGAAAAGCGGAAACGAACGCGTGCAGGACGCCCATCGCCGTGAGCTCGCGGGCGTAATCGTAGCCCACCGGGCGGATCGTTGTGCTGAGGGTGATTTTCAAAAAAATCAGGAGTGGTGGAGCAACGTGTTTTCGAGACCAAGTGCGGCGGCCACGCGGCGAGCGTTCTCCTCCCAGGAATGATCGTGGCGGTAGCCTTCCCAATCGGCTTCAGGCGGCGATTGGATCAGGGTTCGCGCGGCACAGGCGATCGCCTCGGGATCGAGCGCGGGGCATTCCACGCCAAGGCGGTAGTTGCGAATGCCGTCGGTAAGAGGTCCTCCGCCGTCACTCGCGAGGCATGGGCACCCAAAATAGATCGCGGAAGAAAACACACCGCTCATGGAGTGGAACGTTTTCGCATACAGCAGAAGAACGCAATCGGCTGCGGCGAATAGAAAAGGGACATCATCGGACGGAATGTGTTGCGTGTGCCAAACGACCCGGGCTGAGACGCCCGACTGGCCTGCAAGTTCCTTGTAGTAAGCGATTCCCCGTTGCGTGCCGGAGATCACTTCGCCGGCAACGACCAAGAAGGCGTCTGGTATTGACGGCATGGCGCGGATAAACGCATCGAGGTTTTTGTCGTCGCGTATATATCCGAAAGAAAGGAACACCTTGGCATGGTCCGGGAGGCCAAGCACGTAGCGGGCAGAGGTCCGATCCGGCACTGCTTGCTCGGAAGCATAAACCCCATGTGGGATAACAACTTTGCGGGGGATCGGTAGCGGGGATTTTTCTATACTGGTCAGGCCGTTCCCATGAACAAAAACGACATCGAGAAATGAGAGAGCTTTCGACAAGGATAGGCGGTGCCAAAACTCTGGCCCGCGCTGAAAGTTGCGCACGGGGTCGTGCAGGATGCAGCTGAAGCGAACGCCCCGGGTTTGATGTTTGAGAAAAGGCCCGGCCCAGAGCGGTGACAAGTATTCGCTGAAGTCGCCCAAGAGCACGGTGCGTGCGCCGGACTTTGTCAGAGCCCGGTCCAACTGGCGATAAGCCGCCAAGGTCTCGCAAATGAACTTCGTAGCGCGCGAAAACAGACGACCGCCGGAGGGCTTCCGTTCGATCAGCGGCGGAAGGATGCGGCAGTTCGGGTGCAACGGCAAAGTGAAGGAAGAAGGCGCGAGCACGGTAAGGCTCACCCCCTCATCGAGTAACGATTGGATCTGGCATCGCGAATAGTCCGCCGAGCCGCCAAAGCTATAAGGGACGAAATAAAACAGACTATCTGAGGAACGGGACATGGTTGAGTCGATAATGCAGATCTGCGGGGCGGTCGCCGATCTTCTTGGCGGGGTTTCCTGCGACAATCGTAAAAGGCGGAACATCCTTGGTCACGACGGCCCCTGCCGCCACAACCGCACCCTCGCCGATAATGATGCCGGGAAGAATGATCGCCCGATATCCGATCCATGCGCGTGCGCCAATCGTCACAGGGCCACCGCGATCCGCGAAGTCGGGCGACCGGGGATCATGGCCCAACGTGAGGATCGAGGCTTCGGGGCCGATAGAAACATCATTTCCGGTGCGGATTTCGTAACACCTGCCGTCGAAAAAACAATCGGCGTTGATCACATTGCGTTTGCCGAGATGAATCTTCCGCCCGTTCAGGAACCGGCTGCCCATCTGGAATGCCGTGTCAGCGCCAACACTGCCAAGCCAGCTGCGCAAGTAGCAGCGGCGGAGCGAGTGAATCGGGAGAGTGGTAACAAAACCGTTGTAAATATAGGCCAAGAGGGAACCCACGAGGAGGCGTGCTCGCGAACTAGCACTTGGCTCGCCCGTGGTCGGGCTTGGCTGCCATGTTGTTGGTTTATGTCCGGACATCATGAAACTATACACAGCGTCATAAATAACTGCGCATCACTTTTGTAATTCACCATAGGGAACGCCCTCAATATCAGTATTTTTATGTGGCTTCGTGCATAAGTTCTGCTTTCTCAGAAGTTGTTGAACCGCGCGTTCCACTTGCGAACGCCGTCATGGGTTTTCCGGAATATTGTCAGATGTTGGGAACTAGTGAGCCGGGCGACGGCGGACTTCACTTTGAGTTTCAGTGGATGTCCAAACTGATAATCGTAAGGAGAAAGTTCTTCATAAAACTCGCTGTAATTATTCCGGATAAAGCGCACCACCTTGAGAACGTGCGGATCTTGAGTGTCGTCAAACGCGATGATTCCGCCCGGTTCAAGAAGACGGTGTGAGTAGAAAAAGTCAACAAAGACATCTTCGAAAAGGTGCGACCCATCAACGTATATCAATTGAAATCGATTTCCGTTAGTTAGCAGTGTTGGCAACACCTCTCCTGATGGTTTGTAGTGAAAACGAAAAATAGACTCAAGCCCGTGGTCTTTGAGAAACTTGACCGCACAGCCGTCGAAGTCGGAGATCTGGAAGGGATCAATTCCTTGATGGGCTCCCTCTGGATGGGAACTATGGGCCTTGTGCAGCAAGGAAAACAGAACAGCTGAGGCACCAAACGCGATGCCAATTTCAAGAGTCCGCTCCGGTTTGATCTCAGCAAAAAGCCTGCGCAGAACATAGAGGTTATTGATCGTTGAAAACATGCGCGGCTTTATAATCCTTCCAGTAAGGCCGCTCAAGTTTTCGGCCTTTAACAGTTTCTCAAGTTCAGGCATTTCGGCAATAAGCATCTCTCGCGCACCGATTGGTGACATTCCAGTTCGGGCTCCTGCTTTGCTGTGTGAGACTGCGTGTGTCTTTGCGAAGGTGTTTTCCATAGATTGTGGTGTGGAGTCTTTCGGGAGTAAAATACCTTATCTGAAGCAGCAGGAAGTCATTCCCAAGCGCACATCAAATATCGATCCGTGGAGTTTTTTTCCAATGCGACTGCCTTGCGGTCTTTGGCCTGCTGGGCAAGGGCTTTCCAATTCTCGAAGCAATGGGTGATCTTGCGGACGAGGTCGGCGGCACTATCGTTTTTGACGGTGACGCCTGCCCCGAACTCTTCCAGTGCCCAGGAGAGCCAGGTATTTTCGGTCACGATCATCGGGATGCCGGAGCATGCGGCTTCCACGGCCACGCCCGAGATCCGGTTGAAATAGATCCTGCGCCTGTAGGGGAGAAGAAGGAAATCGGCTTGGGCAAACTCGGCCCGGTATTCGACATCAGAAAGGGAACCCTCAATGAGTTGGATCTGCGGGGCGTTGCGCAGCGCATCGCGGATCGGGATCGTCGTGCCGTCGGGGGTGACGACAGGCTTCGACCATTGGATCACGAAGCGTGCGGGAGAAACGGGATTCTTTTCCAAGTAGCCCATGACGGCATCCTGCACGAGGTCGGTTCCCTTGTCGTAGCCGGAGAGCCCGAGCATGACAAATCTTGGGCCGGCGTCATGCGTGCGGGGACCGGACGATCCCGCACCGGCGGAGAGTTTGGCATAGATTAATGCGGCACCCGGGCTCGGAAGCACGCGGAACGGGAGCCCTGAGAATGTCTCGTATTCGTGGCAGGTAATATGGCTGTCGCCTGCCGGGACGACGCCTCCGTGTCGGGTCAGGCCCGCGAATGTGCGAAGGGTCGCCTTGAGGAGAAGTGACGATTTCTTGAAATGGAACGCGGTGAAATCGGGATTGTAGATCGCTTCGCTGGTAAGGATGAAGAAGAGAAGTCGTTGAAACTTCTTGCCGAGATAGCGCGCACAGAGCAGACGCCAGGCGATCAGGTGGTGGATCCGGCAGGCTGGAAGAAGGATGAGATCCACCGGGCCGATCTGCTTCAAGAGATGCGCGGTTTGGGTATAGACGCGCCAGTTGTGAAGGAATACCCCCGCGTATCGAATCACCGGGTTCGGATGGTAGTAGCTGTCGTCCCAGATGTTGTGCGAGTATGTCGGGATCGCCCCGATTTCCTTTTGGATTTCCGGGGTGACGTTCCGGTTTGCGGCGACTGTCACCCTAGCACCGGCCGCGAGATGAATCGTCCGGATCGCCTTGATCCATGTGAAAAAATGCCCACTGTAGTCGGTCAGTGCCTCCTCGCAGATCAAAAGATGTTTGCCGGTAAGGTTCATGGGGAAGGAGAGGGGCAGGGAAAGGATAGGGAAAGGATAGGGGATTCGGGAGATGGGGAAGGAGCAGGGAAAGGGGGACAGGGAAAGGATGGAGGATTCAGGAGACGGGGGAGGAGCAGGGAAAGGGGGACAGGGAAAGGATAGAGGATTCGGGATTCAGGGAAGGGGCAGGGAAAGGATAGGGGATTCGGGATTCAGGGAAGGGGCAGGGAAAGGATAGGGGATTCGGGATTCAGGAGACGGGAAGAGGATCAGAGGAAGAATTTTGGATTATGGATTATGAATTTTGGATTGGCCGCGGTGGCGGCAAGTGCCGCGCTCAGCGCGGGTGGATTATCAATTCAAAATTCATAATTCAACATTCAAAATCGCGTGCGGAGCGCGCCATCACGCTGGCCACACCTTTGTTTTTTTACAAGGGATATCTTTGAGGGCATTGCGGGTATCGATGATGAGTTGGGCCCAGGCGGCGAGTTCTGTGTAGTTCACGCTGGCATGGGCGGTGGCGATGAGGACGGCGTCGAAGGCGGCGATGGTTGCTTGATCCCATGTCACCGACCGTTTTCCAGCGAGATGCGAGTGTTGCCGGGTGTGCTTGATCTCGGGAACGTATGGGTCATGGTATTCGACATGGGCCCCGCGTCCGAGCAGTTTCTCCATGAGCACGTAGCTGGGAGATTCGCGGTCGTCATCCACATTCGCTTTGTAGGCCATTCCGAGGAGGAGAATCCGCGACCCGTTGACTGGTTTGCGGTGAGAGTTGAGGGCTTCTGCTGTGCGTTGGACGACCCGCTCCGGCATGGCGGAGTTCACTTCGCCAGCCAGTTCGATGAAGCGGGTGCTCTGGCCATATTCGCGGGCTTTCCATGTGAGGTAGAACGGGTCGATCGGAATGCAGTGCCCGCCCAGCCCCGGGCCGGGATAGAACGGCATGAACCCGAATGGTTTTGTTTTGGCTGCGGCGATGACTTCCCAGATGTCTATCCCCATGGCGCCGTAAACCACTTTGAGCTCATTGACCAGGGCGATGTTGACGCTGCGAAAAATGTTTTCGAGGAGTTTGGTGGCTTCGGCGGCTTTGCAGGAACTGACCGGGACGAGCGTCTTAATGGCGTGGGAGTAGAGGGCTGTGGCTTTTTCCAGGCATGCGGGAGTCATGCCGCCGACGACCTTCGGGATGTCGGCGACCCGGCTTTGCGGGTTGGCCGGGTCTTCGCGTTCCGGAGAAAAAGCAAGGTGGAAATCAATGCCCGCGCGGAGCCCGGAGCCCGCCTCCAAAACGGCGCGGAGATCCTCATCGGTGGTCCCCGGGTAGGTGGTCGATTCGAGCACCACCAGATGGCCTTTCTTCAAATGCGGGGCGATGGCTTCACCGGTTTTGAGGATGTAGGAAATATCGGGGTCGCGGTTGGCGTTCAGCGGCGTGGGGACGCAGATAATGATTCCTTCGACTTCAGCAATGCGGGCAAAATCGGTTGAAGCGGTAAGGCTCCCGGATGAGATCTGTTCCGCCACGGTCTCGTGACTGATGTAATGTATGTAGCTGCGGCCCTCGTTCAGGGCGGACACTTTGGCTTCATCTATGTCCAACCCAATCACCCGGACGCCCGAGCGCGCGAACTGGAGTGACAAGGGAAGCCCGACGTAGCCGAGGCCGATAATGGCGGTGGTTTTCATTTCTGTTGTTTTCGTGGATTAGTCAAAGGATGGGACGGCGAAACAGGGAAAGGATGGAGGATTCAGGAGATGGGGAAGGGGGGGAACAGGGAACGGCTGGAGGGGGACAGGATGGAGAATTAGCTTCAGAGGTTTAACCCGCTAATTGACACTAAGCTGTCCGGGCCAATGCCCCGTCCTCCAGTATTGTCAGAAGAGAAGAGGCAAAGATCACTCGTGATCTTGGGCCTGCGGGAGGAAACAACTCTGCAACCCAGGTTGCGTGATTGTTTATTCCCGCAGACCTGCGAACCGGCCCGCCGGTTCTGCTTCTTCTCTTGCCGGGGCCATTGGCCCGGCACCGATTTCTTTCATTAGTGTTCAGATATATTCGATCCAGTCCGCCGCAGGCGGCTTGACGGTTGCCTATCTTCTGGGAACAAATATCACACTCTTTGCGAAAGACCTATTACACGAGCGCGTGATACGAGATGAGGCGTTCGCGGGCTGGATCGGGGCACATCCCGGCCAATGCGCGGGTTTCCTCTTCGTATGCAGGGTTTCCCGGATGACACATGAGTTCGTAGGTGCCGTCGCTCAAGTGCACCGAGGCCCTGTAATCGTCGAAGGAGGTAAAAAAGTCGGTGGTCCGGGTGGCCGGCGGCATGGCACGGAGCGCGGAGTTCCAGAGCACCTTGGCAAACCGGGTAAAGGGGGATGCCTTGCTTGCATACAGGTTTTTGGAGATGCGGACGCATTCGATCCCATAGAACTTTTGGAGTCGTTTGAGCACCGGAAAATACTTGGGAATCGTGTGGACGTGGTGGTGTCCGTCAATATGGGAGGGTTTCAGGCCGAGCTGAAGCAGCCGGTCAATCTGTGCCCGCCATTCGTCGAACACGATTTGCCACTCGTGCGGCCGGAGAGAGCCCGCCGAGGGACGTCTTACGAATTTCCCGTCGGAGATCAAGCCGGTGGCATCCTTGCCGTGCCCGGAGCATCGGCCTTCCGAGAAGTTCAGGTGAACGCCGAAACTTGCCTCCGGGTGGGACTTTGCAAAATCAATCGCTTCTTCCAGATGGGAGCCGTTCGCGAGGATAGTGGCGGAGGTGACGCATCCGAGGGAAATCAGGCGAGCGGTTTCCTTGGTCGCAGGTTCGTTGAGCCCGAAGTCATCGGCGTTGATAATGAGCTGCCGCATGGAGCGGGAAAAAGGGTAATAAAATGGATGCTCTCAATGCAGAGCGCGTTCATTTTAACGCAAGCCATCTCTTGTAATTACTCCACGAGATCGGCCTGCGTTTTTTCAAGCAGTATGGAATCCCCCTTAATGCCTGCCACCACCATACCGGTTCGCGCAAAACCCAGTCTCTTCCACGTTTGCATGCGTATCGCAACTGCACAAAAACGCGATAAAAAACAAGCAGGGGCATTTGTGGCAAAGGGCAACGCATCACCGCGCTCCAACACTCGTTTCGGGAATGACGGAGATGATTGCGCAACTCACTCCGTGCCGTGGGAGTGTAATGGTGGCGGATAGTTACGCTCGACGTAAATAAGATTTCATAGCCAGCTCCGGCGCATTGGAGCCCGTAATCCGGTTCCTCATACATATGAAAAAACGCCGGTTCGAAACCCGCTAATTTCAGGTAAATGGAACGGCGCAGCACGGAACCGGAATTGGTGGAAGAGCGGATCAGCCGATCCGGGCCGAAATCGGTCTTGTCGAGCGTTTCCGGATACTCATCCGTGTGCTGGGGAAAACCTAAGACGGCCAGCGAGGGTCGTTGAACGAAAAGCTTAGAGATGCGAGCAAGGCAATCGGGTTGTTCCGGGTAACTGTCATCATCCAAGGATAGCACAAGATCGCCGCGCGCTTCGCGAATCATCCGATCCCGTGATGCCACCGAACCACGACTGGTTTCGTTCACTATTACCTTTGCATCTGGCAATTCGGACTTAACCGTCTCGACGGTGTCATCTGTGCAGCCATCGGCAGTAATCAGGATTTCTTGTGGTGCGGGATTCAACTGCCTGAGGATCCGACAGGTACGCCTTAACTCGTTCGCGCGATTCCGCGTCGTGATCATAACGGAGAAAGTCATGTGCGTTTCATCGTGCATGGAGACAATGTGTGTATTTCAACCTCGGCCATTGAATTTTCACAAAGCAATGGAAACTTCCGCCATGTTTTGACTCAGGACTGAACCGTCTCACCCCAAAGTGTTTCCAGGAAGGCATCTGGGGAATGGATTTTTCGCGCCATTTCCATGCGTTCCGCAGCGAGGCGGGTGAAATTCACGATCTCGCGCTCCATTTCATGAATTGCAGCGGCGAGTGAATCCACATTGCCGTCATGAACCGCCAACCCGGCACCATAGCGCTCGGTAGCGCGTGCCAGCCATGTGCCCTTCGTGTAGATAAGTGGAATCCCGGCGGTCGCTGCTTCCACGACAGCTCCGCTGATCCGGCTGAAGTAGGGAGTCCAACGGTATGGCGCAAGAATGCAGTCGGCGGAGCCCAGGAGTGCAGAATATTCCTCGGTGCTGGTGCTGCGTTGGATGACCGTGACCCGCGGGTCATCGAGCAGCCGCCTGTCCAGACTGATTATAGCTCCATCGGCGGTTTTCAGATCGACGGGCCACTGGATAGTGAAGCGAACCTGCGAGTCGGGATGATTATCGAAATGGCGGAGAATCGCGGCCTGCAAAAGACCCGATCCCTTTTCGTGCCGCGCCGAACCCGGGCTGAGGAAGTGGAGTTTGCCAGGATGGGCCGCGTCTTTTCTCCGGGCGATCCGTGTTGCAGTTCGCGGCGTGGTGAACTCCGCGAACGGCACGCCGGAGAGTTGGAAATACTCCGCCGAAGTCTGGTCGCTGTCGGAGCCGAAGCAAATGCGGGTTGCCCCTCCCCGCGTGTAGATCGAACGCAGGATCCGGGCATTGAGGTGGGATGTGCCCTTGAAAACCGGTTGCGGGTTGCCGGGGCGGTATGTTCCTTCCGAATGGTTGAGTTGTGCCGCAAAGCGTTGGATGCGTTGCGGCATGTGAATGCCGAGCAGAATGCGCCACGCCACAAGTTGGTGGATCTTCACCTTCGGAAGAAGGATACAGTCAATTTGGGAGAAACGGCGGAGCACCGGGGCGATAGCCCAGTAGGTTCTCAAATTATGCAACGGGATGGCTTGGTAGCGCCTCAATGGATTCGAGTGAAAATAGGAACCATCCCAGCAGTTGTGTGTAAAGAGCGGCACGGCCCCGATTTCTTTCTGGATCGCGGGAAGCACCGTCGAATTCGCAAAGATGTGAACCTGCGCGCCTCTCGCAAGGTGCATCTCGCGGACAGACTTGATCCATTCGTAGTAATGGCCGTCATACCCGCATAACGCCTCCTCAAAAATAAGGAGATTTTTCCCTGCGAGGTTCATTTGATTAAAGAGGAAATGTCGTTTGATACCATTCGATCATCCGCTGGAGACCTTCGTTCAAGGAAACCTTCCATTCGAAATCGTCGCCGAGCGCCGCCTTGAGCAGGCTGCTGTCGCCGCTCTTGATGAAGCGGCCTTCGGGTTTTGACCGGTCGCAGATGATCTCGACTTCCATGTTTGCCGCTGAGGCGAGCCTGTGGACGAGATCCTTCACGGAAACCGTCTCCTCGCGTCCGATGTTGACCGGCCGCTCGTAATAACCGTTTTCAACCAACCGCATCATGACACAGGCACAATCGGCGGCGTGAATGTAGTTGCGACGCTGGTTGCCGGTGCCCCAGATCACCATCGGGTTTTCCTGGCGATCAAGCAGCCGCTTGGTCAGCATCGGGATCGCTTGGGAACTCTCCCCCACCCAGTTGTAGTGCTCCCCGTAAATATTGAATGGGCGGACCACGGTGATCGGGATTCCTGTCTCTTTGCCATAGATGACGGCTTTCTGTTCGAGGATCCGCTTGGCCCACCCGTAGCCCCAGTTCACGCGCTCGGGTTCCCCGTCCACCGCATGATTGTCGGACATGGGGGTCGGGCCTTCGTCGGAATAGACGCAACTTGAGCTGACAACCAGGGCATGGGCGGGCTTCACGGCGGCTATGGCATCCAGCGCGTTCGTATTGACGAGGTCGTTGAACCGGAACATCTCAAAATTGTTCTTCTGGCTGAAGCCGACCCCGTAGGCGCGAGATGCCAGATGGAAGACATACTCAGCATCCGCGATCGCTTCTCGTGCCGCTGCCGGATCGGTCAGGTCGGCCTTGCGAAAACAAACCTGATCGCGCAGCGCGGGAACATATTTCCATGTTCCCTTCGATTCGTCGTCGGCAAGAATGACTCTGGCCCCCGCTGCGACAAGATCCTCGCACAGGAAACTGCCAATGAGACCAAGACCACCGGTGACGGTCACGGATTTATCTTTGAAAAATGAGTTCATAACTTTGTATTTTTAACGACGGATGGGAACGATAGAAAGCGAAATAAAGAAGGGAGGTTTAGCCGCAGATTTAAAGGATTACCGCAGATGTGAAGGAAAGAGGACTCCCGCGAAGGCGCGAAGGCCCAGAGAGGGAAATCGAACCAGCAACTTAAACTTGAACTCCGATTAGGAAATTTATCCACTAATACACACTAAAGAAACAATAATCGTAGAAGTTGGCAGTAACAGAAGGCAGCTGGCATTTTGCGCGAATAGAAAATCAAAATACCGGGCGGAGCGTCGCTCTCGCCGCCTTCGGCGGCAAATTCAGAATTCAAAATTCCAAATTCATAATCACGCACGAAGTGCGCCGCCGAGTGCTTTGTCTATCTGAGCACAGAACGCCTGCAGCCCGATCTTTTGCTCGGCGAGGCACTTTAGTGCCGCGGTGTCGAGATCGGCGGCCAAGGCCTTTGCCAACCCGGCGAGCGAGGCCTCGGGCGTGTAGTCTTCGAAAACGGCGCAGCCGCCGATCCCTTCGATCAACTCGGCAATCCCAGTTCGGCGATAAGCCACGCAGCGTCGTTGCTCGAACAGTGCCTCGAGCGCAGCCAGCGGGCATGGGTCGTCAACTGAGGAAAGAAAAAACAGATCGGCCCGACGGACGAATTCGCGAGGCTCCCACTGCCATCCGTGCCATTGGACGCGTTCCGACAAGGCGAGCTTGTTGAGTGTAGAAACTCCTCCGACCCAATGAAACTGCCAAGCGAGATGGTTTGCAGCCGCAAGATCGGCAACACGCGAGAACAGCTCCGCTCCCTTCCGCTCGTCAATGCTCCCAACCATGACAATGTGCTTTTTCGAATGGTCAAACTCCGGGCGGGATTGTTCGCCGGGACACTCGTAAACAACAATCGTGCGGCGTGCCTGGAATCGGCTCCGATAAAGCTCAGCGGCCTGCTCGGAGACGCAAAGAATGGGATTGCGTCGGAAAATCCTTCGGATCAGGAGATACTTGAGCGGATGTGTTCTCTGAAACGAATCCAGAAAATGCTGCGTTTCGTGAAGATAAATGAAAACATCCGGGCGCAGCAGGCACATGATAATCACCCGCCACTGCCCCATCGCAGAAAATGCATTGACGATGACTCTGGGCGCGAATGCCGCAGCAGCCAGAAACTGCCGCACATTGCGCGGCCCCCTGAGGTTGACCATGTGAACCGGCTCGCCCGCCAGTTTCTGCTGGCGGCAATACGCGTAGATCGAGCGCCAAGCTCCACCCTGCGTAAAAAAATCCGCTCCCATGATGACGGCTTTATACTTGCGATATGATTTAAGGATTTGAGCCATGGAGAAATGAGTTCTGCCGGAATGGTCGCTGTACCAACTGCATATTCAGAATGCAGGAAGAGGTTAGTCGCAGATTAACAGGTTTTATGCAGACGAGGAGGCTCGCAGAACGGATTATGGTTTCATCTAAAATTCAGGAGCATGGGCGGTTCCGCTCGCAAGGTTTCGCAATTGTTTGTTTATGCCCCTCTGATCTGCCTTGCCATATGACCTCCTCTGTATACCCGAGGGCTTGAACCAAGGTTTTGAGATCGCCCACCGAGTAGCCGAAGTCGTTGCATTTATCGCCATGATATTCAATACAGAGAACCGGACGATCACGTTTTATGCGTGCTGCGGCTCCCTTCATTACGAGCAACTCAGCTCCCTCGGTATCGATCTTTATAAAATCGACGCGTGGCTTGTCAGAAAAAAAGGCGTCCAGCGTCGTGTTATGCACAGTCACTTCCCGCATTCCTTCAACTGAGGGTTTGAGGCTAGCTTCAGATTGAGGTGCCCCGCCAGTGTCGTGTGGAACGAAAAAAGAAAGCGTGCTTTTCGTCGCGTCGTCAGAGACTGCGGACTCTACTGCGGTGATATGTGCCTTGCTGCTGCTGTATCTAATGTTCCGCATGAGCGACAACATGTTTGCCTCATCGGGTTCGAAAGAGTAGATCGAGCCCTGGCTTCCCACGCATGCGGCCGCATAAACGGAATACAAACCGATGTTAGCCCCTACGTCAACAAAAGTCATCTTCGGCAGAAGATTTGCATCAAGCGCGTCAGCCAAAGCATCATTTTCTGAGTTGTAGCGTCGAAAATCGGGATGCAATCGAAGAGTTTTGCTGCCGACTCGAACCGGATATCCGTTTCGCCCGTATGCCAATTGAAACATTAAGTTTCGTAGAGTTTTGAAGTATTTCATCGTTTTTTTGTGCGATTAGATAATTTCTCGAGCAAAGCAGTTCTCAGTAGAGAGCAGACCGCTTCGCTGCATCGATGAGTCCTGCACTTTTCGAAAAAGGCGTTCCATGTCGGATATCTTAGTATTTGAGACATGAAAAAATGAACCTGGTTGCTACTGTCTTCTGTAAACCCAAAATGGGCCGTAACCGGATTTTGATTTGGCGATCCCGGGCAGGGGCACTGAGAGAGAGGCATCGCACTCAAATCGCTCGCGTGAGAAGCCCAAGGTGCGAAGCCCCTCGTCTTCCTGATCGCTGACATCTCCCACACTAAATAATGCGAAGTCCATGGTGGCGAGGAGATCATTCCAGCCCGTTGAGCCAGGCGGGGCATCGTCATAAAAATGGAAGAGTTTCCAGCCCAATTTGCGTCCGGCATAGTAGCCGTCGCAGTTGTCTAAATAGACACAGTGGGAACCCGGCCCGATGGCGCGTGTGGCCAGATCAAGAATTTGCTGTGGGTCGCGGGTCTGCCGCTGCTGAAGCGCCTTCAGGGTGCGGGCCCCAAGCGTGACGCCACAACACCAGACAAGCATAAATAGGAGTGCAAGGCCGACAAACCGCCGGTTCACGCGGTTTTGATTCGGCTGAAGAAACCTGTTCGCAACGAGGGCGATTGCCAGATAGAGATAAGGCAGCAAATAGACCGCCCGATGGATGTAGAATGAAGTGGCCAGCACCCCCACCATGGCCAGCAGAAATGCGAATCCCAACGGCCAGCGCCTGAGCACGAGAAGACTGGCACACCCCCCAACCAATGCCCAGGGATTATATTTAAAGGTTTCTATGAATACCGCTTTGAAATCCGTGAAGGTTCTGTGCGCCCCGACAACTCCGGACGTGCCTGTCGCCAAATTCGCAACCCCTTGATAAATATCCTGACAGATTGGAAACAATAGCAGCGCAAAAAATCCAACAGAGAATACCCCGACCCAGATCAAATCTTTGACCCCAAGCAACCGGTTTCCTGCAAGATGCGGCTTTCCCTCGCAACTTCGATCACACAACAGTTCATGGATCAGCAAGGGAACAAGCAAAATGGCGGAAACCCAGAACAAGCCGGATATCGCGACGCACGCTGCCGCCAATAAATGCCCGTCCCGCGGCTTCCAAGTCGGCGCTTCGTGCCGCTGTTTATTGACGAGCAGCGCCCGGATGGCCCACAGAGCCAGCATCATGAACCCCATCGTCCATGCATCCACCCGCGCTCCCCGGTAACCTTGAACAAAGACAGGATCCAGAAGGAAGATCAGCGAGCAGGCGAGAGCAACCCACGCATCAACTCCGCGGGCTCGAAGCCATCCCAGCATGGCAGCGGAGGCAAGAATTGCTCCGAGCAGTGCGGTCGTGCGGGGGCCGGCGGGATCTCCCTTGGCGACCCTGTAGCCAACCTCTTGAAGAACACAGCCGAGATAACTTAAGCCTCCCGCGGGTCGTCCTGCCGTGAGCCAGTTCATCGCCCACGAGTTGTCGGCACCAGGCATTCTGTTCCGTCCAAAGTCAATGATCTGAACCTCATCCTGCCAGGCGAGTGGGGATGTCCGCATCGTCAGGGCGTGAATCCCCGCCGCGGAAAGCACCGCAAATATCCAAAGCAGCCAGATACGGATTCCTTTTGAGTCTTTTTTCATTGTAGTGAGCATGGCAGGAGCATGGGGCAAAGAGCGGGGGGCAGAGGGGAGGGTGGCGGGTGAAGAAGACATGGAGGCAGTGGCGGGTGAACCATCGCCATGCGATGGAGTGGCGAGTCGCTGGCGGCGGGCGATCCGGACTCGACGGATGTTGCGGGTAGAGTATGGCGCATGTCGTTACCAGTAACCGGCTTGTTTCCCGCGACTCGTGAATCTTCACTCATTACTATTTATTTGCGTCAGCTTTTCTGAGTCGGGAAGCGAGAGATCCAATTGAGGTCGCAAGCTGCTCAAAGCGAAGTCGGAAGGCATCTGCTTGGTTGGGTTCGATATACCGTAAATCCTGCGCCGCATATAGCATGGAGCGCACCTCGCCAGCCGAGCCCTTCGCTAAATCCAGAAAATGAGCGAAATCCTTTCGGGTTTTCCGTTCAAACCCCTCGGCAATATTATTCATGACTGATAAAGTGGCTCTTTGGATTTGATCCCGAAAGGAATAATCGCGGGTTTTGTTCATTGACTGGTAGATGCCCTTCACAAGCGCGCGGGACTCCTGCCAGACTTTGAGGTCTTCAAATCGTTCAGCAAACGCCATACACTTGCAACTCGCTACCCGCAACTCCTTACTCGCTACCCGCTACTCTCCACTCACTGCTTTTCTGTATGCGCCGCCGCCGTCAGTTCCGTGGATCTTCGCGAACGTATCCCGGACTTTGGAATCGCGTGGCTGAAACGACATTCCGGCCTTGCGCTTTGAGCTTTTCTGTCTCATCGCGAAGCATTCGGAATATTTTATGGATATCATACCCGCACTCGCGGGCGTGTTCGTCGCGGATCGTGCGGATTTCTTTGAGGACGGGATTTTCTTTCATGGCTCAATAGACATCAGTTCTGCAGGGGTTGCAATAACAGGACAGACCATCCCGAGTTGAGAGCAGCATTTTTCAATGCGTCTGATTGTGTAGCGGTTGTTGATGTGTTTGCAGTTCCAGGTGAGCAAAAAATCCATTGAGTGAGCCGCCGCGATAGCGATATGCGCGGCATCATCGGCTGCGTTGGGAGGCAGTAGCTCGCGGAGAAGCTTTTCGGCCAGGGCTTCGGCTTCGTCGTTCAAATCCAGAATTGGAACCGATTCGACAATTGAGAGTCGCTTTTCAGCCATTTGGGGATCTCCCCGGGATATTTCCCGCAGAACAACAACAGAGACAAAGATATCAAAACTGGTTCGGCCCTGCTCCCACCACTCGATAGTCACCGATTGATCTGCAGCAAGTCTCAAGTTATCACTTGGACGTGCGGCAAGGTAGCTGGGCACAGTCGTTTCAAGATAGAGGCGGGGTCGCATTTTTATATGAGAGTATTCGCAATTTTAAGATAATCCATAAACTCACAACGCGCAACTCGTTACCCGGAACTCTCCACTGCTCCTCTGGCTTCCCCGCGCGAGCTTAGCTCGCCTCCCCATACTGTTTTACTGCTTCGATCACGCGGATCTGGTCATCTTCGGTGAGCGAGTTATAGAACGGAAGCCGGAGCAGCCGGTCGCTTACATCTTTTGTCACCGGGCAATCTCCGATCCGGCCTGCCCATTGTGCGGCAAACTCGGACAAATGCAGAGGAAGATAATGGAATACAGCGCCGATGTTCCGCGCGTTCAGGTGGGCGATCAATCCTTGACGATTGGCCTGTGACGGAAGCAGGAGATAGAACATGTGGTATGCCTGCTCGCAGTGCTCAGGAACCACTGGTAAGCGGATGCCGTTCTCCGCCGCCCACGGGGCGAGGTTCGACTGATAGCGCTCCCAGATCGCCCGCCGCATTTTCTGAATCTCCGGCCACTTCTCCAACTGGCCGAACAGGAAGGCCGCCAGCACGTCGCTCATCACATAACTCGAGCCCACATCCACCCACGAATACTTGTCCACCTGCCCCCGAAAGAACCGGCTGCGGTTCGTCCCCTTCTCGCGGATGATTTCCGCACGCTCGAGAAATCGATTGTCGTTGATGAGCAGCGCGCCACCCTCGCCACAGGTGATGTTCTTGGTTTCATGGAAGCTCTGGGCCGCCAAATCCCCGAAGGTTCCCAGCCAGCGACCCTTGTATTTTCCGAAAAGCCCGTGGGCATTGTCCTCCACCACCGCAATGCCATGCCGCCGGGCGATCTCCATGATGGCATCCATCTCGCAACCCACGCCGGCATAATGCACTGGGACAATGGCTTTGGTCCTCGGCGTGATGAGCTCCTCCAGTCTGGCTTCATTCAGATTCAGGGTGTCGGGACGGATGTCGCAAAACACCGGCTTTGCACCACGCATCACGAAGGCATTGGCGGTGGAGACAAAGGTGAACGAGGGGACGATCACCTCGTCACCCGGCCGAATGTCCAACAGGATGGCCGCCATTTCCAACGCATGGGTGCATGAAGTCGTGACCAGTGCGCGCTGCACACCAAGCGTCTGCTCCAGCAGCGCGTGGCACTTCTTCGAGAACGTCTGGTCGCCCGCAATCTGCCCGATGGAGATCGTCTGGAAAATGTATTCCAGCTCGCGGCCTTGCAGGGAGGAGCGGTTGAAGGTGATTCGGGGGATCATGTGATTGGTATAAAAAGCATTTTGGCATCAGTCAACCAGCATCCATCGATACAAATGGTTTTCATTTTTTGAAGATTAAGACTTCCTGCGGTCAGTCATGCCGGCAGACTGAGAACTGTCAAGGTATCTGATATGTGTCGCCGCAATTGCTTGGTGTCCTAAATTAGCATCATTCTATGGAATAAGTATTTTATAGCTCACGAAATCTTGAGCTCTTTTCCGACGTGCTCAAGGAGTGCAATCCGCAAACAAATCCTTAAAGCGGTCTGACTCCATCTCTTTTTTATAATCTTCTAAATAAGAAATGTAATCATACTGTGGCTCATAGTTGAGCTCATTTCGTGCTTTTTCGATGTCCATACAGAAGTTTACACAATCGTGCTTTTCGGGCCTAGGGATAATTGCAGATCGGGATCCCTGGGGGGAAAACACCTGAATAATGCCGCGGATGCAATCCTCCATGCTTGTCATCTTGCCAGTTCCGACATTGTAGCGGCCACCTTCCTTGCGATCAACGAAAACTGATTTGTATATTAGCTGGCAGAAATCCTTCACATAAATCACGTCGATGCCCTTTTGTGGGTCGCCCCACATCTCGATAGGTTTACCTCCCATAGCCAGTTTGATCATGTGGCGGTACGAGACAACAGTCGGCTTGCCATCAATATAAAAGGTTTTATGCTCTGGCATATAGCAATAGATATTAGGAAGGCGAAAAATAAAGCTTTTCACGCCGTAGCTTGTTTGATAGTGCCAGCAGAGGTCTTCCGCCATGCATTTGCTAATTGCGTAAACCGCATGGTCACCCTTTAACGGAATTTTTCGAGGCATATCGTCTTTAAAACGATTTAGTTTCCCATAATATCCATAGTAATCAGAAATTGACTGCGTGTAAAGAATGCGGCCAATCCGGTTTTCTCTGCAATATTCCAGCACATTCAATGTGCCGGTGACATTTGTGTCTATATACTGCTGCGGATGATACCCCGCCATATAAGCGGGGAGTGCGCCTGCAAGATGGATAACCGATTGAACATTATGTCGAGGCAGTTGGCCCAATGTTTCCGTTTTCGAGATGTCGGCGCTGCAATATTCCACTAATGGACTGTAGCGTGAGAAAAAGTCAGTATTTCGACGGCCAACGGCGACAATGCGCCATTCGTCACTGCTTAGTTGATTGCTAAAATAGTCTATCAAATATAGACCGAGAGTCCCGGTAGCACCGAAAACGACTATCTGTTTTTTTTTCATTGTTTATTAGTGTTTCTAATTATATTAGGGTTTGCAGATTCTGATTTATGAAAAATTTACCTCATCATCGCGCTAAGAGGACATTGTTTTGATCCCAATAACTTCTCTAACGATAAAGATCGGACGCTGTTTTGTCTGATCAAAGATGTATCCAATGTAAAGACCCAAGATTCCCATCTGGGCCAGGATAATCCCGCCCACGAAGTAGATCGAAACAATTGTGCTGGTCCATCCGGCAACACTGACATTATAGATGAGATACCGGATAGCCAGGTAGATCGCGTAAAGGAATGACAAGAACGACACGGTGAAACCCATTTTGATCGACAAGATGAGAGGCTTGTTGGATTGGGTCGTGATGATCTCCAAAGCCAATTGGAGTTGTTTCCGCAGGGTATACGAGGAGTTGCCGGATGCACGCTCGGCATGCTCGATGTCAATCACGGCTTGCCGAAATCCCATCCATTTAATAAATAATATGAAGGCTCTGTTCTGATCCCCCATGCGCATGTAGTTTTCCATGACTATCCGTCGGCTGATGCTAAAATTGCAGATCGTATTATCAAATGCCCCAGCGGTAAAATATCCGTAGATCCAATAGAAGAACATCGATGAAAGAATCTTGAAAAAAGTATCTTTTCTGGCAGCCCGCCGAGCGAACACGACATCGTATCCCTCTTGAGCCTTACCATAGAGCCTCCTGATCTCCTCTGGTTTGTCCTGCAAGTCGCAGTCCATCACCACTACCCACTCGCCCTCGGCGTAGTGCAGTCCCGCCGTGATAGCCCGGATCTGCCCGAAGTTGCGCGACAAATCAACCCCCTTAACGTGCGGGTCTTCAGCCACGATCTGCTTGATAACCTCCCACGAATTCTGAGGGCAGGCGTCGTTCACCAGAATGATTTCGTAGTCGGGAGTGATGGCCGCCAATGATTCAGTCAAGCGACGATGCAGTTCCTTGACCCGTCTTCTACAGTTTGGAGGGTCACATAAAGTAAGGATCCTTTATTGAT
>JBAXXD010000016.1:0-55379 GCA_037128135.1 Verrucomicrobiia bacterium
GGCGCTAAGAGTTTGGGGGCGCGTCCTTGTCCTCGCTACCGGGGCGCGGGATCACGTCCACCGACTGCGAAGCAGCGGCAGTAAGGCCGGCCTCGACTTCGCGGATGATTGTCGTGATGTCGGAAACCGGGATCGCCTGCGAGAATCTGAAAACCTCGGCGTGGAAGACATCCGGCGCGGAATACGCCGCCCGCAGAACCGCTTCCAATGGCGCGCCGTGGATATAGGCGTATTCGAGGGCGGCCGTGAGATGGTCGGGGGCGGTATTGCCTGGCGGCACGACGAATGCGTTTCCCGTGCGGTGAAGGATGGCATACGAACCGCTGGAAAGCGGACGCAGCTTGATGGATCCCGCATCGGCGGCGGGGCGAAGGAAGTCGTTGTTCATTTGAGGTAGGAGAGGAGTTGCTGGCGTTTGTCTTCGGGGAGATTGGCGGGGAGCGTGACTTGCCGGTTGCCCCGGCGCACCAAGGCGGCGGGCTTGAGGTCTCGGATGCGGTCGCGGAGTTGGCCGTGCGCGCGGAACGCCCACCGCATAAAGGAAACCGGGTGATCGGGGTTGGCCAGGCACCACGTCTCGCTCTCGAACCGCCTGCGGAACTCGGGGAATTCGATTTCCTCGTCCGGGGATTTGAAGATCCCCCGCGAAGCCCCGTCAATGAACCACTCGACCCGGCGCAATGGCCCGCGTTCGGTTTGTTCGACCGTGTCTCGAAAGCCGCCGGGCTCGACGAGTTTGAACCCGCTTGTGAGGGCGGCGGCAATGAGTTGCGTGTTCGGGCTCGTGAGCGGGTTGTTGGAGAAGCGAACTTTGCCGTCCGGCATCTGCTCGGATTTCCCCTCTTCGGCTACCCAGTGGTAGGTGGTTCCATTTTGCATATTTTTGATCGGTTGAATGCTGGTCGGGCGTTTACGTGGCGCCCGGGTAGCCGGTGCCCGAGTATTCCCATTGCGGCCAATCGTCGTTGGAGGTCGTGTCCTTCGTTTTGGTGACGATGATCTTGCCCGAGACTCCGCTTGGAGCTCCGCTGGATGCCTTGAGCGCGACCGGGCACGCGATGCCTTTGCCTTTCACGCTGAACTCGAAGGTCGGATCCAATACGGCGGCCTGCGAATAGGCACCACTCTTGTCGGTGAGAATCTTGACGTCGCCCTTGCTCGAGAACTCCGCCGATTGGGCGGTCGCCTCAGTGACCATCGTGATGCCAATGTCTGTGGGAACGGCCATAATTATGTTGCGGAGAATTTCTGGAGCGTGACCTCGTAGTCCGGGAAATCGTCGTTGCTCTCGCTCGCCTTGCCGGACGTGATGACGGCGGTTGCGCCGACCGACAAATTGCGGGTGACCGAAGGGGCGTAGGTGCCTTTGCCTTTGAGCGTGATCGTTTCCGTGACCACCCCTTTTGGCACGGCCAGCTTGGTGATGCCCGTTGCGTCCTTGCAGGTGGCAATATCAACGGACTTTTCCGAGGTGGTTTCCTGCAAGTAGCCGCCCGCCGGGTCAGTCACGCTAAAGAGATTGATCGTCGCGATGGCCATGTCAGGGGAGTTCGCAGCCGGTCAGTTTGAGATCGAACTTGATAATGTAGGATCGCTGGACGCAGTCGCCGGAGATCGTCTGCGAGCGGGCAATAGAAAATCCCTTCGGGCTGGTTTCATTCGGAGCCGCTTCAAACCGGGCGAGTGCCTGCTCGCAAAATTCGTAGGTGGATCGGCGAAGTTCGGGTTTCGGAGTGTCAGCGGCCATGCACGGGAGGACGTGTCAACCGAAACGGATGCCAGCGAGGAGCTCAACAGTCGCCCGCCAGGTGTTATCGACGATTTCCTCGGACTGTGAACGGACGTGAAAACCGTGAAGCGTGAGATGGTCCGCAACCGGATTAAAGAGTGTCGCTGCAGCCGCCGGGTCGAGGAGCGCAAGAGCCAGCATGCCCGTCGCCTCCCGGTGCTGGGACTCGCCCATGTCGAACGCAGGCGTGCCAAGGAACGCCTTCACTGTCGCCCGGTAAAGCGGCCCGACCACATGCTCGCACTCGGCGCACTGGACGATCACCATCTGCACGTCCGAGGGATGTGGCTTCGAGCTCGTCGCCTCGCGCACATGCACGCCCGGCATCGCCGCCTGGATCACCGCAACGAATCCGCGCTCGATGTCCGCGTTCATTCGATCGGCTCCACGGTGAGGGTGATGAGTGGATGCGGCGGTCGGTTCGCCACGCGCACGATCCGGAAACTTTCCCCGGCATAGGCAATCGTCTGTCCGATCTGCGGAATCGCAGAAAGGTCGTTGCGCAACAACTTTATCGTGAAATTCCCGGATGCCGAGAACCCGCCGGCACCGAGTTCAATGGTTTCCTGCGGCTCGGAGATCAACGCGGAGTGCGTTCTCGCGTTAAAAATAACTTCCTTGCCGAACTCGGAGAAGATCCCGGCCGCATCGTCGGCCATTTCATCGTAGATGGACATGCCCCGCCGGGCGTGTCAACGGACCTCAGTGGAGAGCAGGGCTGGAGACGTAGTGGTGGTTAACGACTTTGCCGTCCTTTAATGTATATTCCCAACTGCCCGACCTACCGCCAGTTTGATAAATCCAAGTCTCAGCCCCCATAGCGCTTTTTTTGACCTCGCTGGGATAACCGAACTTTTGGATCAGATATGTTGAGTTTTGGCCTTCTGGAATACCTGCAAACGCATGGTCTGCTCCAGCGCAGCCATAGAAAAACAGGCAGATAATACCCAGTGCAAATGAAGCCAGAATTCTCATTTCGTTTTTATGGTCACTCGACACGCTTTGCTCAAGATAATAATAGCCCCCGCACCATTTCTGATGCGGGGGCTATGCACAACCGAACTGCTGAAGAAGCTACGAAATCTCGCCCGCCACGAGGTTGATGCGGCAGGCGGCGGTGCCGTCGAGTTCCACGCTGATCGGGCCTTCGAGGGAGGAGAAGACGGTTGGGGCGTTTGATTCCTTGGTGGCAGCGCCCACGGGAATCTGGCCCTGTGCCGCCATCAGGTGAACGGTGTCGCCGGGAGCAAGTTCGACCGTGAGGTTGACTTTGAGGGTGATCGTTTTGAGCTCCGCGTCCACCGCATCAACGACCCCGCGCAGGGCAAGGCCGGTTCCCTTGCTGAACAGGACGACGACATCGTTCTGTGCGGCTCCTGTATAAGGGGCGGCACCGATCACCTTCTGGCCTGCGGCACTGCCCGCGAGGACGGTTGAGGTTGCCGTCGCTGCCCGGAAGGTCAGAAGCGAAGCTGCCTTGTCCGATGTGGCGTTGATGTATTGGACGCGGATGCGGTCGCGCCCTCCGGCGGGGATTACCGCGTGGCTGAGGATAGTTCCGGCGTCACCGGTTTTGGCAAATGGAAGCATGATGATCTCCTGTTGTTTTTTGGTTTAGGGTTTGACGATGCGCTTGAGGCCGCCCGGGATCGCCACCTTGAAGCCATAGAGGCATTCGACGGTGACGAAGATCCGGTTTGAGCTGGTCTCGGTGTAGCGCAGGTAGCCGAAGGTGAGCCCGGTTTCGGGATCGGTGACCGCGCCAGCCTCGTCGTATTGGGCGACCGGCTGGAGGTAGCGCATCGCCACCGCAAGGCAGCTCGGGTGCCCGGCGAATCCGACCAGCTTCTCGTCGCTGGGCAGGATCGTGGTTTCATAAACGTCGAACCCGGCCAGGCGGCGGATGAGGCCATCGACCACGCCCGGAAGCGCAACCGGCGTCATGAAGCTCTTGGCCACGATGTCGTCGCCAAGGAGGTTGCTGAAGTAGGCGGCATCGAGAACGAGCGCACGGTCTGTGCTCGGCATTTTCGCGGCTCCGCAGGATTCCCGCACGCCGAGCACCTTCTTGTAGTCGAAGGTGGTCGAGGGCAGGGCTGCGATCGCAGGTGCGCCGTAGTTGGCGGCCGTGATCTCCGTGAAGATGTCCTGAAGCACATCCTGGGCGAGTTGCTTGACCGCGCTGCCGACCAGAGTTTCCAGCACGTTGAGGGCGGTCTCGGCCGCCTCGCGGGCGGTGACGTGGACGGTCTTGTATTTGTGCCGGTTCAGTTGCACGGGAGCCACGTCGATCGAGGAATCCACATCGGTCGTATAGCTTCCGCTGAAGTCGCTTGCCGGACTCGGTGCGCCCACGATCGGGACGCGGATCGTGTCGAGCTTGTCAGCGGGCTCGGGCGAAAAGTTGCTGGAGAATGCCCGCATGGGCAGGAGCGTCGCCATGAACGGCTTGAGGGCCGACTGCGCGACTTTGACGTCTTTTACGTTGGTGAGGATGTTGGACATGGAATGTTACTTGGTTGAGGACAGGATTTGGTTTTTCTGGTCGACGGAGAGGCTCTGCCAGAAAGCGGTCTGCTCGCCGGGATTGGTG
The DNA here is from genome assembly GCA_037128135.1 of Verrucomicrobiia bacterium. Lineage (GTDB taxonomy): Bacteria > Verrucomicrobiota > Verrucomicrobiia > Chthoniobacterales > Terrimicrobiaceae > QYQL01. The sequence continues at coordinate 4,383 of JBAXXD010000016.1, forward strand.
ATCGAGCGGAAGCGCTCCAAGAGGTTGTTTGTCTGCGGATCGCCTTTCGGGGTCACATTGGCCGGAGCGTGAGTGCCGGTTTCGGCAACGATCTGGGCGGCGCGGAGGGAGGCTCGCTTTTCGAGATCCTGCTCGGCGGCTACCAGCGCGGCATTGCGCGCCTCGACTTCCTTGAGGCTGAGATCAAGGGCGGTATTGCGTGCCTGAATTTCCTTGAGGCTGAGATCGAGGGCGGAGTTGTCGTTCGTGAGCGAGGCGATCGAGTGCTTGGCAGCGTCAAGATCGGCGCGAGCCTGAACGTGCGACTCGGCCTCGATCCGGTGTTCGCCTTCGAGTGCTTCGAGCCGGGCTTGCAGGCCGCTCAGGTTTGCGGTGGCCTCGGAGATGTTGGTGTTGGCTTCAGTCAGGAGGGCGTCCCGAGCGGAGGCGTCGGATTCCAGACCGGTGATCTGCTCACGGGCCTGGGCGAGTTCGTTTTCAATGGATGGTGCGCTCATTGCACCGGAACCCGTGTCAACCGAACGGACATGAAGTTTCCGCAACCGGGAGAGCGCCTCCCCTCGGCTCGCGACCATTCCGGCAAGGTTGAAGCGCATCGCCTTCCGTGCGGAAAACGTCTGCCCCTCCATCGCCTCGTCCGGGATCTTGCGCCCGCGGGCGAGCACGGCCGCGTGGAAATCTCCTGCGGTTTCCTCGACCTCGGATTGGAGCCAGTCGCGTTGTTCGTCGGTGAGGCTCGTGCCGGGGGTGCCCGCGCTTTTGAATTTGCCCGCCGCAAAGACTTCGATTTTGAGACCGGCCTGTTCAAAGGCGGCCGAGGAATCCACGACCGGCAGGATCACGCCAATCGAGCCGATCCGTGCGCTCGGGGTGGCGTAGATCGCATCCGCTTGGCTCGCGACCCAGTAGGCAGCCGAGCACATCTGCCCGGCACTGAACGCATAGACGTATTTTGCCTTGCTCGCCTCGGCCACGGCCTGGGCAAGTTCGGGTGTTCCGTTGACCGAGCCACCAGGGGAATCGATGTCGAGGAAGATCGCCTCGACGTCAGGCCGGGATGCCGCCTCTTCCACCGCATTGATGAGTTCCCCGGTGTTGCAGGCCCCGAAGATGATCCGGTCGAAGATGTCCGGATTGCGGAGCATCGGCCCGGTGATCGAAATGATGCCCACTCCGTCCTCCAATGTGAGGCAGGGCGAGATCGGGCTGTCGGGAAGCTCCGGCGTGTTGTCGAAGAAGGATTTCGTGGCGGCAACCATCGCCCCGAGGGCTTCGGGAGAGATCAGCCAGGGCTGTTTTTGGAGTAGTGTGAGGTTCACGCCTCGTTGCATGGTGTCAACGAGGTGCTACATTTCACCATGAACTTGCTCGTTTCATTAAATGTGCAATGCCCTCATTGTTGGGAGCCGGTTACGATCGAGGTGGATACGACTCAGGGCAGTTATGAGACGGTGGAGGATTGCAGCGTGTGCTGCATCCCGATGACCCTCCGAATTGTCTGCCACTCTGGCGAGGTGACATCCATTGTTGCTTCGCCGTAGAATCGCATAATGGATACCGACGACCTGACAGAAATGTCCTATGAGAGCATCGGGCTTGCTGGCGAAGCGTGCGACTGCCTGCGAGCCGAACTCGGGGCGGCGTGCTCGCGATACCTGAATGAGGACGACTATCTCCGGGGGATTCTTGCCCATGTGAGGACAATCCAAAAATCCCCAAAAAACTACATTGATGAGTGGGATCTCACGGAGGACGAGGAGTTCGATTTTATTCCAAAGGTGCGCGCACTGCGAAAGCACATCGAGAAGACGCTTGCCGTGCCGCTGGCTGAACGTGGCAAGCCGGCATTCTGATTACCCCGGTTGCCGCACTCCCGAGATCGGTGGCTGATCTTGAATTTCTCCGACTGCCGGGGTGGCGGCAATGCCTCCGCTTGTTTTCCAGAGCATCTCGAGCGGAATTTGAAATTCGGCCGCCAGATCCACGAGAAACCTCGCATTGCGGGCACGCACTCGCATCTCCTCTTCAAAATCGAGGCCCAGTTCACCGTAGCTTTGAGAAATCGTTTTGAGCCCCATCTCGACATCCGCCCGGTTCTGCTGGGATTCGCGTCCCGAATCAACGGTGACCCTGCGCGGTGTGGTCGAGGATATTCGCCACCATTGAGGCTGGGCGGCGAGTTCGCCCCTGGTAATGGCATCACCGATTACATACGCCCAGACCGGTTCGATCAGCCGATTGATGAGGATCAACTGACGATACGAGAACCGCCTGTCCGCTTTTGCCACGACCAGCCGCACGCCTGCCCCGCCGATGCTGCTGGAATCGGCTGCGAATTCGTATGGCAGCACGCCGAGCGCGGAGTCTCGTCTTAAATGATTTAAAAATCCTGTGAACGTGGGCGACGGACGGTTCGACTGAAAGCTGTCCAGGGATTCGTCGGGCTTGAGCGCGACGAGCTTGCCGCCGATGATCTTTTGGAGCTGGGCGGCATCGCTTGACTGCTGCGGATTGGACGGAGTGCCAACGGAAAAGTCCCCGGTGTCGTCGATTTCTCCACGGGCGGTTTTGAGGATCCGCGACACGTCCGCGTTGTCCTTCACGGCATGTTTTTCGAGCGCGAGGAGTTCCATCTCGTCGAGCATGTGATTGATCGAATGCTGGATCGTGGGCGCGTTGCGAACCGCACTCACGGACTCGGGTTCAAAAACGTGGAGCATCGAGGCCGCCGGGATGTCGCGGGTGCCGGAATCTTCAATCAGGCGGTAGAAGACCGGCGATCCGTCCGAGGCGAGCCCGATCCCATCGCATGTTTCCGCTGAATCGTCGCCGATCCGATGGGTTTCGATGAGCTGGATCTTCGCGAACCCGCTGCGGTCGCGCGTCTTCAAAACGAAGAACTCGCCGTCCACATCCATCCCGCGGCAGACGAGGCTCTGGCATTCCTCGAAGGAAAACCGCCCAGTCACCTCGCATTGTGCCGACCAACGGCGGAAGATTTCCTCGGCGCGGCGGTTCCATTCCGGGTCTGCCGATTGCGCCTGAGGCCGGATCCCATCGCCCGTGGAATAGATCGCCATGTTGGAGACCATCTCGCGCACGAACCCGGAATTCCGGTGGAGGTAGCGGGAGCGGCGGACGAGTTCCGTCCTGATGCCCTGAGACAAATCGAGCTTGGCATCGCGGGGAGCGGAGCCGGGCACACGACCGCGCGAGGGCGACCAGTTCGCCGCATCGTAGGGAGACGTCCATGCTTTCGGCAGGAATGCGGCCGGGACAACGAAGCGGGCGAGTTTGGGGATCAGATTCATCGCTGGATATAGTCAACGGAGGATTGGGCAACACGCCGCCCACGTCCGTAGTCGTCGGGGGCAAGTTTGCGAAGCGCGTCCTGGCAGGCCGCGATCACGACATGGATTTCGTCCAACCGGCGCTTGGTCACCGCCGAACCGGAATCCGTCCACGAGGCGAGCGTCTTCTCCAATTCCGCCTTGTGGATCGTGAAGATTTTCTCCACCTCGCGGCGGGTGAACCCGATGGAATAGTCGATGGCAGCCATGCCAGACGGCGGGTGTCAACGGATCAACCGGATGAATGAGCGCACCAGGCTGGCCGCCCGGCGCTTGCGCCACACGCCATCGCCCGTGTTGCTGTCGCGCTGGCCACCGCCGTTTGTGTTCCCCTCAATCGTTTCAATCGAGTCAGCCGAGATCTGATCCTTCACGATGATTCCGATGTGGGAAAACTCGAAAATCACGAGGTCGCCAGCTTTCGCGAGGGCGGTCTTTTTCAGAACTTGGAGCCCCTTTTCCTTCGCCCACCGCTCGAAGTCGAATGCGCCAGCCGTCTGCGGCCGCCAGTTTTCGACAGAAAGGTCGTTGCGCAACGACAATTTCTCCCGAACTTCCGGCGACTGAAGCCATTCGCGCAAAATCCAGCAGATGAAGGCGGCGCACCACGGCCACGGGGCGGGATTGAGCCAGGTGGCGGATTGATATTCAACGATGCGGGGGCCGCGGTTGTTGCCGCCTACCTCGTGCGTGCCCACCTCATGGGTGGCGATTTCCAGGAGTCGTTTGATCGGGTCCATGAACCCGATGCGGCGTCAACCTGAAAGGAGGTCTGACTCCCTTTGTCGAGCGGTCTATTTTTTCTGAACCAAGGGAGACTCAAAAAAACTGATTGCCTCGGCCAATTGCTTGTCCTTGCAAATTGCGTGCTCCATTCCCGGCACGTCAATGAGTTTCGCCGCGTAGCCATTCTTCTCGTAGCCGCCTTGAAAAATATCGAGCAGATTGCCGTAACGGAAATCTTTTGCTCCGGTAATGATGGCAAACTTGATCTGCTGCCGGGCGGATTCTTTTCGAGCTTCATCAAGGACAAACCAACCATATTCATCCTTCTCGGTGGCTTTGACTTTTTCTACTTTTCCCGGAAATCCGACTCCGCAGATGGCGAGCACGCCTCGGAAAAGCTCGGGATGCGCGAATGCAGCATAAGCGGCTATGCGCGCTCCACCGGAAAACCCGCCGACATAAATTCGCTTGGCATCTATTTTCGCCATTTCCTGAAATTTTCGAGCAGCAACCACCGCCATTCCTGCACGTCGCCCTGTTGGCTGCTTGTTGCCCACTGATTGCGGAGCCACAAAAATCAACTTGTTCTTGTCCAGAACACTGGCCCAACCCGGCGGAATATCTGCAAACTCGTCCGAAGGGCTCAGGAACACGAGCAAGCCAGATGGGAAAACGCTGTTGTAGCCGGATGGGTAACGAACGAAGAATTTCTCCCCATCAAGGTTCACGTCATAGGTGATATTGGGATCCTTGCTCTCAATTTGAGGCACTGGCCCATTGAGCGCTTGAAGCCCGGAAGTCGGCCCCGCCATAACCACGTTGACCGTAAGGCAAAAACACAGAAGAAAAATCAGACGTTGCACCCGCGTAGTCAAAACCGATCAATCCTGTGGGTCAATGCGACTCTTCAGGCTGATCCGCTGCGGAAAACTCCCGCCCGATCAGCTTGAGCATGACGACGGCCACGACCTGCATGGCCTCGCAGTCCCAGAGGTGGTTCGGGCGGTTGCCGATCTGTTTCCAGAGCCATTTTCCACCGGCCTTGACCCGGTGCTCGCTCTCCATCTGGGCGAGATAGTCGTCGTCGATGTCGTCGGGCACTTCCCAGGTCGAGCCTTTCTCCGGGCGCTGGTTGCGACGGAGCCGGGCGAGGATGTCTTTGCAGTTGAGGTTCGACCAGTAGAAGACGGAACAGCTTTTGTTGTGGGAGAGAACAACCTTGCGACGGGGCGAATAGAACCGGTGGACAGGTTTGCCGTCACGGGTGCGGTGGACGAATGTGGCGCGTCGGTCGCCGATGAGCGCAGTCCAGCCGTAGTCGCCGCAGTGGCGATAGACCTCGTAAGCGGCGTGGCCGGCATCGAGGAACACGAGGTTCGGGTGGATCGTGAAGCGTTCCTGCAATGTGCGAATGTCCTCGAACGTGAGGATCCGCTCGTTCCAGATGAGTCGGGATGAACCGTTCTCGCTCCATGCCCGCACCACGGCGAAGAGGTGATCCATCTGCACGTCCACGGTAAGCACGCGCAGTGGAGCCGATATCGCCGCAGGGTCATACGGACCGGGGATGATGCGGCCGTTTTTGTCGAATGCCGCCTCTTCGTCCCAGAGTTCGCCCTTCCGGTAGCCGGTGCGCTCGATTTCGAGTTTGTAGTCCTCGCTGGTTTCGCGCCACGGGATCGCGAGCCGCTTCTGGTAGAATTGCTGGAGAAGCGAAAAATCGCCCTGCCGGGAAACCGCCTTCGCCCGTAGGTAAAGTTCGGCAAGTCGCCCCCAGCTCATCGCACAGAGAGAATTCCAGTGAAACCCGGCGTTCTCGGGCGAGGCGTTCGGGTTCTGGGCGACAAACTTGCCCGTGGCGTTGAGTTCGCGCCTGACCCGGTCGGTATCCTCAAAATAGTGATTGCAGCCGGTGCAGTGGAGAGATGTGGTTTTCTGCACTTCGCCGTAGTCCCAGTCGTAGTCGTCACTGCGAGCGGATTTGCTCCACTCGATGTTCTCCCATTTGAACGGCTGGCGCGTACCGCATTTCGGGCAGGCGAACGTCCATTCCCGCTGGTCGGTCATCTCGAATTTCCGAGATGTGTCATCTCCTTCCTCACCAGCCTGGCTCATGAAGAGGCATTTCCCGAGCCACCCGAATGCGGCAACTCGGGCTTCCGCTTCCGCCATGTGACCGGTCGGCCACCTCCATGTCTCGTCACCAACGAGGTAGCGGATCGACCGCCGCTGAAGGTTCGTTTTGTTGTGCGCCCCGAGAATCCAGAGCGTCATGCCATTGGAAAATTGGATCGCGGCGGTTTTCTTTTTGTGCCGGTCGCGAGGATAGAGCGCCCGCACCGGGGCGCATTCGTCGAAGAGCTTCTGGAGGCGGGATTCGCTTTGGTCGCGGGCGTCCTCGTCGGTCTGATCGAGCCAGAGCGCGGGGCCGGGAAGGTTCGCGATGATGTAGGAAATCCCGATCTCACCCACGCTCGTCTTGCCGCACTGGATGGCGGCGATAATCGAAACGATGCGGATGGACGGATCGACCAGCGCCTCAAGCGGCTCGCGCAGCCAGGGCGAATGCTCCGAGCGGAACCTGCCCGGAACCGGCGAATATGGGATCGAGGTGATGTGCTCCTCCGCCCATGCCCACGGCGGCCTGCGGTCGGGCGGACGCCAGACAGCACGCCAGATTTTATCCAGCTTGTTCATTCTGGCCGTCGTGGAGGAGCGCCGCGAATTCATCCACGGCAATCGAGAGTTCTTTGCGGATCGCAATCGCATCGAGGCCGGAGAGGATCGGAGGGATTTCCTGTTCGAGCCGCTTGCGAAGTAGCGCCACCGCCTGGCCGACGTGGTACGCCCACCGGGTTTTCACATCATCCAAGAGCACGTATTCGCCCTGCTTCACTTGGAGGCGAAATTCGCGCTCCATCACCTCGGCCAGCAGCTTCCGGGCTTTGAGGGACGACTCGACATCCGATATGTCTTCGTCGTTTTTGAGCCCTTGCTGTTTGACGAACTCCCGCCAGACCGCCACCTCATGCGTGCCGTTCGCGTTCGCCTCCGGTGCGCCATCGAGCTTCCGCCAGGAATGGATCGCCTGCCGCGTCACCCCGAGTGCCTCGGCCAGTTCGTTGTAGTTGGCCGCGAGCGTGATCCCGCTCGCCACTGACCCGGAGGCCATCGCCTGAAGCATATTGCGCTCGGAACGGGTGAGCTTTCCACCCGCCTGAACGCGCTGGATCAGGTTGGTAAAATCACGGTTGAGAAGTTTGCGAGCGACCTCGGGCGGAATCGGTTCCATCCACGCGGGATGGAGTCAACGCCACAGCTTTGGGATCCAACGGGGTATCTTTGCTGAATACGAGCGCCATTCTTCCCCAAATTGCCTCTTGAGCACCGGCTCCTCAAAGGAAATCACACGGAGATGAAAGATGAGCGCCATTACGAACGCATACCATGTCAGCCACAGCGATCCTGTTGTCAGGCTCCATCCCACGATGGTCGTAAGGACAGCCACATACATGGGATTGCGAACCGCACGATAAAGGCCGACCGTTACCAGATGCTTTGGAGGATCCCATGGAGCCAGAGTGCCCTTGCCGGCCACGAAGAAATCCCGCACACAATAAATAAGCAGAAAAATTCCGAGGGAAAGCACTGGCAGCCCAAAAGCGGACGGATTGCTCCGGTGCGATTCCAGCGTTACAATCAAGGCAGGAATCGCTCCAGCGATCACGCCGGGCAGAATGAGAAATGAAAGTAGTGCCCTGATGAACATTTAGCGTTTCTTCAGTTCCGCCAACAGCGCCTTGAGCCCATAGCCGTTGGGCATGTTGCGGGCGATTTCCCAGTTCTGGAGCGTGCGAACAGAAATCCCGAGGTGATCGGCAGCGTCCTGTTGGGTGAAGCCCTTTTTCACCCGCCAGCCTTGGATCGTCTTTTGAAATTCCTCTCTCGTCATGGGCGCAATCCTACGCGAGACACGCACGGGGCTGTCAAGAAGCGCCGGTTGACAGCGGTGGCGAGGCTGTGACCGTCCATTGCGCCCATAACCAGCTCGTTGATCCCCGGAAACTCAAACCGAACCCGGTCAACCCGAACCGGCACAGCGCCCACCAGATCCAGCTTCTCGCGGCGATTATCCAGGAACAGGGGTGGCGGTCGCCGATCACGGTGAGCAAACGGAGCGGGCTGATCGTCCGCGGCCACGGCCGGCTCGAAGCAGCGCTTCTCATCGGATGCGACACCGTGCCGGTGGACATCCAAGATTACGATTCCGAGGCAGCGGAACTGGCCGACCTGCTCGCCGACAACCGGCTTTCTGAACTCGCCGAGCTCGACGAGGACGATCTCAAGCGGGTCGTGGATAAGCTGCGGGAAAGCGATCCCACGTTCGACATCGAACTCACTGGGTTTATGGAGGACGAGATAGCCAAACTTTTCGCCGACGCTGATCCCGCAGAAGACCTCGAAACGATCCCGCTCATGGAATGCCAGGCATTCGAGCACCACGACTATGTGGTTTTCATGTTTCACGACTTGAGAGACTGGATGCTCGCGCTCCAGCTCATTGGCGTGAAGGAAGTGGATTATTCAATCGCCCGCAAAACCAAGAAAATCGGCATCGGCCGCGTCCTCAATGGAAAAAGACTTATCGAACTCGCGCAAAAAGCGGCCAGTGCCGCCTCCGCTCCAACCGCAGGGTAGTGAAAGTGGCGTCACGGCGGATTCATACCCCGCAAATCCGGGTTCAACTCCCGGCCCTGCAACCCTGCCCGCCCCTGTAGTGGAATTCCCCGAACTCCGTGCGATTGCGATCCGTGTCGTCATCATGAGCCGGAGCCGCCAGCGGTCGATCACGACGCATCGGCTGTTTCCCTTGGCCACGCTTGTTGTGCCGGAATCGGAAATCGCCAGCTACGCCCACATCCCGCTTGAGAAAGTCGGGATCCCCGATGCGATCAGCGGGGTGAGTGCCGTGCGGAATTGGATTGTCGCCCACTTTCCCGAGGAATGCCTCGTGATGATGGACGACGACATTTCGGCCGCGATGTGCATGGTAGCCCTGAAAGTTCGAAAGCTCTCGGTCGAAGAAACCGCCGTCATGGTGGAAAATACCGCCCGATGCGCGTTCGGGGCCGGTGCGCGGCTATTCGGCTGGCATCAGCGCAGTGACCCACGGCTTTTGCAGAGGAACGATCCGTTCGGAGTGCATCACTGGATGGGTGGGGCAGTTGGGGTGATCGGCAAGGAAGTGAAGTGGGACGAACTCCTCAAGTGCAAGTGCGACATTGATGCCACGCTCACGGAGTTGATGCGCAACCGGCTCGTGTGGAATGAAGCCCGTTTTTGCTTTGCCCAGGAGCGCGACAAGAACCTCGGGGGCAACTCCCTGTTCCGGTCGGAGGAACGCATCGCCGCCGAGAAGCGCTACCTCAAATCGAAATGGAAGGCCCACATGCGGTTCGAGAAATACAAAAGTCAGGATCGCGTGGTCGTGGACGTGAAGAGGCGTCAGTCAGTTCACCTGGACGCCTGAGCTCCGAGCTTTTCGCGGACCTGGCGCGGAAGGGCTGCAACAACCAAATCGTAAGAGTGCCGGACGAGTTCAGATACAAGCTGGCCGCGCAAACTCCCGTCCATGTCGAGAGTGTTCCAGTGGCGCTTGTTCATGTGCCAGCCCGGCCGGATGGCCTCGTGGACATCCCGCAAATCGAGCGCCCGCTCTGGATCGCACTTGAGATTCATCGTGGGGGGCACCGAATCGTAGTCCACCAGCGCAAACATCTTCCCCATGACTTTATAGACGACGACCTCTGGCCCGAAGGGTTCCTCCTCGGTCACGCAGGGAAAGCTCAGCAGCAGCTCGCGAAGTTGCTCCATGTGCATGACCGGAACTCTGTCGGGTTGACTTCGCGCGTTCAACTGTGAATCCGCTGCACCTTCAAAGCACCCCCGGAACTGCTACGGCCCCGCGCCTGCTCCGCGCTACCCTTTCCGTAATGAAGAAAATGGTGTCATTCAGCGATTTACATAAAGTTTACTCTGCGAGAGGAGGAAGGCATGGAAAAACCACTCTTCCGCCTTGGGCCACCTGATATGGAACTCAGCACAATCAGGAATTACAAATTCAGCGAAGTGTCGTCGGCGATGCAGAAGGCAATCCGCCGCGCCGACACCCAGCTTGCCGGATACTGGGCGCTGGAACTGTGGGCCAGCGGGTTCGGCAACTATGTGTGGAAGCGTCTCCTCACCGTGAGTGCGGAAGATTGCTGGGGCCTGATCACTGCGGAGGTCAAGGCACTCCACGATTCCTACCTGATCGTGAACGACAACGTGCCGGCCCGGAAAGCCAAGGGCCGGATCTTCATTTCCAAAGCGGTGATCATTCTCTGCGCGGCCAAGAAAAGCCGCGACCCCGACCACCTTCAAAATCTCGTCTATGACCAGATGAAGGGCGTGGATGCCAGCACGCTTGCCGACGATCTCCGCAAAGCGCCCGAATACATTCCAATCCCCGGCTACGCATTCGACTGCCATACGCGCAAGGGAAAGGCATCAGGGGCCACGAAGGCGCAGTTCTTCTCCGCCGAGCACGCTGCCCTCCAGCCGTTCCAGCCCGGGCTCTTTGATCATTTGCTGGATGGATAAACCGAAAAACCTGGTCGCATTTGCGCGGGGTGCTGTGGTAATAAAGCCTACATGCGGACACCCACCCTGTATCTCGACACCTCAGTTTTGGGCGGCTACTTCGATGACGAGTGGAAGGAACCCACCCGCGAGCTTTGGCGGCAGATGGAAGCGGGGCAGTGGAGTTTTCAAAGTTCGACCATCGCCTTTGATGAACTCACAAACGCCCCCGGAAATGTTCGCGAGCTTTTTCGCGAGACATTTGATCCCGGCGCGCTTGTGGCTGTCACGCCCGAGATGGAACAACTCGCAGCTCAATACATCGAAAAAGCGGTCCTCACTCCCAAATACACCGATGATGCCCGACACGTCGCCGCCTGCACGGTGGCGAAAATCGATTACCTTGTCAGTTGGAACTTCCGGCACCTGGTCAACGTCCAGCGCGAGGCGGGCTTCAATGCCGTGAACTTATTGCAGGGATACCAAACTGTGCGTATCATAAACCCATTGGAGCTGATTTATGGAAACCAAGACCAAAACCTTTGATGCCGTCGACGAGTCCCGCAAATGGCGGGAATCGACCAGTCTCAAGCTTGATGCCATGACTGCCGTCGAGCGCATCGCCTACCTGCGCGCCGTCGGTGAACGCTACGCGAGCGAATACGTGTCCCGGCCGCCAAAGCCTGCTCTCGAAACCGCCGCGGCAGCATAGCCCGCCTGTTCCCGGTAATCCGGTGGAATGGTTTGGTATCAGCGGATCATCAGAGTTCTGCGATCCTCGTGCGCAAGCCTTGGATGATGGCTTCGGGGATAGTGTCACGCGGGACCGAAACGTATTTGCCCGGATTGGCTGCAATCAGGCGATCCGTATAAACGTCCAGAAGATGTTGCAGTTTCTCCTTCTCTGATCCATCCGGCGGTTCAGGAATCGGCTGCTGCCCGAGCAAGACGAGCATCGCGTTGACGGGCTGTGTATCAGAAAACAGCGGGCGCGGAAGCCCTCAAAACGGCCTATTCAACTTCCGCGCCAACTTTTCTCCTACGCGCAAAATGGGCGATAAATATGGTGCCATTCTGCGATGGACTTCCGCGAAGGTTTTGCGAGAGGCCAAGGAGGATGAAAACACACATCCACCAACGCACAGAATACGTCGGAACGTTCACCAAAGCCACGGGCGAGGCCCGCACGATGCGCTTTACCACTTCCGAGACCAACCTGCAGAAACGCGGTCTTATCACGGTATATGACGTGGAAAACCGGGGCCTGCGCAAATTCAACCTGAGCACGCTCATTGGAAGGATCGCCGCCGTGGCCCCCGCCACCGGCCTTTCTTTTTGCCACTGAACTACGCGAGTCACGCACCATGAAAGACACGCTTCAATTCATACTGGCCGGGAACGCGCTCTTCACCGTGGAGAACGCGGAAACGGGAAATCGGTTCACGTTCAAGGTGAGGAAGACGGACGACGACAAGCCGCACTTTGTCTCCGTCCTCACCGGGGCTGACAACGAAAACGACTATTCGTTCCTTGGCACGGTGTTCGACGGGAACCGCTACCGGCACGGCAGGAAATCAAGGATCTCGTCCACGGCACCGAGTGCCAGGGCCTTTGAGTGGCTGCTGCGGAAATTGTCGTTGCGAAACGACCTTCCCGCCCAAGTGAGGGTCTGCCACTGCGGCAAGTGCGGGCGGTGCGGCAAGACGTTGACAGTGCCTGCGTCAGTGGATTCGGGCTTCGGGCCGGAGTGCATCAAACACGTCGGAGGAGACGGCCATGAATGAAACAAATCCCGCCCTCAACTTTCGCGCCAACTTTGGGAGCCCGCGCAAAATGGGCGATAAATATGGTGCCATTCAGCGATGGACTCAGCGAGAGGCGGTGCAGGATAAAATAGGGGTGAAGACGCAAACCATAGCAACGCCGGACAAGACCGGATCGCACGCGGCGAACCCCGCGCAAATCACCAAGCCGATGCTCGCCGGGAAATGCGAGTGCCCGGCGAACCTGCATTTTCCGGTGTTGGCCACGCCCAAGTTGGACGGGATCCGCTGCCTGAAAATCCGAGGCCGCGCACTCACGCGTTCCTACAAGCCGATCAGCAACCGGTTCGCCCGCGAGTGGATTGAGGCGAACCTGCCGGACGGCGTGGACGGCGAGCTCATGCTGCGCGGGGGCACGTTCAATGCCACCACGAGCGCGATCGGCCGGGAAAGCGGCGAGCCGGATTTTCTCTTCCATGTCTTTGATTATGTGAGCGAGGGCGTGGACGTGCCGTATGCCTGCCGGATGCAGGAACTCGCCCGCCTGCCCGAGTGGGAGCACGTTGAGAAGGTGTTGCCGGTGGAAATTGCCGACGCCGACCAGCTCGCCGCCTATGAGGAAAAATGCCTTGCCGAGGGATACGAGGGCGTGATGGTGCGCGATCCTGCGGGGCCATACAAATGCGGGCGTTCAACCGAGCGCGAGGGCTGGCTGCTCAAGATCAAGCGGTTTGAGGATGCTGAGGCGGTTGTGCTCGAACCTTACGAGGGGATGACCAATCAGAACGAAGCCGGACAGGACGCCTTTGGCCGCACGAAGCGGAGCATGGCCCAAGCCGGGATGATTGGCCGGGGCGAGCTCGGCGGGTTCATCGTCCGGGTGATTGATACGGGCGTGGAATTTCGGCTCGGCTACAACCATGTGCTCGGCGGCATCGACCGGGCGAGCCTGTGGCTGCGGAAGGAGTCGTTGATTGGGAAGCTCGTCAAATTCAGTCACCAGCCAAGCGGAGCCAAAGACGCCCCCCGGTTCCCCAAGTTCATCGGGTTCCGCGAGGCATGGGATATGTGAGGCACGCGGTTTTCGCGGCTTTCGGCCTCCACCTATACCACCCCGGAGGACACCCGCCCGCCACGAGGCATAAACACAAGTTCCGGCCATTTTGAGGCTGGCGAGCAAACGCATTCCTACGCTTGATAAATGCTGTCCGGGCTGACCGTGCGGGCTTTTCAACTTTCATGCCAACTCATTGATAACAAGCAAAATGGGCGACAAATATGGCGTTCATTTCCGATGGACACCACGCGGCTGCCCGGAAGAGGTTCAAGCCTCAGTCAACAATAACTACAGCACCAACTTATATGAAACCAGCCGACATCAAAGCCACGCAGATCCGCTTCGGGATTGAACTGGAAACCGCCATTCCCGCCGCGAGCGGGATCACTATTGGATCTTACCATGGGGGCCGCCCAGTGACCGGCGGACTTCGCGCGGGCGAGTCCACGATCCTTGCCGCCCCCGCTTTCAACAGGGCCAAATGGAGCGCCGAACGCGATGGCTCGATCAGGTGCCAACCCGAAGAGATGGCCTGCGAGTTTGTGTCGCCCATCCTCCACGGGGAGGCCGGGGTGGCTGGGATGTGCGACTTCGTTGGCTGGCTGAACGGGATCGGGGCACGGGTCAACGATTCGTGCGGATGCCATGTGACCGTGAGCGTGGACAGCGTGATCGGAGCCTCGGACGCCCAAGCCCGAGCGGACTTCGCCCGCAAGCTCGCCCACATCGCCCAGTGGCACGCGCGAGCGATCTACGGCCAGACGGGCACGGGTCGCCACCTGAACTCATACAGCCACACGTTCGCGGAGGACGTGGCCAAGCTCGTCAAACAGATGCAGCACGACGCGGACGTAAGGCGCAAAGAACAAGCAGCGGTGGCGTGCGGACGCGGGATGGTGAATTTTAGAAAGCTCTTTAGTCACGGCCTCGTGGAGTTCCGCGCCTTCGCCGGCACGGTCAACCTCCAGAAAGTTCAACATCATGTGGGCACTGCCCTCGGGCTCTGCCGCCGCGCTCACGAGGTTCAATGCCTCGGCGGGTTCACAAAGAACAAGCTCCAGCAGTCGCGCACCCGCAACGCGGCCGAGTCTGTGCAGTTCCTCTGGGATTACCTCGGATGGACGGGATCCAGCCGCCCGGTTGCCCTCGGGCTATTCGGCCGCCTGCACGCGGATTTCGCCAATCACAGCCGCGAGGCCCTGCGCCTCTGCCGCCAATTCGACGGACGATATGCCGACGCGAATCTCTAATTTTTTGTGCTCATGGCTACGCAACGTGCGTAGTCGGCGGCGCAAATCAACCAACAAAACAGAAAGGAAAATATGTGCGTTATCATTGTGTGCCCGCCGAAAGTGCGGCCGGGCCTGAATACCCTGATGGCCTGCGCTGCTGCCAACCCGCATGGAGCGGGCGTGGCATGGCGGGCGAATGGGGAAGTGCGGTGGGCCAAGAACCTTGGTCCCATCGAAGTGAATCAACTGCTGTGCAAGCTCAAGGGGGAAGTCGTCATTCACTTCCGTTGGGCGAGCGTGGGAGGGGTGAGTCCGGAGCTCTGCCACCCGTTCCCGGTGAACAGGTCGGCGCAAACCGCGCTCGTCGGGAAAGCAAGCCGCGTCCTGTTCCACAATGGGACGTGGGGTGGGTTCAAAGATGCTCTCGCCTACATCGAACGCGCTGAGAAACGGAAAGTCGGCGGGCCGATCAGCGACAGCCGGGTGATGGCCCTGCTGGTGAACCACCTGCACGATCCGGATCTGCTCGATAGCGTGGACGGGCGGTTCGTGCTCATGAGCGTGAGCAAGACCAGCCTCTTCGGGGACTGGCGGGAGTGGAGCGGGATGCGGTGCTCGAATCTCGGGTTCCTCTACGAACTCGAACGCTCGGGGAATCTTCGTTGGAAGAAGAAGCCCACCGATCAACTCGCCCTCTGGGCAGCAACGGAGGCCGTAGCATGAAACTGTTCAAACTTGTTGCCAGCCGGTCGAGCGAGATCGTCTTTGACGAACGGCTCGAGGCGGAAACGCCCCGCGAGGCCCGCGAAAAGATGAAGCAGTCGCTCGGGCTGGAGAGCCTGACGGGAGTTGTCTATGCGATCACGGAAATCCCGCTGGAGTTGATCCGCGAGATTGTGACCGCGCAGATGGCCGCGATTACGACAACCCGCCGGGGAATGCCCTCGGTGAACATCCCGAAGCTCGTTGGTGAGGCGGTCAATGCGGTGACGGGCACGGCGCTTGTGGGAATCCAACAGCGGATGTCGCGGCTGGAGACGCGGAAGGAAACCAAGCGGTTCAACCCGATGGCGGACGCCCAACTCCCCGAGAGCATCGCGGACGACGGTTCCATCGCTATCCCAAACGTCCGGCGACGTGCGGAAATTCGCGGCATTCCAGCCCCAATCCGTGCGATCCTCGGACCGGATTGGAAGGCCATCAAACGCCGCTACGTGCGCGACCGGAGCGTGAAGCAGACGGCGGCGCAGTTCAATGTGCCGGTCAACACGCTCAAGGCACGGATCCGCAGAGAGGAGTGGGGGAAATGAACGTGCTTCATCAGCCGGAAGTTGTCCCCGCTGCCCTTGGTCGCGGATGGACAGTTGTGCGCGGGGGCCGGGATGCGGGCGGGGCATTCGAGCGGTGGGTCGGGGAGAACTTCCCCACTCACGAGCAAGCGGAATCCGCCGCCCTGGACTGGGAGCGGCGCGCGCCATCAACGAAAGGGGGGGGCTGATATGGCCTTCCCAATTTTACCCGGAATGGATTTCTCGTGGGTCGATTCCGAAGGCACGCCAAACCGCCGGTGGCGGGCGGTGATGCCGCGGGAAGTCTGGCAGCAGGTCGTGAACATCCGGCTCTACGGCGGCCATCCCCCACCCCCAGGGACTCCCCAGCTCTTCATGCCAAAAGTCCGCAAGAAGGCGGCTGCGACCACCGATCCCAAGCCCGACCGAAAAGACCTCAACAACAAGCGGCGGCTCCGTCGCTTTGCGGCCAAGCTTACCAAGGAGGTTCGGCCATGATCCGCATCGCCCGATACAACCGGTTCTGGGCGGTGTGGCGCGGGGACGCGCTCATTGCGGTCGTCGTATATAAGAAGGGCGCGGAGGCAGTCGCCGCCATCGCCCGGAAACTGGAGGGCCATGCGCTACTCGAAATCCACGTTTGAGATCCGCATCCAGCGGCTCAACGAAACGCCCGGTTCGATGCGCGTGGATGATCCGATGTCCGCCGCAGCCTACTGGCAGGAGAAGATCGCGGTGATGCCGTGGTATGACCCCGAGCGGGAGATGTGCGTGTCCGTCATGCTCAACACCCGCCTCTCGGCCATCGGACACACGCTCGTTGGGATCGGGTCGCTGAATGAATGCGTCGTCCATGCGCGGGATGTGTTCCGGGGGGCGGTGGCCATGGGGGCGTATGCCGTGCTCGTCATGCACAACCACCCGAGCGGCGAGGCCAGTCCGAGCATGGCAGATCGCACGCTTACCCAGCGGCTCGTGGAGGCGGGGAAGATCATCCAGATCAGCCTGCTTGACCATGTGATCGTGGGCGCAAACAGCCACTTCAGTTTCCGGGAGGCCGGGCTGGTATGAGAGCGCCCGCCTCATTCCGCCCGGTCGTGCCCGATGACCTGATCGGATCCGCTAGGACTGCCGCGCGTGCGCTCGTTGCCAAGGCGAAGAGGATCCGCACCGGCAGGGACGGCCCGATGAAGATCCTGCTCTACGGGCCGCCGGGAGTGGGCAAGACGACGATTGCCGAAATGGTGGCCCGCGAGCTGACCGGCGGCGAACCCTGTGCCATCGAGGATCATAACGGGCGAGAGATCACGGTTGAGGCCGTGCGCCGGTGGATGGACGGGCTCGCCTACGCCAGCATGTTCGGTGGTGGGTGGAGCGTGCGGATCGTGAACGAACTCGACCGCTGTTCCCGCGAGGCCCAAGACCTGATGCTCTCCTACCTCGACCGGCTGCGGCCGGGGCGGGCGCTCATCGGCACGAGCAACCTCCAACTCGACCTGCTCACGGAACGGTTCCAAACGCGGTTCCAAGCGTTCAAAATCACCGGTCCCGAGTCGGACGAAATCGCGCAGTGGCTCACCCGCCGGTGGAAGGCCCCGAAGCGGCTCGCCCAGGAAATCGCCGTGGGGAGCGGCGGGTGTGTGCGGGCCGCGCTTGCCGATCTGGAAAGTGCCATTGACATGAGGGAGGCCGCGTGAAGGGCGATTGCTACGAGGCTGCGGCGCGATTCGTGATCGGCAACTCCCATTGCCCGGGAATCGTGCTCGCCCACGGCGAAGTGACCGGACAGGGGCCGATTGCCGGGATCCGCTACGGGCACGCATGGGCGGAAATCGGAGATGCGGTGATTGACCCGAGCAATGGACGGATCGTCTGCGCCCGCAAGGACGTCTACTACGGAATCGGAAAAATCACCGGCGGCGTGGTGAGGTATTCGGCGGAGGAAGCCCGCCGATTGATGCTCGAAACCCTCCACTACGGGCCGTGGGAAGCACCCCGAAAAATGGTGACAAATACTGATGGACTCAGTGCGGGAACTGCGAGAGGCAAGGTTCAGAACTACGCGCAACGCGTAGCTCATAACCAAAACCAGAAAGACAAGAAAATGCCAGAAAATGACGAACCAGAAATGATGGAGGGCCGTGAGGACCACCGCACGCCGCGGCCGCGCCGCAGAGAGCAGCAGGCCGCGCCGGTCGGAATCCTCGTTGCCCCCGAACCCCGCCACGACCTCGCCCGCCTCGTGCTCCACAGCACGGTGCGCGAGGACATCGCCGCAGCCCTCCGCTCGATTGAGATGCGCGAGGAGTTGGAGGCGGTGTGGAAATTGAGCGAGATCCAGCCGCAGGCCGGCCGGTGCATCCTGAACTTCTACGGCCCGCCGGGAACGGGGAAGACCCGCGCTGCGCTGGGCATCGCGTGGAGGCTCGGCAAGCCGCTCTACCAAGTCGATTACAGCCAGATCATCAGCAAGTATCTCGGCGACACGGCCAAGCACATCGCGAAAGCCTTCAAGGAAGCCGCGGAAGCCGAGGCGGTGCTGTTTTTCGATGAAGCCGACAGCCTGCTTTCCCGCCGGGTGGCGATGGGCGAGAGCTGCGCCACTTCGATCAACCAGAACCGCAATGCCCCGTATCCCGTCCAGCTCCGCAGCGACACGGAGGAGTGCCGGGCGTGGGCCAAGCATCGCTTCGTGAATTGATTTGAGGCTGCCGTTTCTTCTGCCCTGTCTTGCTGGAGCGGACGTGCTATAAGGCTGCGTCATGGACATATTCCAATCCACCGTTGAAAAAGTCGGCTTGGCAGTCGATGCCGCAGGAGTGCTGGTTATTGTTGGCGGCATTCTGGTCGCTTCCGTGCGAACCCTCTTTTTTGCTGCCCCTCCTCATCTCGACCGGTACACCGCATACCGCCAGAATTTGGGCCGCGCCATTCTCCTTGGGCTGGAATTGCTCGTTGCGGGGGACATCATCCGAACCGTTGCCGTCGCGCCTACCCTCCAAAACCTGAGCGTTCTCGCCCTGATCGTGGTGATCCGCACGTTTCTGAGTTTTTCCCTTGAGCTTGAAGTCACCGGGCGTTGGCCTTGGCAACAGCGCAGCGGGATAAAGGCCAGAGAGTAGGCTGAGGACCGACCTTTCCCCGCACCCTCCAAGCACTCTGGCATTCCTTGCTGAATTGATCAGCCCGATACAATCAAAGAAATCAATTCAGGCACTCTAAATCTTTGCAGTTGTGTAGATGCTTGGTTTAAGCCCCGTCTGTTTTTTGAACCACCGCGAAAAGTAGTTTTGATCCAGGAAACCGAGTTTTTCGCACACATCTTTGATCTGGGATTTTTCCCGCAGCAGGCGGACTGCTTTCCGGAGAAGGAGGGCGTCCCGGTATTCGCGGAGGGTCTGCCCGGTGGCCTGTTTGAAAATCCGGTTCAGATAATCGGTTTGGTATCCCATGTTCTTGGCGAGGCCTGCAATTTTTGGCAGGGGAGTTTCGCTCTGGTTCAACAGGCGCTCAAATTTCCGGACAAATGCGGGGATTTCCCGCCGCTGTGAAGGGAGCACTTTTGTTGACCTCAGCAGGATGTCAAGAATCCGCAGGATGCCGGACGCCACAAGCAACCGGCAGCTCACATGGCCGGGATCGGAAACTCTTGTTAAGTCGGCCAGTTCCCGCTTGATGTCACCGGCATGGGACTGGGTGAGCCTATTGAGAAAAAAACCGTTCTTCACCGCGCCGCGCCAATCCACATCCAGAACGAGGCACAGCGGCCGTCGCCCGGATGTTTCCCGGAAGGAATGCAGGCAGTGAGGGGGGAGGAAGGCAACGGATCCCGGGCCGGTTTCGTAGGTTTGTCCGTCTGCCGTCATGAGTCCTGATCCGCTCAGGTAGCAAAGGATTTGGGTGAAAGAATGGCAGTGCTCTGCGAGCGTATCCACCTCGGGCAGGTGGCGGTTCATGCGAAGCCGCCGCACCCGGAGACCCGGAAGCCGCACGTCAATCTCATGAAGAAGAAGGGGACGGTAATGTTTCACGGAATAAGAAAACCAGCTATATGACGAAAAGAAAGTCGTTTTTGTGCTAATTTTTACCGTGCCTGTCATCACTCGATTTTCATTTTTTGGTTAGATTGGCCTCATGACACCCGTTGTTCTTGTTACCGGTTCCAGCCGCGGCCTCGGTCGCGGAGTGGCCGAATCCCTTGCTGGCGCGGGCTACAGCGTGGCCGTGCATTATGCCAACAACAGGCAGGCCGCCGAACAAACCGCCGAGGAGTGCCGCCGCTTGGCGATCACGCCGGAACAGAAGTTTTCCATTGCAGGCGGAAATGTTGGCGCTGCGGGCGACCGTCAGCGCCTTTTTGACCAAACGCTGGAAACCTTTGGTCATCTCGACGCCCTGGTGAACAACGCGGGCATCGCTCCGCGCGAGCGGGCGGACATCGTGGATGCCACGGAAGATGTTTTCGACGAAGTGATCGAGGTCAACTTGAAAGGCGCGTATTTTCTCTCCCAGCTTGCCGCGCGGCATTGGCTTTCCCGTCCCGGTCAGTCCCGGCTCTCCACGGGATACAAGCTCCTCTTCATCACTTCGCTTTCCGCGAACACGGCGTCGGTCAACCGGGGGGAATACTGCATCTCCAAGGCTGGGCTGGCCATGGCCGCGCAGCTTTGGGCTGTTCGCCTTGCCGCGGAGGGCATCCAGGTGATGGAACTGCGTCCAGGCATCATGGCCACCGACATGACTTTGGGCGTGAAGGAAAAATACGACAAGATGTTGGCCGACGGTCTTGTTCCGCAAAAACGCTGGGGCGAGCCCTCGGATGTCGGCCGCGCGGTCGAGGCGGTTTTGGCCGGACACTTTCCATTTTCAACCGGAGACGTCATCAATATTGATGGCGGTTTTCACCTCCGCCGCCTGTAAAAAACAATGATCGCCATCCGACCCGATCTCACTCCCGAGCAGCTTTCCTCGACCTTGACCCGGCTTTGGGAGGTCTCCGCCCCGAAAATTCTTTCCCTCGATGCAGGCGAGAAGCCCGGTGCGGCGACGCCGGTTTTCACCGTCAGAGGCCGCTACACCGCGCGTGGATGGACGGAATGGACGCAGGGGTTTGTTTATGGTTCGGCCATTCTGCAATACGATGCCACCGGCGATGAGCAGTTCCTGTTGCTTGGACGCGACCGCACGCGCAACCGAATGGCTCACCACATCACGCACACCGGAGTGCATGACCACGGGTTCAACAACGTGTCCACCTACGGAAATCTGCTGCGCCTCATGGGCGAGGGACGGATCCCGTTTGATGCGCGGGAGAAGGATTTTTACGAACTGGCCTTGAAGTGCTCGGGTGCCGTCCAAGCCGCCCGCTGGACAAAAACCCCAGGTGGCGGATTCATCTATTCCTTCAACGGTCCTCACTCGCTTTTTGCGGACACCATCCGCTCGCTGCGTGTGCTGGCTGTTTCGCATTCACTCGGTCATGTGCTCATGATTGAGAAGGACGCAAAGATCTCATTGCTGAGTCGTCTGCTCGACCATGCGAAGACGACCGCTGATTATTCCATTTACTATGGCGAGGGCCGGGACGCCTACGATGTGCGCGGGCGGGTCGCCCACGAGAGCATCTTCAACACGAACAACGGCAACTTCCGCTGCCCGAATTCCCAGCAGGGTTTTTCCCCGTTCACCACCTGGACGCGCGGGCTCGCGTGGATCATTGCGGGATATCCCGAACAACTCGAGTGGATCGCCACGCTCGCCGACTCCGAGCTCGAACCCTTTGGCGGCCGCGAAGCTGTCGAGTCCCTGCTCCTGCGTCCGGCGCTGGCAGCCTGCGATTTTTATATAGAACAGACGCCGGCCGACGGGATTCCCTATTGGGACACCGGCGCTCCCGAGTTGCACCGGATCTGCAATTATCTCAACCGTCCGGCGCAGATCGAAAACGACTTCGAGCCGGTTGACAGCTCGGCCGCCGCCATCGCGGCACAGGGCCTCCTGCGTCTCGGGCGCTATCTCCGGAACAAAGGCGACGCGATGGGGGAACGCTATTGGCAGGCCGGGCTCACGGTCGCCGACACCGTGCTCTCGGAGCCCTATCTTTCCACCGATCCGGAACACCAGGGGCTCATTCTGCACTCGATCTACCATCGCCCCAACGGCTGGGACCATATTCCCGAAGGCAGCCTGATTCCCCGCGGCGAGTCCTCGATGTGGGGCGACTACCACGCCCGAGAGCTGGCTCTCTATCTCCAGCGCATCATCGAAAATAAACCCTATTATACCTTTTTTAGCGGAGTCCGCTCCACTGAACACTGAAAACTGAACACGAAAAACTTTCCCGATGATCATCTCGGATCTCACACAAATCGAAGGCCGTCGGTATCCCGCGCGGCGCAGAACACAGAATCTCGCCGGGGGAACCGCCCCCATCCAGACGGAAAATTTTAGCATGGGAAATGTCACGCTTGATCCGAAAGGCGGACAGGTGCCGTGGCACAATCAGGAGCAGGAGGAAGTGTATTTTGTCATCGAAGGAACCGGGCAAATGTGCCTCGGCGGAGAAACGCAGACGGTGACGGGCGGGCAGATGATTTATATCCCTCCCGGCGTTTTTCATCAGTTGACCAACACAGGGGAGACTCCCCTGCGGATGATCTACTGTTACGGCCCTGCGGGTGATGTCGCCCACTGGCGTCAGGAACTTGACGGCACCTTGCCTCGCGCGGGGGTTGAGGCCCCGCCGCTGCCCGATGGCGCATGGCCGCAGTGCACCAAAAAACCCTCCGTCTGAGCTTCACCACATACTGCTATGAAAATCCACAAAGTCAGCATCATCATGAACGGCGTCACCGGACGCATGGGAACGAACCAGCACCTTGTCCGGTCCATCGATGCCATTATCAAACAGGGCGGCGTCAAGATCAGCCCGACCGAATTCATCATGCCCGATCCCGTGCTGGTGGGTCGCAATGAAATCAAGTTGAAGGAACTCTGCGAGCGCACCTCGGTTAAGAAATGGACCACCGATCTCGGCAGCGTGATGAGCGATCCGGCTTACACGGTTTACTTCGACGCACAGACCACGCTGCGGCGGTTCGATGCCGTGAAGCAGGCCGCGGAAGCCGGCAAGCATGTGTATTGCGAGAAACCGACCGCGATCACGACAGAAAACGCCTATGCGCTTTACAAAATCTGCCGTGACGCCGGCGTGAAAAATGGAGTGGTCCAGGACAAGCTCTGGCTTCCGGGCCTCGTCAAATTCCTGCGCCTGAAGGAAAATGGATTTTTCGGCGAGATCCTCTCCGTTCGCGGCGAGTTCGGCTACTGGGTCTTTGAGGGGCACACTGTTTCCCCCCAGCGTCCGAGTTGGAACTACCGCAAAGAGGACGGCGGCGGGATGGTTGTGGATATGCTCTGCCACTGGCGCTACGTCATCGACAATCTTTTCGGCGCGGTGAAGCGCGTCTCCTGCCTGGCTGCCACCCACATTCCCGAACGAATAGACGAGCAGGGAAACCCTTACAAATGCACGGCCGACGACTCCGCCTACTCGACTTTCGAGCTTGAGAACGGAGTGATCTGTCACTTCAACTCGTCATGGAATGTCCGTGTCCGCCGCGACGATCTGCTGACGATGCAGGTGGATGGCACCAAGGGCAGCGCGATTGTCGGGCTTCGTGATGTGTGGATCCAGCATTACGGCAACACGCCGCGGCCGACTTGGAATCCCGATGTGCCGCAGCCGATCAACTTTTTTGATGGATGGAGCAAGGTGCCCGAGCAGGAAACCTATGACAACGCGTTCAAGATCCAATGGGAGATGTTTCTCCGGCATGTCGTGCTGGATGAGCCGTTCCGCTGGACGCTTCTCGAAGGAGCCAAAGGGGTGCAGCTTGCGGAATTCGGCCTCAAGAGCAGCCAGGAACGCCGCTGGCTGGATCTGCCAGAACTTGCTTCCTAATAAAAACCATCGTTGGTTTTGCTGAAGTTCACCCGCCGCAGAGGTCGAGCAGTGTCTTCGCGTCTTCCTCGAGGCTGGCTGAGCTGTCTCCGCTTACAAACTCCAGGAGAAGCAGGATATCCTTCCCTTGCTCGCGCAGCGCAGCAATGTAAGCGCTCCAACGGGTGCGCCCTTCCTCAAGCGGCCGCCTGTGTGACGAATCCGGCCACCAATGAAACACATGGACGTGTTGAAGGCGGAAAATCAAGGCGCGGAGACTGGCGAGGCATTCGCTCAGTGGCTTTCCGTGCGGAGGTTGCCAGAGGGTTTTGATGAATGGATGGTCGGTTGCGCCCAGCAGTTCCAACGCGGAATCCGTCGAGTCGGTCAACGTGCCGTCGTGGAATTCGTAGGCAATGGAAACGTTCCGGGCCGCCGCAAGATCGGCGCAGCGAAGGGCATCACCGGCGATCTTGTTTTTCAAGGCAGGACCGGCTTCCGCCGAGCTGCGGGTTCCGGCCCAGACCCGTATGACAGGCGCACCCAAAGCGACGGCAGTAGCGAGGACAGAAGGAAAGTCCGGCCCGTCAGGAGAGGCGAGGCGATAGTAGGATCCATAGGCGGCTATCGAGAGCCCCGCAGCACGTGTCAGGTCGCCGACGACTCCGGCGGTTCTCTCATCGCCATGAGGCACGTGGACATCCCCTCCCCACTCGATGCTCGAAAGCCTGTTTTGCCGACAAAGTTCGACAATCGCGCCGGGTGGGAGACTGCGGAATGTGACGGAGACCAAGCCGGGTGTTATCATCACGCCATTCGGGCAAGTTGTTCGCGGGTGACCATGTGCAGGAGGGGCTCGCCTGTCAAAAACCTGCGCAGCTCATCTGTCATCCACTGACCCATGCGCTCGCATTCCCTCTGCATGCTGCCGGCAATGTGCGGAGTGAGAACGACATTGGGCAGGGATCTCAACTGGGAATCCCTGGCCGGAGGTTCCGGGTGTGTGACATCGAGGACCGCAGAAAGATCCGGCCGGCGGGCAAGCACTTCGATCATCTCATCCTCTGCCACGACCGCTCCGCGTGAAGTGTTGATCAGGGTTGCCCCCTCTTTCATCGAGGCGATGAGTTTGCCGGTGATCATCCGTTCGGTTTCAGGGATCCAAGGCGCATGGATGCTAACGACGTCACACTCGCGGAAAAGTTCATCCAGCGGAACCAGCCCGATATGGAGTTCCGATGCCAGCTCGGGTGAAAAAAAGGGATCGTAGGCCAGCAGCGTTAAATCAAAAGGTTTGAGAAGCCTTGCCGTGGCGCGTCCGACAGCTCCGAGCGAGATCAATCCCACCTTGCTATGGTATGCTCCAGGGATCGTGTGGACTTCCGGCCTCCCATCCTCCGAGCAGGCGGCACGGGAAAAATGCCAGAACCGTTTCAGGCTGAGAAGAATTGAAGCCAGCGTATACTCGGCCACCGGAACGCTGTTGGCGGCCCACGCGCTGGAAATCAGGATTCCGCGGCCCCATCCCTCATCCGTCACGAAACCTTTTACAGATCCTGCGGCATAAAACACGGCCTTGAGAACGGGGGCTGCCTCCAGAAACTCAGCGCTCATCAAAGGCATCCCCCATGTGCTGAAGATAAAATCCGCTTCCTTCAGCACTGGCTTCGCATTGCGCCAGTTTGCGGGATCAATGACCGGACACGGACAGTCCGTCAGTTGACGGATCTCCTCCAATACCGCAAACGGAAAAACATTTTTTTCATTGTCCGGCGGACAGATGACGAGCGCCCGATATTTCATGCGCGTTTATATTATCACCGGCAGCATCGAAGACAACCTCTTCCACCGCCATCCTTCCAGCTGCCCGCCAAATGAACCACCAAAGCCTGATAAACGAGAAATCCGGGATCCGGCTCGCAAGCGAGCGGAGTTTAAGTTCCGTCCCACGTTTACGAAAAGCGGCAAGGATGGCCTGACTCAAGTCGGCACCGGAGAAATCCGATATGCTTGCCAGCAACCACACATCGAAGAAATCCTTCATTCTGCTGTTGAGTCTTCCCAGAGAGACCATCGCCTCGAATTTTTCGGCAATGGCTGTTTCGCGGTTGTAGGCACGCAAGACGGGAGCGGGATAGTCGAGAATGGTCGGATAGCTGATTTCGACCGACCCGGGAGTCACGACGTCGCTGAACCCCATCATCCGGAACATCTGTCCGGCAAATCTCCGCAATGATGTGCTTGATGCCATCGAGTTCGTTGCTGGTTCTGGCGAGCAGGTCGATGTCACGGGTCGCCCGCAGGATCGGCGCACGCCATGCGACGAGCATCAGCGCCCCTTTCAGGATGAAAAGATTCTCGTGCCCGGACTGCGACAATCGGTAGAGCCATCTTTCCAGCGCGTAATACTAAACGAGGTCATTGAAGGAACGCCCCGACTCTTTTGACCCATTCTTGAGCCGCTGGTGGACCGCGGCTCCGATATTCTTGAGCGGGCTCACGCGACCGCCTCCAGGTAGGGCCGCATCACCGTTTCAACCCGGCATGACAGCGCGTTTTTGGAAGCAGGCGCGCTGACTGCTTCACCTGTCCTGCGGCGAACACCCTGCGAGACGATGCGACTTCTTTATGCAGATTTCATGCAAATCGGAAGTATTCTTCCAAGTGACGGCATCAGATGCCGGATTTCCGTGAGGGAAATCCGAGGCCGAGCACGGAGCCGGCGGCATATTTTTCGCAATCCGAGAAGCCCGGAGCATCGGCGTCGCGCGGGGCAATTTGCGGCAGGAGTCCGCGCGGGATCGGCCAGTAGATCCCGGCCTCCGGGTCGTTCCAGCGGAGCACCCGCTCGTCCTTAGGCGAGTAGTAATCGGTGCATTTGTAATGGAAGTCCGCATGGTCGCTGACGACAAGGAACCCGTGGGCGCAGCCGGGCGGGGCCCAGAGGCGTTCGTGGCAGGCGCTGGTGAGGAGGCGACCGTCCCACTTGCCGAACGTGGGCGAGCCCTCGCGCAGATCGACCACGGCATCGAAGACCGCGCCGCTCGAGACCCAGACGAGCTTGCCCTGGGCTTTGCCGTTGACCTGGTAGTGCATGCCGCGGAGAACATATTTCGACGAGCGGCTGTGGTTGTCCTGGACGAAGTCCACATCGAGACCGATTTCGGCGAAGACCTTGCGGTTCCATGTTTCGAGGAAGAACCCGCGCTCGTCTCCGTAAAGCTGCGGTTGCAGAAGGAGGGCTCCTTCAATTTTCAAGGGTTCAATTCTCATGGTTAGGATCTTTCGAGGATGCTTTTCAGGTAGGTTCCGTAGGAGGATTTTCCGAAGCCTGCGGCGATTTCCTCAAGCTGGCCGGCGGTGAGCCAGCCGCGGCCGAAGGCGATTTCTTCGAGGCAGGCGATGCGGAGCCCCTGGCGGTTTTGGATGGCGCGGACGAAGTCGCCGGCTTCGAGCAACGACTCGTGGGTGCCGGTGTCGAGCCATGCGGTGCCGCGCCCGAAGCGTTTGACGCGCAGCGTGCCCTCCTCGAGGTAGAGCCGGTTGAGGTCGGTGATCTCAAGCTCCCCGCGCGGCGAGGGCTTGAGCGTGCGGGCGAGCGAGGCCACGCGTTCATCGTAGAAGTAGAGCCCGGGGATGGCGCAGCGGCTTCGGGGATGGGCGGGCTTTTCCTCGAGCGAGACCGCGCGTCCGTCCGCGCCGAATTCCACGATCCCGTAATCCGAGGGATTCGTGACCTCGTATCCGAAGATCGTGGCGCCCCCGCGCCAGGCATCCGCCTCCGCGAGCACCTGGGTGAGCTCGCTGCCATAAAAAAGATTGTCGCCCAGCACGAGCGCGGCTGGGCTTTCTCCGAGAAACGATTCGCCGAGGAGGAACGCCTGCGCGAGTCCGTCCGGGCTGGGCTGTTCGCAATACGAGAACGAGACCCCGAACCGGGATCCGTCGCCCAGGAGCCGCCGGAATTGGGGAAGATCGTGCGGGGTCGAGATGATGAGGATCTCGCGGATCCCCGCGAGCAGGAGCGTGCTGAGCGGGTAGTAGATCATTGGCTTGTCGTAGACCGGGAGGAGCTGCTTCGACACGGCCTGCGTGATCGGGTGGAGGCGGCTCCCGGAGCCGCCAGCCAATATGATGCCTTTGCGGGATTTCATGATGCGCGTTCGGAATAATTTTTTGCGACCCACTCGCGGTAGGCGCCCGACTGGACGCGGGCGATCCAGTCCGGGTGGTCGAGATACCACTGGAGGGTCTTCCGGATCCCGGTGTCGAACGTCTCGTCCGGCCGCCAGCCGAGCTCGCGTTCGATTTTTCCGGCATCAATCGCGTAGCGTCGGTCGTGGCCGGGCCGGTCGGTGACAGTCTGGATCTGCGTGCGGTAGGATTTCCCGTCCGGCCTCGGGCGGATGCCGTCGAGCATGTCGCAGATCGTGTGGACGATTTCGATATTCGGCTTTTCGTTCCAGCCGCCGATATTATAGACCTCGCCCGGGGAGCCGGCCTCGAGAACCCGCCGGATCGCGCTGCAATGGTCGCCGACATAAAGCCAGTCGCGGATCTGCATGCCGTCGCCATAGACAGGCAGCGGACGCCCGGCGAGCGCGTTGACGATCATGAGCGGGATGAGCTTCTCGGGAAACTGGAGCGGGCCGTAGTTGTTTGAGCAGTTGGTCGTGAGAACCGGAAGTCCGTAGGTGTGATGGTAGGCGCGGACGAGGTGGTCGCTGGCGGCTTTCGAGGCCGAATACGGGCTGTTCGGTTCGTAGCGATTGAGCTCGGTGAACGCGGGGTCGCCCTTCCCGAGCGAGCCATAGACCTCATCGGTCGAGACATGGAGAAACCGAAACGCCTGCTTCGCGCCGGCGTCAAGCGCCCCCCAGTAGGCGCGCGCGGACTCGAGCAGCTCGAACGTCCCGACAATATTGGTCCGGATAAAATCGCGGGGGCCGTGGATCGAGCGATCCACATGCGACTCGGCGGCGAAATTTACGATCGCCCGCGGGCGGTGGGATTCAAGCAGACCGGCCAGCAGAGCGGGATCCCCGATATCGCCCGGAACAAAAATGTGGCGAGCATCCGCCGCGACCGGTTCCAGGCTCTCGCGGTTTCCGGCATAGGAAAGCAGGTCGAGGTTGACGACCGGCGTGCCGGCGTTGCGGATCCAGTCGAGGACGAAATTCGCACCGATAAACCCTGCCCCGCCGGTCACGAGAATCGTGTTGTTCATCGGCGACAGGGAGCATGGGCGTCCCGCCCGTGTTTGGCACAACACTTCCTAGTGCGAGGGTCAGTGTTCATCGGCGTTTCTATTTGTGCCCAGAAATTTTATGGGCTTTCCCAATTGGAAAGACCCGGAACCCGATCTCGCGCAGATCCGCGTGCGGGAGGATGTTTCGTCCGTCGAATATGCAGGCCGGCTTCGGCATGTTTTCGAAAAGTTGGGCGAAGGGGAGCGACTTGAACTCGTCCCATTCGGTGAGGATCGCGATGGCATGGGCTCCGGCGGCGGCCTCGGCCGCGCTGCCCGCGATGAGGAGATTGTCGTTCGCTCCCTTCCCGAGCACATCCTGCCGGATATCGTGCTCGCGGACTTTTGGGTCATAGACGACGACCTCCGCGCCCTCGGCGAGGAGATCCTGGCAGACCGAGACGGCCGCGGTCTCGCGGGTGTCGTTGGTATCTTTTTTGAACGCGAATCCGAGGATAGCGATTCGCTTGCCGGTGACCGTGTTGAAGAGCTCCCGGACGATCCGTTCGGCGAAGCGGTGCTTTTGCCAGTCGTTGATTTTCACCACGCTTTCCCAGTAGGCCGAGACCTCGGGAAGCCCGAAGTGCTGGCAGAGGTAGGCGAGGTTGAGGATGTCTTTTTGGAAACACGAACCGCCAAACCCGACCGACGCCTTGAGAAACTTCGGGCCGATCCGCGAATCCTTTCCGATCGCGTTGCCGACCTCATCCACGTCCGCCCCGGTCGCCTCGCAGAGGGCGGAGATCGAATTGATCGAGGAGATCCGCTGGGCGAGAAATGCGTTCGCCACCAGCTTCGAGAGCTCCGACGACCAGAGGTTGGTGGTGAGGATGCGCTCGGCGGGAATCCACCGCGCGTAGATGGACGCGAGCTTTTGAACCGCCGCGGCACCGCCCTCCGTCTCCTCCCCGCCGATCAGCACGCGGTCCGGGCACAGGAGGTCTTCGACCGCCGTGCCCTCAGCGAGAAACTCCGGGTTCGACAGCACCTGGAATTGCCCGGACTTCGAATTCGCGCGGAGGATCGTCATGATCGCCTCGGCGGTTTTCACCGGGATCGTACTTTTTTCCACGATGATCTTCGGCCCCTCGGCGATGGCGGCGATCCGGCGCGCGGCGCTCTCGACATAGCGCAGATCCGCGGCGCGCCCGGCCCCGATCCCCTGCTTCTTCGTCGGGGTTCCCACGCACACAAAAATGATTTCCGCGTCGCGGATCCCGCCGTCCACGTCGGTCGAGAAAAAGAGGTTGCGCCCGCGCGATTCGCGGACGATTTCATAGAGGCCCGGCTCGTAGATCGGAAGCTCGTCGGAGTTCCATTCGGCAATGCGGGCGGCGTTCGGATCCACGACGGTGACTTGGATGTTCGGGCACTTGGCGGCGATCATCGCCATCGTGGGCCCGCCGACATAGCCGGCGCCGAGGCAACAGATTTTCAACGTCGATTTCATGGATCAGCAGGGGAGTCCCAGCGCGGTGCGGAAGTAGGCGATCGTGCGTTCGATGCCTTCCTCCAGAGGCACCTTCGGCTCCCAGCCCAGATGCTGCCTGGCGAGCGAGATGTCCGGGCGGCGCTGCCGGGGGTCATCGGCCGGGAGCGGCTTGTGGGTGATGCGCGAGGGGCCGCCGATCTTCTTCAAAACCAGCTCCGCCAGCTCGAGCATGGTGAACTCCCCAGGATTGCCGAGGTTCATCGGCCCGATGATCTCGGTCTGGTTCATGAACCGGACGAACCCTTCGATGAGGTCGTCCACATAACAAAACGAACGGGTCTGCCGTCCCTCGCCATAGACGGTGAGATCTTCGCCGCGCAGTGCCTGCACGACAAAATTCGAGACCACGCGCCCGTCGTTCGCGAGCATCCGCGGGCCGTAGGTGTTGAAAATCCGGATCACGCGGATGTCCACCCCGTTCTCCCGGTGGTAATCAAAAAACAATGTTTCCGCGCAGCGCTTCCCCTCGTCGTAGCACGAGCGGAGGCCGATCGGGTTGACGTGCCCCCAGTAGTCCTCGGTCTGGGGGTGGATCTCCGGGTCGCCATAAACTTCGGAGGTCGAGGCCTGAAAGACCCGCGCCTTCACCCGCTTCGCGAGCCCGAGGCAGTTGATCGCGCCCATCACCGACGTCTTCGTCGTCTTGATCGGATTATACTGGTAATGCGGCGGCGAGGCCGGGCAGGCCAGGTTGTAGATCTGATCGACCTCAACCTTGAACGGATCGATCACATCGTGCCGCACCAGCTCGAAACGGGAATCGCCCAGCAGGTGCTGGACGTTCGTCTTCCGCCCGGTAAAAAAGTTGTCGAGGCAGATCACGTCGTGGCGCTCACCGAGGAGCCGTTCGCACAGATGGGAGCCCAGAAACCCGGCCCCTCCGGTCACAAGAATTTTCATAAGATAAAGTCAACCCTTCCCCCGAGGAGAAAGATTTCCTCATAAGTTTGCCTTCTCTTGCAGAAAATTGCAAGAACGGGAAAGCGTGGTGCAGGCGTGATTTTCTGGACTTCCCCGGGGCCGCCGTGCTTAAATTTCCATCCGGCGCGGATCTCATCCGGGCTCAGGACTTCCCACGACGTTGAAATCTTCAGCCCCAACTCATGATCCCCGGACGCTCGTCTTGTTCGGAATCCCCTTTCATGACGTGACCATGGCGGAGACGCTAGAATGGATCGACCGCTTGGTTGAGCGGCGGAGCCCGGCGTTCTTTGTCACGGCCAATCTCGATTTTGCCGCGCAGGCCAGCGAGGATGTGGAGCTCCAGCGGATCCTTGTGGAGGCGGATCTGGTGCTGTGCGACGGAACCCCGCTGATCTGGGCCTCCCGGCTGGCGGGGAAGCCGCTGCGTGAGCGGGTGGCCGGCTCGGATCTGGTGCCCCGGCTCGCCGCCCATGCCGAAAAAGCCGGCTACCGGATCTTTCTGCTGGGCGGACAAATCTCGAGCCTCGAGGGTGCCGCGCGGAATCTCCAGCTCGGTCACCCGAACCTTCCGACCGTGCGCTACTATTCGCCACCGTTCGCGCCGCTGCATGAATTCGACAACCAGAAAATTCTCGAGGAGATCCAAAAGGCGCGGCCCGATATTTTGCTCGTCGCCTTCGGATGTCCGAAGCAGGAGAAATGGATCTACATGCACTATCGGAAATTGGGGGTGCCCTGCTGCATCGGGGTCGGCGCGACGGTGGATTTCCTTGCGGGAAAGGTTTCCCGTGCCCCGGCATGGATCGCGCGAACCGGCTTGGAGTGGATCTACCGCATGTGCCAGGAACCCGGGCGCCTGGCCGGGCGATATCTGAAAGACATCCTCTTCCTGGTGCGCCAGAGCCTGCGCCAGAGCCGCGTGATTCCGACGGTCGGCCCGCCTCCGGCTCCGGTGCCGGCGAAGAAGATCCCCTCGGGGTTTTCCGAGGAGCTGGAAATCCTCCACTGGAACGGCCCGCTGACTGCTGCCGGCGCGGAAAACTTCCCCATGCCGGCCTTCAAAACTTCCTTTGTGATCGATCTCTCCGGCGTCACAGGTGTGGACAGCACCGGCCTGGGGTTCATGCTGCGTTTGATCCGCAAGGCCTGGGCCGGTGATGTGGGAGGGTGCTTTCTGGCACCGTCGCGCGCGGTGCAGACGGTCATCGAAATCACCCGCCTCGGGCGCATCCTGCCTCTGGCATCGAGCATGGAGGATGCCCGCCTCCTGATCGCAAAAGGGGCAGCGGCGGCGAGGCTCCGGCCGGTGGCCGTCGAGGAAAGCGGAACCCTGCTCTTCAACCTGCCGCCGCGGGTCTCCGCCGAAATGGCCGAAAGCTACGGGCAGGCCGTGGACAAGGAATGGGAAAGCCGGACAACCCTGCGGGAAATCGTTTTGGATTTTTCCGAAACAACATTCATCGACAGCTCCGGGCTCGGCTTCCTGATCCGATGCCACCGCCTCGCCGGCCGCCGGGAAGGCTGCCATTTGCGGCTCGCAAACCTGCCCCCCAACGTTCTCAACGTGATCCGGGTGGCCAAACTCGATGACGTCCTGCTCGCGCCGGAAATCAAATCCTGACCGGCCGCTTCGACTTTTCGGATTCGAAGCAGGAGTCGAGAACCTTCTGCACCTCGGCCCCGCGCGCAAAGTCGGCCTCGCCGGGTTTTCCGGAACGGATGGCGGAAATGAAACGCTGGTAGTTCGTGGGGACCGGCTTGCAGGCGACCTCGCGCCACTCGCATTTGTCGAGACCTTTGCCGTTGCAAATTTTGTAGGAGGTCGTTGAGAGATCCGAGTCTATGGAAACCGTGCCTTTGCTGCCGGCGATTTTCAGGGCGAGCCGGTTGGTGTGCCCGCCGACCCAGCGGCTGGTGTGGATCGTCCCGAGCGCGCCGTTGGCGAACTCGACGTTGAGAACGGCCGAGTCATTGGCGTCGAGTTTGTAATCTCCGATGCGGTCGCCGGGGGCTTTGTGGAACGCGCGCATCCGGCAATAAACTTCCTTCACCGGCCCGCAGGGGAATGTGGCGAAATCGACGATGTGAACGCCGACATCGCCCAGCGCGCCCATACTGCCGTGACCGGTGGACAGCCTCCAGAGCCAGGCCGAAGTTTTCTGCCAATCGCCCCAGATCTTCGAGGGCAGCCAGGCTTGGAGGTAGCTGGCCTCGACGTGGCGGACTTCTCCGATCTCCCCGCGCCGGATGGCCGCTGCGGCAGCCTGGATGCACGGCCAGTTGCGATACGAGAAATTGACCATGTTCACGACGCCGGCGCGCTTGGCGGCAACGGCCATTTTCTTCGCGTCCGCGTGGTTCAATGCGAGCGGTTTCTCGCAGAGCACATGCTTGCCGGCCTTGAGGCAGAGCAGGGCGACCGGCGCATGGAACGCATCGGGGGTGACGATCGTCACGGCATCGAACTCCGCGCCCGCCAGCAGGTCTTCGGCGCTGGTGAACGTCTGCGGGATCTTGTGCTTTTCCGCGAACGCCTTGACCCGGGCCGCGTCCACATCGCACGCGGCGACAATCCGGCAGCCCGGGTTTTTACGGAAGTTATCGGCGTGGATGTTGGCCATTCCGCCGGTGCCGATGACCGCGAGCCTGACGGTTCGTTTGATGGGTGCTTTCATGAGAAAAATCCTTAGCGGAAACCTTCTGTCGGACGTGCCGCCGCAGACGGATCCACGGGCAGCGGTTCAAGCGCCGGGGAGTTCGGGCAGATGTCGGGGATCCTCACGGTCGGCCGGGCCCAGCGAACGCCGTTGGCGATCACCTTCTGCACCTCGGCCTGGTGGTAGGTGGGGTAGGTCTCATGGCCGGGACGGAAATAAAAGACGCGCCCGTTTCCCCGCTGCCAGGTGGCCCCGCTGCGGAAAACCTCGCCGCCGGTGAACCACGAGATGAAGATCAGTTCGTCGGGCTCGGGTATCCCGAACGGCTCGCCATACATTTCCTCGGCCGGGATTTCAAAATAGTCGCCGATCCCCTGCGTGATCGGGTGGTGGGGGGCGATGTTCCAGATCCGTTCCTTGTCGGTGGATTCGCGCCATTTGAGCGAGCACGTCGTCCCCATCAGCGCCTTGAAAATTTTCGCGTAATGCCCGGAGTGAAGAACGACGAGCCCCATGCCTTCGAGTACCCTGGTTTTGACTTTTGCGACCACCTCGTCCGGGACATCGCCGTGCGCCATGTGCCCCCACCAGACCAAAACGTCGGTTTTCTCGAGGATGTCTCCCCCCAGCCCGTGGCCGGGCTGATCCAGCCACGCAGTCGCAACCTCCAGCTCCGGATCGGCGCGCAAAAATCCCGCAATCGTCTCGTGCATGCCATCCGGGTAGATCGCCGCAACTTTCGGGTTCTTCTTTTCGTGGCGGAACTCCCCCCACACGAGCACATGCGTTTTGGATTTCATAAGATATTTCCGATGAAAGATTCCTCTCATTGATTCGCTATGCAAAAGGAAAACATGGAAGTTCTCCGCGAGTTATAGTAGAAATCCGATTTATGCCCCGTCCTACTTCCGTCGATCTTGAGTCGGAGCTGGGCACCGCCTTGGCCCGGTTGTCCGACGGGCGGGCGCGGGTGGTCATTCCCGGGCTGTCCGGGCTCCACCGGCGGAGGCCGGGCGCCCACTTCCACCCGACACCGGAAATTTTTTATCAGGCTGGTGGCGGCACGGATTTCGAGTGTCCCTCGGGAGGTTTCCGCCTTCGGACCGGGGATCTTTGCGTGATGCCGGCGGGGGTTCCGCATGCGGAGACTCCCCGGGATCTCCGAACCCGCTACCGTGTGGTGGTGGTGATGCGCGAAGCGGACGGGTTCATGGCTTTGCATGGAGAAGCCGATCGTTCGCGACAAATCCAAAGCCGGAATGTGACTGGTTATTCCCAGGGCGGTCAGGCATTCCAATGTCTGGAGCTTGCGTCTCTGGCCAACGGCATCGAGCCTCCGCTCCGCCAGACCTATGTCGGCGGACTCGTCACAGCATTTCTCACGACGGTGCTGACCGAGATGCGCAACCCTTCTTGCGGAATAGAAAAACCCACTCCGCCGGTCGTGCGAGAAGCCGAGAAAATTGTGCGGGTGGAGCTCCCCCATGCCAGCCTCTCTGTCCATGCTGTCGCCGTGCGACTGGGAATCTCCCCGGATCACCTCACCCGGCTTTTCAAAAACACCCACGGCATGTCGCTCGGCGTATGGATTGCCAAAGAGCGCGTCCAACTGGCCTGCGAACTTCTTGCCCGGCCGGATCACAACATTTCCGAGGTGGCATGGACGTGCGGATTTACCAGCGCCTCCTACTTCATCCGCGTCTTCCGTTCCCACACCGGGACGACTCCGAAGGAGTGGAGGATGCGGACGTCGAAAATCCGATATCCCGATCCCTCGCCGACGAGGGGCAGGCAACTGGGGCGGGGAAAGATCGTCTAAATGATTGCCCTGCTCGAACCGTCGAAGCTAAGGTGACTGCGTGATCTCGCGCCAAGCCGCATTTCTTCTCGGATCTGCCGTCCTCTTTTTGGCGGCCTGCAAAAAAGCGCCTGCGCCGGACGGATCCGGCACCCCGCCCGCCCCGCCTCCGGCTCATGGGGTTCCGGTGGGTGTCTTTCTCCCGCTGAGCGGCGCGCAGGCGGCGTTCGGGCAGTCCGCCTTGGCCGGCATCAAGCTTGCCGTCGCGGGATGGAACGCCGGCGGCGGAATCTCCGGCAAGCCGGTCGCCCTCATCGTTCGCGACACGGAATCCCGCCCCGACCGCGCGGCGGCAGCCGTGCGGGAGCTCGTCAAAAAAGGAAAGGCGGTGGCCGTGCTGGGCGAGATCGCCTCGGAGTCCTCGCTGATGGCCGCCCCCGTGGCGGCAGAACTCGGCATCCCGATGATCTCGCCCGGATCAACCCACGCGGACCTCACCCGCGCCGGCCCGGGGATATTCCGGGTCTGCTACGTGGACCCGTTTCAAGGACGCGTCATGTCGAAATTCGCAAGCTCCCTCGGGATCACCTCGGCCGCAATCCTCTTCGATCCCGAGGATGAATACAGCGCCGGACTCGCCGCATGCTTCGAAAAAGATTTTGTCGAGCGCGGCGGGAAAATTGCCGCGAAGGCAACCTACCGCCGGGGATCCGCGGATTTTTCCGCTGCGCTCCAGGCGATCAAGGCGGCTCAGCCGGAGGGGATTTTTCTTCCCGCGTATTTTTCGGATGCCGCCGCGATCATCAAGCAGGCGAGGCCGCTCGGCATCGAGCAACCGTTTCTGGGATCGGATGGCTGGGAATCCCCGGGCTTCCTTACAGCCGGCGGCGAGGCGGTGAACAATTGCTACTTCACCAGCCACTTCTCCGCCGGCGACCCCTCGGAAAAAACCGTGTCCTTCGTCCGGGCCTACCGGGAGGCGACCGGGAGCGATCCCCTCGCGCTCGCCGCGCTCGGCTATGATGCGGTGAAATTTCTTGAGGACGGAATCCGCCGTGCGGGAGGCACCGACCCCGCTCGCCTGCAGTCCGCGCTGGCGGCGACCACCAGCTTGGCGGGGGTCACGGGAACCCTCACTCTCGATGCCGATCGCAACCCCTCAAAGTCCGCGATTGTCCTGCGCGTCAGCGAAGGAAATTTCCACTACCTCGAATCCGTCGCCCCCTGAAACCCGGATCAGGCCGGGACGGGTGTGCTCCCTGTTTTGCTCTGGCCGCTTATCGCCTGTTTATTTCCAAGAGATGGTATTAGTGCATTGTGATGAGTGCGGGAATGCTGTTCACATGCACGCATGACGAACGACCTATCTCCCGCCCCGATCCGGCTTGGCATCATCGGCCTCGGCAACATGGGAGCGGCCCATGCCGGCTACATCCTCAGCGGTTCGGTGCCCGGCCTCCAGCTCAGCGCAGTAGCTGACATCAACCCGGCGCGGCTGGAAGCCTATGACGGGATCGCGCATTTCGACGATGCGCAGGCCTTGATTGCGAGCGGAGCGGTCGAGGCCATTCTGATCGCCACCCCACATTACAGCCATACACCGCTCGGGATTGCGGTGCTCCAGGCAGGGTTGCATCTGCTCGTCGAGAAGCCGATTTCGGTTCACAAAAAAGACTGCGAGGAACTGATCGCTGCCTACCGCCCGGATTCCGGCCAGGTTTTTGCCGCCATGTTCAACCAGCGGACCGATCCAAAATATCGGAAGCTTAAGGAGCTCATTGCCAGCGGAGCCTTGGGGACGATCCAGCGGATCAACTGGATTATTACGAATTGGTTTCGAACCGAATATTATTACCAGTCGGGCGACTGGCGCGCCACCTGGGCGGGGGAAGGCGGCGGCGTTCTCCTGAACCAATGCCCTCACAATTTGGATCTCTGGCAGTGGCTCTTCGGGATGCCCGACAGGATTATCGCCCGCTGCCAGATCGGGCGTTTCCACGAGATCGAGGTCGAAGATTCGGTAACCGCACTCTTTGAATATGCCTCCGGCGTGCAGGGAGTATTTGTCACGACCACCGGTGAGGCCCCCGGAACCAACCGTCTCGAAGTGGCGGGCGACAACGGAAAAATTATCATCTCCCCCGAACATCCGGATCTCATCTTCACCCGCAACGAGCGTTCGAGCTCCCAGTTTTCAAAGGAATCTTCCTCAGGATTCGCCTCTCCCGATATCTGGAATGTGAGCGTCCCGGTTTCTGGATCCAACGAGCAGCATGTCGGGATCCTAAAAAACTTCGTAGCCGCCATTCGCGGCGAGGCCCCGCTGATCGCCCCGGCCACGGAAGGGATCCGCTCGGTGGAGCTGGCGAATGCCATGCTCCTCTCGAGCTTCAAGGATCGGCCGATCTCGCTCCCGCTTGATGCCGATGACTACGCGGCCGAGCTGGGAAAAAAGATCGCAGAATCGACCTTCGCCAAAACGACCGCGGAGAGAACCGCGCCATCGGGAGATTTCGCAAAAAGTTTCTAACAAAAACACCGCATCAACGAGCGATGAAATCCCAACTCGCAGTTCAAATATACACCGTGCATGAGCACACCAAGACCGCCGCCGATCTTGCTGAAACCCTGCGCCGCATTCGCGCGATCGGCTAAAAACCCGAAGGGGTCGGGCCTATATTTTAAATGCCGCCTCTACATTCCAAACCGCACTGAAGCGCTATTCGGGTCAGGCGGCGCATCCCATCGCCCGCGCCGCTTCGACGAGTCCGGCCGGGCTGCCGATGTCGAGGCGCTTTCCCGGCCAGGTCACACCGAGCATTCCGGCGGATTGGCGGAGTTGCTCCATGGCATCGGTGAGCTGGATTTCCCCCGCGAAGCCCGCCCGCGTCTTCTCCAAGCAGCCGAAAATCTCCGGGGTGAAAAGGTAGCGCGCCGCGAAGGCATGGAAGGGAAGCCGGGTGCCATCGCGGGATGTGAGCCGCGGCGCGGCATCGGGCGCGGGCTTCTCGACGAGGTGATCGAGATCGAAGATTCCCTGTTCCAGCTCCCTGCCGCCGGCCACTCCGTATCGGGAGACGCGTTCCTCGGGGCAGGGCTCGAGGCAAACCGACGGCTTGTGATGCGAACGCCATGCGGCGGTCATCGGGCCCAATGGCGAGCCGTGCTGCATGACGGTGTCTCCCAGGAGCACGGCAAAGACCGGGTCGGATCCGATGAAATTTTTTCCGAGCCGCACCGCGTCACCGAGCCCGCACATCGTCTCCTGGTAGATGTATTCGATGCGGGCCATGCCCGTGACCTGCCTCACCGCTTCGAGCGCGGCGTGTTTTCCCGCCGCTTCGAGAATTGCCTCCAGCCCCGGATTGGGTGCGAAATACTCGATGAGGCTCTCCTTCCCCCGGCTCACGACGATGAGAATTTCGTCAAAGCCCGCGCTGGCCGCCTCGGCGACGACATAATGGATCACCGGCTTGTCTCCGAGGGGCAGCATTTCTTTGGGAACCGCCTTGGCAATCGGAAGGAAGCGGGTTCCCAGTCCGGCAGCGGGAATGATCGCCTTCATGGCACGACTCTCGAGAATCTGCAGGTGAAGATTGATGAAGTCGTCGCTGACGGAGCAGCGCCCTCCAGTTTTTGCAACGGGGCTGTGTGCCCGAACGGGCGGGACGCGCCCTGTGAATGCGCCTTCATGGATGCTCCCCGTTCAAGATCACGGGTGCCAGATCCGGCTTGATGACCCGGATGCCCATCGGCGTGAAAACTTTCTCGAGCTGGGCGAACATCGCCTCGTCGTCGTAGATCCCGACGATCGCCCCGCCGCTGCCAGCAAACTTCGCACTGGCACCGGTCCCCCGCGCGGCCGCCACCATGGCCCGGTTCCCGTCGCCGACATCGTAAAGGCTCGCCCGCTTGTCGAAATTCGCATTCATCACCCGGTGCATCGCGGCACGATCCCCGGCCTCGAGCGCCTCGCGGAATGTCACGGTCAGCCCGGCCCAGAACGCGATCGCCTCGATTACCTCCGGCTCCCCGCG
Source organism: Verrucomicrobiia bacterium (assembly GCA_037128135.1). Lineage (GTDB taxonomy): Bacteria > Verrucomicrobiota > Verrucomicrobiia > Chthoniobacterales > Terrimicrobiaceae > QYQL01. The sequence goes on from JBAXXD010000016.1 coordinate 44,519, forward strand.
CTGCCAGCGCGCCCGCAGGTCGTTGTGGTAAACCTCCGTGCCCTCGGATAGATCCTCGCGGTAGGCGATATAAACCGGCGGAAGCTTGGCGGGATCGAGCATCTCGTAATTTCCATACCCACGCCCCTCGATCAGCTTCCGGTCGAAATCCATGAAGACGAGTCCCTGGTAGGATTGGGCCACGCGATCCTGCAGCCCGGCCGGAATCCCGAGCTCGTGGTTCTCCACGCTCAGCACAAGGTTCGCAAGCGAATGCCTCGAGATCGTCACCCCGTAAAATCCCATCAGCCCCCGGATGCACGCGGTGATCAGCGCGCTCGACCCCGCCAACCCGACCCGGTTCGGAATGTCCGACTTGTACCGCATCGTGAAATTTTTTTCACCGAGCGCGATCCCGCGTCCCTGGCAGTAATCGTAAAATGCCTTCGCGGCCGCCTTGAGCAGGCGGAACCCGCCATAATACCCGTGCAGCTTCACGTCCGAGTGCAGGCTCCCCAGGCTCTTGAACACCGAGTGGTCACGGCGGCTCGGCAGCAGCTCGAGCTCGGGCGACTCCCAGAGCTCGATCTGCGCGGAAAAATTCCGGAAAGCAAATGCGATGGTCTTGCCGAAATACCCGTCGGACGGGTTGCCGATCAGGCCGGCGCGGGGATAGGCGATCGTATGGATAATCATGGTTGCGAATTTCTCACTCTGAATCCGAACCCCGCCGCGGGCAAAGAAAAATTTCACAAGAAAAATTTCTCCGTCCCGAATGAGATTGGCCAGAGCAGAACAAGCGCAGACAAAAGCATAGGCCGACCCGAATGGCACGAAGTTCAGCCAACGTAGAAGCGGCATCTTGCCGCTTTCTCAGAGAGATCCAAGCGGCAAGATGCCGCTTCTACATCCCCAAACCGCCCAGCGCCATTCAGGCCCGACCACTTCTGCCTGCCCGGCGGAGAAAAACGCGAAAAGCGATTTTCCTATTCAGGCAAGTTTTGAGAGAGCCCGTTTTCTCAGGAAAAAGAAAAATCCCAGCCCCCCAAGAAGCAGGATCGCCGAAGTGGGCTCGGGAACAACCAAACTGAGGTTTCCGTCCGGTTGCAGGGTGATTTTCATTTCAGTCGTGGTGATGTCCGCGTTAATCAGGTTAACGTGAAACCGGTCGTCATACGGGCTCCCGTAAACCATGCCACTGGTGAAATTCCCGCCATTGTAACCATCGGAGTTTAAGGTGACCACGTTCCCCCACTGGCTGTAGTAGGCATTGGATGGCTGAGCAATAGACCCCGTGTAAGTCGGGCCAACGAGATTATTGTCAAACCAATCCGCGCTCGTGAGGGCGCCAATCGTTGAGTTGCCCACAGCGACCGTGCTCCCGACAAATCCGTCGAGCATCCCCTGCGCGAAATCCCCGGCGGCTTTCAGCTGAACGGCCGCGTTGACATTGGCCGCACCAAAATCGTTGTTAAGGGTTTCCCAGCCGGAAAAATCCACCACGACACCCGCATTCGATAGGCTCTCGAGATAGAGAAAGGTTGTCATCGAAGCTTGGGTGGCCGGACCCCGGGCCACCGAGTCTCCGGCCACCGAGATCGTCAGGTTGCCATATACGACAGTCGGCCCTCCCCCCACCGTCGGAGTCGCGTTGACGTAGCCGGAAAGCAAGAGGTTGCTGCCGTTGCCACCGGTGCCGTTCGTCGTGAAGGAGCCGAAATGGTAGTCCAGATTGTATGAGGTGTTTTGAGCGACTTCCGTGGCGTTCGCCGTGGAATTATACCCGTAAGCCCCCTGTCCTCCGGGTGACGCACCTTGGGCGAGGTTGGTGAGAGTCGAAGACGCATTGCCCCCGTAAGTGGCGGTCAGGTGCTGGAGATATGGCTCGAATGTCTGGTAAGGAGTCTGGAAGAAGCCGCCGGCCGCTACGGAAGCAGGCCATGAATTCGCGCCGATGACGCGAACAAAATTTCCGCCGCTCGATATGGTGGAGAGCGTCGTGTTTGTCGATGTCGCCGCCAGTGCGCGGAAGGTGTCGCCCGTGTTGAGTTTATTTTGCACGTAGCCTTGCGTTGTGTTCCCGGCGCGAAACTCCATTTTCAAAGAACCTCCATACTGGGAAATGTTCGTCAAATCGGCAGAGCCGCCGGTGCCGCTGGAGTAGGTGAATTCAAAATTCGACCAACGGGCGGCGGTTTCCGAAAAGGCAGTCGGTTGCACGTTTTGGGCCAACTGCGAAATGCCGGTCGTGGAACCGTAGGATATATACCCGACCATCGACTGCGCCGCATTGATCTGCAGTCCCTTGCTCTGGATGTCGGCCAGCGAGTAGGCCTTGGATGTTCCGTATGACGTGCCGTTAATGGTAATGTTTTTCACCGCAAAATTGATGCTCTCGTTAGTTCCGAGCGGATCGAATATCATGGACGAGGAGTATCCCGCAAACGTGACATAGACGTTGCTGGCATTGAGACCGGGGTTGCCCAGTTGACTCGTGTCGAACGTCAAATTCATTTGCGCGAAAACAGAATTGGCGAATGCCAAGACCACAAGCGGGAACAGCGTCTTTTTCATGGCCTTTCGCATATCTAAACAGCCCGATGATGTCAACCATTTTGTTGCGCCACGACACCATTTTGTTGCGCCGCAATTCCGCCCTTGACCAATTCGGCGCACATCCGACGATGAGCCGATGGAATTGTCCGATCCGTCGCTCTTCATCAACCGCGAGCTCAGCTGGCTGGAATTCAACCAGCGGGTCCTCGACCAGGCGATCGACGAGGCGAACCCGATCCTCGAGCGGCTCAAGTTTCTTTGCATCGTGAGCTCGAATCTCGACGAGTTTTTCGAGGTGCGCGTGGCCGGGCTCAAGCAGCAGCGGCAGACGCACACGACCGAGACCGGGCCCGACGGGCTTTCCGCCCGCGAGACGCTGGCGCGCATCAGCGACCGCGCCCGCCGGATGGTGGACGACCAATACCGGTGCTGGCGGGAGCAGATTGCTCCGGTTCTCGAGGAGCAGAAGATCCGGTTCCACGCGTATCCGGATGTGCCGGAGGACGAGAAGGCGCATTTCGCCGCGTTTTTTGAGAAGACCGTCTATCCGGTGCTGACGCCGATCGCCGTGGATCCCTCGCACCCGTTTCCCCAACTGCTGAACAAGAGCCTCAATGTGATCGTCGAGCTCGACGGGGACAGCCTGCAGACGAACATCGCGGTCGTCCAGGCCCCGAGGATCCTGCCGAGGGTCGTCCCGTTTTCCAAACCCCACGACGGCGATGACTTCGTGTTTTTGGGAAACATCATCCAGGAGCACGTGGCCTCGCTGTTCCGTGGCGTCCACGTCAAGGGCTCCCACCTTTTCCGGGTCACCCGCAACAGCAACCTCTACTTCGACGAGGAGGAGGAGCAGAACCTCCTCCACGCGATCGAGGAGGAACTCCGCCGGGTCAAACGCGGAGCGGCTGTCCGCCTCGAAGTCCAGGACGACTGCCCGCAGGAAGTCGTGAGCCGGCTCCTGCACATTTTCAACCTCGAGGAGGAGGATGTCTTCCGGATCCACGGCCCGCTGAATTTTTCGCGGCTCCTGCCGATGGCGATTCAGATTGACCGCCCGGATCTCCGCTACAAGCGGTTCTCGCCCTGCACGGTCGTCTCGCTCGACACCGAGAGCGACATCTTTTTTCACATCCGCAAAGGCGACATCCTCCTCCACCACCCGTATGACAATTTTCAGACGGTGGTGGATTTTCTGGCGCAGGCGGCCGAGGATCCGCACGTCCTCGCGATCAAGCAGACCCTTTACCGGACGAGCTCCGACTCGCCAATCGTCCAATCCCTGATCGAGGCCGCCAAGAACGGCAAGCAGGTCACCGCGGTCATCGAGCTCAAAGCCCGCTTCGACGAAGCCGCGAACATCAAGTGGGCCCGCATGATGCGCGAGGCCGGGGTGGATGTGATCTACGGCGTCGCCGGGCTCAAGACCCACGCGAAGGCGCTGCTCATCATCCGGAGCGAGGGCGACGGCATCCGCCGCTACGCCCACCTCGGCACCGGAAACTACCATCCGTCCACCGCCAAAATCTACACCGACCTGAGCATGCTCACCTGCCGCGAGGAGATCACGAGCGACCTGGCGGAGACGTTCAACTGCCTCACCGGAGTCTCGAAATTTCCCGGCATGAACCAGCTCCTCGTGGCGCCATGGTCGCTCCTGCCCTCGTTCCTGCAAATGATCGGGGACGAGATCTCGCACGCCCAAGCCGGCCGGCCCTGCGGCATCTACGCCAAGGTGAATTCCCTGGTCGAGGAGGAGATCATCGAGGCGCTCTACCGCGCGTCCGCCGCCGGCGTGCCGATCCGGCTCCTCGTCCGCGGCATGTGCGCGGTCCGGGTCGGAATCCCCGGCATCAGCGAAAATATCGAGGTCCGCAGCATCGTCGGTCGGTTCCTCGAACACAGCCGGATCTTCCGCTTCGAAAACGGCGGGGACCGCAAAATCTTCCTCGGGAGCGCCGACTGGATGCCCCGCAATCTGTTCCGGCGGGTCGAGACAGTTTTCCCGGTCGTCCAGCCAAGCCTGCTCGAACACGTCGAGGAAATCCTCGACTGGTTCTGGAAGGACAACGTGAAGTCAAAAGTCATGCAGCCGGACGGCACGTATGCCCGGCAGAATATCGCGCCGGGCGACATCGCGTTCGACGCCCAGGCGGAATTTTTGGCCGACGCCCAGCACCGCAAGAAACCCCACACGCTCGAAAAACAGAGATGACAGACGATCCCACATCCCCCGGCCCGGAGGCGATCGACGCGGCGTTCGAGGTCTCCCTGCGGCCGCCGCTCTTCGAAGAATTTTCCGGGCAGGAGAAAACGGTCGCCCGGCTGCGCCTGATGGTCGAGGCGGCGCGGCAGCGCGGGGACACGCTCCAGCACATCCTCCTCAGCGGCCCGCCAGGCCTCGGCAAGACGACGCTCGCCTACATCATCGGCAACGCGATGGGATCCGAGGTCCGCACGACCAGCGGACCGATGGTCGAAAAGGCGGGCGACCTCGCCGGCCTCCTCACCAACATCGAGCGCGGAGGCATCCTTTTCATCGACGAGATCCACCGCCTCCAGCCGTCGATCGAGGAATACCTTTATCCCGCGATGGAGGACTTCAAGCTCGACATCCTCATCGACCAGGGCCCGAGCGCGCGCAGCGTCCGCCTCAACCTCGCCCGCTTCACGCTCATCGGCGCCACCACCCGCGCGGGAATGATCAGCGAGCCGCTCCGCTCGCGCTTCGGCATGAGCTGCCGCCTCGACTACTACCCGGCCGAACAGCTCGCCACGATCGTGAGCCGCAGCGCGGGGCTCATCGGATCCGAAATGGAGGCGGGCGCCGCGATGGAGATCGCCCGCCGCTCGCGCGGCACCCCCCGCATCGCCAACAACCTCCTGCGCTGGGTGCGCGACTTCGCCCAGGTCCGCGCCGACGGCCGCATGACCGCAGAGACCGCCGACCTCGCGCTCACCATGCTCGAGATTGACGAGGAGGGGTTCGACGAAATGGACAAGCGCATCCTCGAATCCCTCATCGGGCTCTTCGACGGCGGCCCGGTCGGCGTCAACAGCCTCGCCGTCGCCATCGGGGAGGAGCCCGGGACGATCGAGGAGGTCCACGAACCTTTCCTCATCATGCAGGGCTTCCTCAAGCGCACCCCCCAAGGCCGCGTCGCCCTCCCGAAGGCCTACAGAAAACTCGGCCTCCCCCCGCCGCAAAAAACCGCCCAGCAGGATCTCCTCTGAGACAAAAGCAGCAACTTGCAACATCAGGATTTGGCGCAGGGGAGAGCGGTTGCCTTGTCAAGGCTGCCGCCAATACTGCCGCCAATACTGCCGCCGATACTTGCTGGCATTTATTGAGAACCTGCTCATACCGTTCGGGATTTTTTTCAGATGAAAGAACAAACATTTATTGAGATCTCGCGGGAACTCGATCCCGAAGCGTTTTGGCAGGAAAACGAGCGGTGCGGAAAATTTTCCGCCGACAAGCCCCGCTGTGGGTTGTTTTTTTCTCCGGATGACCACTGGCTGTTCGAGTTTCTCGATGTCGGTTCCACCATCCGTTATTACCGGGAAAAGAACCACCGCGACGCACTCCACAAGGAGGCCAACGAGATCACCCGGAAGCATGTCGGCAAAACGTTTTTTGAGGAGGACACCTGGGAACACGCGCCGAAACGCATCGAGAATCTTTTTGGTTCGGAGTATCTTTATGAAGAACGGGGAACTCCCTGGTTGCAGCCGGCCACGAACTCCCCGGAGGAATTCGCACGCATTCTGGATCGGGTGGAAACGACCGCGATGAAAGACTGGGCTCTGCCCGAGCCCTTTCTCAAGGAATGGTATGAACGCAAAGCCGCCGGCAAGCCGCTGCCCGCGCTGGGCACCGGCGGCCGGGGCCCGGCGACGATCCTCACCTCTGTCCTCACCGCCGAAGATGTCTTTTTCTGGATGGAAGATCATCCGGAATTGATGAAGCGGTTCAGCGAACTCCTCTCCGCCAAGATGATCGAGTTCAACCGGGTCCTGCGAGAGTTCAGCGGCAATACCCACCCCGGCTGGTGGATCACAGATGACAATTGCGCGCTGTTCAACAGGGAATGGTACAAAGAATATTGCTATCCGGTTTTGGAAGCGGTTCTCAATGCTTTTGCCCCGGGGGACGCCCGGCGCTACCAGCATTCCGACAGCAATATGGAACACCTGCTCGATTACCAAAATGCGCTGGGAATCCGCGAGGTGAACTACGGCCCCGAAATTGATGTGCGCAATATCCGCCTGAAAATGCCCGGCGCCATGATCCAGGGCCACATGCCGCCTTTCATGCTCCGCAACGCCGGACCAGAGGAAATCCGCCAACGCGTCATTTCGGATTTCGAGAAAGCGGGTTCCGGAGGTGGACTAACCCTCACCACGGCTGGTTCCCTGGCCGCCGGCACCGGCGTCGGGCGGATGCGCTGGCTGATGCTCTGCACGCAAAAGCACTGCCGGTACGATTAGAGCATTTTAAATAATCGCATGGCCACATCAAAAAGGCATGCGCGGTCCGTGTCGGACGCTCCTCTGAGGCTCACCCCGCCCCTTGCCAACACGCCCGACACGCGCGTGCGACAAGTTGAGTGAACCCTCTCTGACTCCCGGGTCCTCCCTATTCCCATTCTCCTGGCAATCAGGCGGCGCGGGTTCCTGAGAAGACGCCAGGAGATTTTCAGCGCGCCGTGACGACCTTGATCCACTCGGCGGCCATCAGGGCATGCCCGGGAAGGGTGGGATGAACGCCATCAGCTGCCCAAAAAGCGGGCGGCTGCAGGACGCTGTGTGACGCAAAAATCCCATCGAAGGGAACCAGCGTCGCTCCAAACTCACAGGCGAGTTTGCGCAAGGCATGGATTTTTGGATCCAGATCCTCTCTCCAGGCCTCGCGGTCCGGCGGGCATGGCAGAACGAACGGCTCGCAGAGGATCACCCCGATTCCACGGCTCCGTGTGCGATCGAGGATGTCCCGGCAATGCTTGGAAAAAACTTCCGCGCGGGTCGGATCGTTGGAATCGAACCTGCGCCAGCAGTCGTTGACGCCAATCAGAATGGACACCCAATCCGGCTTGAGATCCAGACAGTCCGCCTGCCATCGCCCGGCGAGGTCAACAGCCCGATTGCCGGAGTTCCCTCTGTTGAGAAATTGGAGTCCGAGCTCCGGATAACGAGCCTGTATCAAGGAAGACGCCATCATTGCATAGCCTCCCCCCAGCGAGTTGGCATCATCACGGTTGCGCCCGGAATCCGTGATGCTGTCGCCTTGAAATAGAATTTTCTGATGCGGTTGGAATAGCATGGTTTCTTGTGTTGTCTCCTGAGTCCCCCACCCTGAGGAAGAGGGGACACTACATTCCCGGGGCCTGTTTCGCCAAGTGAAAATCCGGATGATGAAAATCCGGATGACCGGAACGAACTCGCCAACGAAATCCTTCACGATTGATCGGGAGGCCCGCGGCTTTCCGGAGCGTCTTCTTTGTTCCGCGGCGCGGTGGTCTCCGCGAGGTGTGCAGAATATGTGTGCTGAATATGTTGCAGGTACTGGCGCCCGTATGTATTACTTTTTCTAATGCCGAGAAAAAAAGAGGATCCGCCCGTCACCGGCGGCGATTTCATCAAGGCCTACCGCGTGATGTTGCTGGCGCGGGTGCTCGAGGAGAAGCTGGCGAGCCTGTATCGGGCCGGGGCGATCAAGGGCGGGGTTTTTTTAGGGCGCGGGCAGGAGGCGCTGAGCGTCTCGGTCGGGATTCCCCTGCGCAAGGGAGATATCTACGCGCCGCTGATCCGCGACCAGGCCGGGAGGATGGCGTTTGGCGACACCGTGCTCGACACGCTCCGCACGTATCTCGGCTCGCAGCTTGGGCCGATGCGCGGGCGCGACGGAAACATCCACCGGGGCCGCCCGCGCGAAGGCTACTATGCGATGATCAGCCACCTCGGCGCGATGATCCCCGCAGTCGCCGGCGCCTTGCTGGCGCGCCGGATGCGGGGCGAGAGCGGGATGGTCGGAGCGACCTGCCTCGGCGACGGCGGCACCTCGACCGGGGCGTTTCACGAGGGCCTGAATGCGGCGGCCGTCGAGAAGCTTCCCCTCATTCTCGTCATCGCGAACAACCGGTATGCCTACTCGACGCCGAACACCCGCGAGTTCGCCTGCGCGGACCTCGTGGACAAGGCGGCCGGCTACGGCGTGGCCGGCCACAAGGTGGATGGAACGGATCTCGAGCAATGCCTCAAGACGCTGCGCAAAGCGGTTCGCGCGGCGCGCGAAGGCGGCGGCCCCCAGCTCGTCGTCGGTGACCTGCTCCGCCTCGTCGGCCACGGGGAGCATGATGACGGCAGCTATGTGGATCCCGCGCTGAAAGCCTCTCCCCTCGGACGCGACTGCCTGCTTCTCGCGGAGGCCCGGATCGTCGCAGAAAAATGGGCTCCCGCAGACGAGTGCGCGAAGTGGCGCCAGCAGGCCGAAGAAGAAGTGAATGCGACCGTGGACAAGGTCCGCCGCGAACCCGCACCCGACCCGGAGGAGGACGACTGGGCCGCGTTCTCAAATTCCGAATTTTCCGAACACTACGCCGGCGTATGATCACCTATCTGGAAGCCATCCGACTGGCGCAGGAAAAAGCCCTCTCCGAGGATCCGCGGGTCTTTCTCTACGGACAGGATATCGGAAATTTCGGCGGGGCATTCAAGGCCACCAAGAACCTCGCCAAAGAATTTCCCGGCCGGGTTTTTGACGCCCCTCTGAGCGAGGATGCGATCATCGGAATGGCTGTGGGCGCGGCGATCGAGGGGATGCGGCCGATCGTCGAGATGCAGTTCGCCGACTTCTCCACCTGCGGATTCAACCAGATTGTCAACCACGCGGCCACTCTTTACTACCGGACCGGGATCCCCTGCCCGATCGTCGTCCGCCTCCCATCCGGCGGCACCTCGGGCGGCGGGCCGTTCCACAGCCAGAGCATGGAGGCGCTCTACGCGCACTATCCAGGCCTCGTCGTCATGACTCCCGCCACCGTCGAGGACGCATACGGCATGCTCCTCGAGGCCGTCGCGCTCGATGACCCGGTCATCTTTTGCGAGCATAAGTTTCTCTATTACCATCTGAAGGCGGACGGTCTTCCGGAGTCGGTTTTGCCGGTGGGCAAGGCGCGTCTGGCGCGGGCCGGGCGGGATGCCACGATCGTGACCCACGGGGCGATGCTGCACGAGGCGCTCGCGGCCGCGGTCGAGCTGGCGAACGACGGCTACGAGGTCGAGATTGTGGATCTTCGCACGGTGAAGCCGCTCGACACCGATACCATTTTGGCTTCGGTCGCCCGCACGGGCAGGCTTCTCTGCGTGAGCGAGGAATGGCCATGGGGCGGGGTGGCCGCCGAGGTGATCGCCCGCGTGACCGGCGAGGGGTTCGGGCTGCTCGACGTCGCGCCGATGCGCCTCAACGCCAAGGACACACCGGTGCCCTACCATCCGAATCTCTGGTCGGTCCACCGGCCGACCGCCAACGCTATTGCCGAATCCGCCCGTCGGTTGCTAAATATTTAAACTCTCATGGCCATCGTTCCCATCCTCATGCCCCAGCTTGGCGAGTCCATCGCCGAGGCCACCATTGTCCGCATCCTTTTTCAGGAAGGCGATTCCGTGCAGGCCGACAGCGACATCATTGAAGTCGAGACAAACAAGGCGGTGATGGGAGTGACCGCACCCTGCTCGGGAACTCTCAGCCAGATCCTCGCGGAAGCCGGGACCAGCTACCCCGTCGGAGCGGTGCTTGGCTCGATCGAAGTGAGCTCGGAGGATGCCAAGCGCCTCGGGCTCGATGAAGACGAGCCGCCGAAGGCCGGACGCCCGGAGAAGAAGCGCGTCGAAAAGCCTCCCGCCCCGGCAGCGGTCGAGCCGACCATCCAAGGCGGACTTCCTGTCCCGGCCCATGCCGGCGGTGCCAGCTACCTTTCGCCCCGCATGAAGGCCCGCATGGCTGATCTCGGGCTGCGCGCGGCGGACCTGTCGGGCATCCCCGCCAGCGGGGCCGGCGGACGCGTCACGATCGAAGACCTCGAGCGGTTCATGGCCGGGATCGAGCGCAACAAGACGACCCCGGCATCGCCCATGAGAAAGGCGGTCGCCGACGCAATGACCCGCAGCTGGTCCCGCCCGCTCGCCACGGTGGTGCGTCCGATCCAACTCGACAACCTTCTCGCCCACCGGCAGGAACGATCTCAGCGAGCGGTCAGGGAGTTTGTGCTCCCTGACCGCTCGCTGAGATCGTTCCTGTCCGGTGGGCGAGAAGGTTGTCGAGTTG